>NZ_JASHKU010000004.1:0-422496 GCF_030056875.1 Rhodococcus sp. IEGM 1351 | reverse complement strand
TTCCTCGATGAGGCAACGAATAGGTGTACGCGCGCATTTTTCGTGAGTCAACGCGGGGGCTGGTGTGACAGGTGAGGTATTGCTAGCGTGACCGGACCCGACTCGATTCCTCGCAGAGAGGTGCGCTCGTGACCAGACTCCGCCGTGTCGCCTCCCTGGCGATGCCCGCCTTACTCGCTTCAACCTGCACGTTTTTCACGATGACGCCCCCTGTTGCGGCGGCGGCCCCGTGCCTCGGAACCGGCAGCCTCGGCTCGAGCGGCTCGAATCAGGGCATCAACCCCATTCCCTGGCTCAACGGAAGCGACGGTCGCCTTCCCGAGCTACGTGGCAAAACTCAGGCTATCGCGCACATCACCGGTCCGCGCAGCTCCAACGACACGATCGGCAGGTTCCGGGTGCTCGGCACCGACCTCGGCATCATGTGGGACAACGGCGGAGGTGAGATCCTCACCGCGTTCGGTGACACCGTCGGACTGAGCGACAACCCGCTGTGCGGTCTGGTCGGCGACTGGCGCAGCAACATCCTGTTGCGCAGCTCCGACAAGGACCTCACCGACGGGATGGGCATCGACAATTCCCCGATCGATACCCCGAACCATTCCAAGGAGATCATCCAGAGCAAGAAGATCCCGGGTGTGGAGCAGACCGTCATCCCCACCACCGGCATCTCGGTCGGCGAGGGTCCCGGCGCGACGCAGTACATCAACTACATGTCCGTGCGGAGCTGGGGCGCCCCCGGCGAGTGGGACACCAACGCGTCCGGCATCGCATACTCCGTGGACAACGGCGAGAACTGGGTCACCGACCCCCTGACGCTGCGGCCCAACGTGCCCGGCACGGGCGCCGAGAACTTCCAGATGGGCTCGTACGTCAAGCACGACGGATTCGTCTACGCGTTCGGCACGCCGTCGGGTCGCTCCGGCGACGCCCGGTTGTCGCGGGTGAAGGAAGCGGACATCCGGAACCTCACGCTGTACGAGTACTGGGACGGCAAGGCGTGGGTGAAGGCCAACGCCACCGTCGCCGCACCGGTCATCCCCGGACCCGTCAGCGAGTTGTCGGTGCAGTTCAACCAGTACCTCGGTCAGTTCGTGGCGATGTACACCGACGCCGGCAATTCGGTGGTCATGCGCCGGTCCGACCATCTCGAATCCGGCTGGAGCGAACCCGAGGTGCTCGTGAGCAGCCGGGACGTGCCCGAGTTGTACGGCGCGTACATGCACCCGTGGTCGCAGGGATCCGATCTGTATTTCCTGGCTACCACCTGGTCGGACTACAACGTCATGCTGCTGCGCACCAACCTCGCGGACTGACGGTAATCTGCGGGTGACAGCGTGCGCGGGACAGCGCGCACGCCACACGAGCAGAGGAGCGGTCTGTGGCGGCCACGGTGGAGCACGACGTGTCGGAATCCCGGTTCGAGATCTACCTCGACGGTCAGCTGGCCGGATACGCCGACTATTTCGAGCGGAACGGTGCCCGCGACTTCCACCACACCGTGACGTACCCCCAGTTCCGTGGTCAGGGTCTGGCCGCGGAGGTGGTGAAGGCCGCCCTCGACGACACGAAGGCCAGCGGGCTCACCGTGATTCCGTCGTGCTCGTACGTCGAGAAGTACATCGCCGAGAATCCGAGCTATGCGGAGCTCGTCTGATCCGGTCCGCCTGACCGTCCGCGCGACATGTGTGGTCGCCGCGGCGGTCGTGCTGGCCGGCTGCGGTGCCGGCGACGGTTCCGAGACCGATCCGGCGGCGTCCGCGCCGACGACGTCGGTGTCCGCGCAGCCCGGCGCGTTCGTGGGGGAATGCGGCTCGCTGACCGACGCCGAGGTGTACGAGCGGGCCGGGATCACCGGGCTCACCCCGGTGTCGCGCAACGGCATCAAGTGCCGGTGGGAAGCGGACGGCGGCGAACGGTACGTGATGTTCACCTGGTACCGCGGTAGCCCCATCGATCGGGAACGGTCGGTGGCCAAGGGCATCGGTCACGAGGTCCACGACCTCGAGATCGCCGGGCACCGCGGGTTCTCCTCGCAGAACGTCGGGTTCTGCGAGGTCGCGCTGGGCACCGGTTCCGACTTCGTGCACTGGCTGGTCCGCTACGGCACGGGCACCGCGCCCTCCGATCCGTGCGCGGCCCCGACCGCGCTCGGCCGGCTGACGTTGGAGAAGGTCAAGTGAGCGCCGCCCGCCGGCTCGCCGCGGCGGTGGCGTCCGCGGTGGTGCTCGCCGGCTGCGGCACCTCCGTCACCGGCAGTCCCCTGCCCGAGGGCGCGGCCGCCTCCGAAGGCGGCGGCTCACCGCAGTTCGACAAGCTCCTCCGCGAGTGCGACGCCGTCCCCAACGACAAGATCGCGGAGACCCTCCACGGCGCCGGCATCGACCAGTACTTCTTCGGCGCGGTGTGCATGTGGACGGTGTCCTCCGCCGCCGGATCCATCGACGTCACGTTCGGCTGGTTCGAGAACAACTCGCTGCAACGGGAGCGGAGTGTGGCGGACCAGCTGGGCTATCAGGTGGAAACCACGTCGATCGCGGGCACGTCGGCGTTCAGCGCCCGGCGTCCGGGTGATTCGGCGACGTGCGGGATCACCGCCGCCTACTCCGGTGTCATCACGTGGTGGGTGCAGCAGCGGTCTGGTACCGGCGACCCGTGCGACGGTGCGCGCACCCTCGCCGAACTGACCCTGCAACGCAACCAGTAGCGGCCGAAATTCGCTCGCGGTGGCCACGACCTCGCTGTTAGCGTCGAAGGACCACCGATCGAGCCGACCAGAGGACCCTTGCCGTGACCGCCACCGAGACGGCTGTGACTCGCCGGTTCGGGCCCCTGATCCTCTTGAACCTCGCGACGCTGTTCTCGTCCACGGGCAACGGCATCGCGATCGTCGTGCTGCCCTGGCTCGTGCTCGAGAGGACCGGTCGCGCGTCGGACGCCGCGATCGTCGCGGGCGCGGCCACCCTCCCGCTGCTGGTGTCGAGCCTGTTCGCGGGCACGTTCGTCGACCTGTTCGGACGTCGCCGCACGTCGATGATCTCCGACTGCCTGTCTGCCCTGTCCGTGGCGGCCATCCCGGTGATCGCGAACACGACGGGCCTCACCGTGACGGTGATCGCCGTCCTCGCCGCGATCGGCGCCGCGTTCGATCCGGCCGGGATCGCGGCGCGGGAGTCGATGCTGCCCGCCGCCACGAAGTCGGCGGGGTGGTCCCTCGACCGGATGAACAGCCTCTACGAGGCGAACTACAACGTGGCGTATCTCGTCGGTCCGGGCATCGGCGGTGTCCTCATCGCGACGGTGGGTGCGGTGAACACGTTGTGGGTCACCGCCGTCGGCTTCGTGCTGTCCGTGGTCACCATCGCGTTCCTGCGACTGGAGAACGCCGGCAGACCCGACACGTCCACGCGCCCGACGTCCATCTGGCACGGCACGCTCGAGGGGCTGAAGTTCGTGTGGCACAACCGGCTCCTGCGGACGATCGCGCTCGTGGACATGGCGGTGGTCGCGCTGTACATGCCCGTCGAATCGGTGGTGTTCCCGGTGTACTTCACCGAACTCGACAAGCCCGCCCAGCTGGGTTCGGTGCTGATGGCGCTCAGTATCGGCGGCGTGGTGGGCGCCCTCGCGTACGGACCGCTCGCGCCGTTCGTGTCGCGCAGGACGCTGATGGTGGTGGCGGTGACGGTGCTGGGCGCGGCCATGGTCGCGATGGCGTTCCTGCCGCCGCTGTGGGCGATTCTGGCGCTGGCCCTCCTCCAGGGTCTCGTGTTCGGTCCGGTCGGCCCGATCGCCAACTACGCCATGCAGACTCGCAGCCCGGAGCACATGCGTGGTCGGGTCACCGGCGTCATGACGTCCACCGCGTACGCCGCGGGCCCGCTGGGCTACCTGCTGGCCGGTCCCCTCCTCGACAAGTGGGGAATCCAGCCGACGTTCTTCGTGCTCGCGATCCCGGTCCTGATCATCGGGCTGGCCTGCTTCGCGCTGCCCGTCCTGAAGGAACTCGACGACAAGGTGCCCGTCAGTTGAAGCCCATGACGTCGTTGCCCCAGGCGATCCGCATCTCGTGGTCCGGGTCCTTCACGAGGGTGTCCGCGCCGTCGATCAGCAACGTCGAGCGGTTCTCCTCGTCGTAGGGGGCCCAGTGCTTGGACCCGTCCAGCGCGGCGGGGACACCGTGCCGCGCGAACGCGAGCCACCGGCGCTGGATCCGGCCCGACACCTCGAGCGCCGTCTTCCGGCCGCCGAGCCAAAACGTCGGGTCGATGTTGAGGGTGTCGAAATTGCCGAAGACGTACGGGAGTTCGGTGGCGTGGCCGGCTCCGATCCGTGCGGCCTTGAGCATCGGCGTGGCCTGATCGAACCGGTACATCCACGTCGGCGAGTGCCGGCTGTGGGCGTCGGCCACCCACAGGGCGGGCATCCGGAACGCGGCGTCCCGCGACATCGCGAGCGCGCCCTTCGCTTTTCCGCGGTCCGGGTACGCCGACAGGATGTCGGCGAGGCGAGCGGCGGGCAGTTCCGGGTGATCGGTCGCGATCGCCCTCAGCATCTCCTGCACCGAATCCGAAGTGACCGGCAGCAGAGGCGATTTCATGAACTTGAAGATCGACGACTCGTCCTTGTTGGAACCGATGATGAGGGGGATGCGGTGCGAGTAGCCCTTCTGGAACGCGGCCACCGGGTAGCGGGGCAGGAAGTCGCGGTCCACCACGGGTGCCATGGCGAGCGTGCCCGGGATCCTCGTCGGAACCTCGTTGACGAGTGTGTCGCTGGCCTCGATCACCGTGCGGTACGGAAGGTGCAGCAGTGTGTCGATCTGCCCGGGTTCCACCTCGAGGATGTCGAGGAACTGTTTCGCGACGGTGGCCGCCCGCTCACTCCCGTAGACCGACGTGGCGGGCGGACTCTGGGCGATCGCGCGGTGGAACAGCCCCTCGGCGCTCGGACACGTCATCAGCGTGGTGATCGACCCGGCTCCGGACGACTCGCCGAACACCGTCACCTCGTCCGGGTCACCGCCGAACGATGCGATGTTGTCGCGCACCCATGCGAGGGCCGCGACCTGGTCACGCAGCCCGCAGTTGGTCTCGAACACCCGCTCGGCCGTCGAGAACGACGACAGGTCGAGGAAGCCGAGCGCTCCCACCCGGTAGTTGAACGAGACCAGCACGACGTCGCCGAGGGTGGACAGGATGCGCCCGTTGTAGATGCCCTGGGCTGCGGTTCCCAGGCAGTAGGCACCGCCGTGGATCCACACCATCACCGGCCGCGGAGTGCCGTCGGGTCTCGGGGCCCAGACGTTGACGGACAGGCAGTCCTCGTCCATCTCGAGTCCCGCATCGATGGGGACGGCGGTTCCGTGCCCCTGCGGCGCCATCGGGCCGAAGTCGACGCAGTCGCGCACACCTTCCCACGGTGCGGGCGGGACCGGCGCGCGAAACCGCAGGTCGCCGACGGGCGCCGCGGCGAACGGAATGCCCTTCCACGCGTAGACGTCGCCCTCGGGATAGCCACGCACGTCGCCGTCCCGGGCACGGACGACGAGCGTGTCGCCGGACTTGTCGACCTCCACGGACGAATCTCCTCACGCAGCACGTACCGGGAATCTCTCGCCAAACTACCAACGATGAGCAGGCAGGACCGATCGAACGCGAGATAGATCAACCGTGCGCTAACATTCCTGCGTGGCCGCATGGACCGATTCCGACGGCAAGAGCCTCCTCGACTATCCGCGCCCCTCCGTGGCGGTCGACGTCGCCGTCCTCACCGTCGACGGAACGGAACTGAAAGTGATTGTGGTTCCACGCCGTTCAGGCCACTTCACCCTTCCCGGCACCTTCCTCCACGAGGGTGAACGACTGCGGGACGCCGCCGAGCGGTGCCTGCACACCACGGCCGGGCTGACGGGCACCGAATTCCATCAGCTGGCGATGCTCGACGACCCCGACCGCGACGATCGCGGGTGGGTGCTGTCGATGACGCACGGCGCCGCGCTGCCCCGCACAGCGCTCCCCCGCGACACGATGCTGATCACCGTCGACGACGACCGGGTGACGCAGGAGATGGCGTTCGACCACGCGGACGTCGTCGCCCTCGCCGTCGCCGACCTGCGCGAGCGGTACGCGCGGGCCGTCGACCCGTCCGGCCTGGCCGGCGACACGTTCACGGTGCTCGAACTCCGCCGGGTTTACGAGGTGGTGTTCGGACGTCCCCTGCCGAAGGACTCGTTCCGGCGCCACATGATGCCGGCCCTCGAGAACACCGGCGACATGGCCGTCGTCGGGACCGGCCGGCCCGCGGAGATCTACCGGCGCGGCCCCGCGTCTCTCCCGCCGACCGCGGCCGCGTTCCTCGCCGGCTGAGCCCGTCGACCGACCCGGGCCTTTCCGCCCGCGGCACGGCCGGTGCTAGGGTCGGCTTGTTCTGACACGGGGTGCTCCGCACAGGCGGGGCTGAGAACACACCCGGGAACCTGCTCAGGTAATGCTGACGAAGGGATGTCAACGTTGTGAATAGCTCTGTCCACGATGCTGCCGGCACCGGCCAGCACGCCCGATTCACGGACCACTTGTGGGACCGGACCAAGGTGCTGCGCGAGGCGATCGACGAACTCGAGTTCCTGCGCCGCCTCGGCGACGGAACGCTGCCGCTGGACGTGTTCCGCACGTACATCGAGCAGGACTTCCTGTACCTCACCGGGTACGCGAAGGCTCTCTCGCTGGTCGCCGCGCATGCGCCGGGCCCGGTCGAGGCCGGGTTCTGGGCGGGCTCGGCCGCCGAGGCCGCCACGGTCGAGGCGACGCTGCACCAGAATCTGCTGACCAGCGGACGACTCCCCGAGTCGGACGTGGAGCCGCAGCATTCGCCGGCCTGCCTCGGGTACATCTCGTATCTGACGGCCGTCGCCGCCACCGAGCCGTACGCGGTGGCTGCGGCCGCGGTGCTGCCGTGCTTCTGGATCTACGCCGACGTCGGGCACCGGCTCGCGGCGAGCGCCCGTGAGGTGCTCTCCGCCGACCCGTCGCACCCCTACGCACAGTGGGTGACCACCTACGACGCCGAGGAGTTCCACGCCGCCGTCGCGACGGCCCGCGAACTCGTGGACGCCGCGGCCGAGGCCGCGACCGATGCCCAGCGTGAGGCGATGGCGGAGGCGTTCGTGATCGCCAGCCGCTACGAGCACATGTTCTGGGACACCGCTCTCAACAAGCAGGAATGGCCGGCGTCGTGACACTCTTCTCTCGTACCAAGCGCGCTGCCACCGCAGCCGTCGTCCTGGTCTCCGCCCTGTCGCTGCTCACCGGTTGCGCCGGTGACTCGCAGTCCGGCGACACCATCCGGTTCGCACTCGACTGGACACCGAACACCAACCACACCGGTCTGTTCGTCGCCCAGCAGGAAGGCTGGTTCGCGGACGCCGGACTCGACGTGCAGGTGCTGCCCTACAACGACACCTCGCCCGACACCCTGGTCGACGCCGGCAACGCGGAGTTCGGGGTGAGCTTCCAGAGTTCCGCGACGTTCTCGAAGGCCGCGGGCGCACAGACCACGTCGGTGATGGCTCCGCTGCAGCACTGGGCGACGGGCATCGCGGTGAAGGCGGATCGCGCCGACATCACCCGCCCCCGGGATCTGGACGGCAAGATCTACGCCGGGTTCGCGGACCCGGACGGCGAGGAGACGCTGAAGCAGATCATTCGGAACGACGGCGGCAAGGGCGAATTCACCACCGTCACGCTCGGCACCTCGGCGTACGAGGCCGTGTACTCCGGCACCGCCGACTTCACCGTCTCGTTCTTCGGCTGGGAGGGCATCGAGGCCGAGCACCAGGGCACCCCGATGCGCTACTTCCACTACACCGACTACGGCTTCCCGGATGCGTACGCGCTCGTCATCGAGGGCAACGAGCAATGGATGGCCGACCATCCCGAGCAGGCCCGCAAGTTCGTCCAGGCCCTGCAGCGCGGATACCAGTTCGCCGCCGACCAGCCGGACGAGGCCGCACAGATACTGATCGACGCCAACCCCGGCGCCTTCACGGACGAGTCCCTCGTGCGAGAGAGCCAGCAGATGCTGTCCTCCGAATACATGAAGGACAGTTCCGGAAAGGTCGGGACACAGACGGCCGAGCAGTGGGCGGGTTACTCCGGTTTCCTGTTCAAGCACGGCCTGCTCACCGGCCCCGACGGGGCACCGCTGACCACGGAACCCGACTGGTCGACGTATTTCACCAATGAGTACCTCGCTCAGCCCTGACCCCAGTCTCCGCACCACGGCCCCGGGCGCGTCCCCGCTGCTGCGGCGGGTGCTGCCCGCGGTCGTGGTCGTGGCGCTGCTGGTCGTCGCATGGCAGGTGTACGTGACGGTCAGCGGTATCCGGCCTCAGGTGCTGCCGTCGCCGCTGCGGGTGGTCCAACAGGGCTGGCGGGCGCGGGACGCCATCTCCGGTCACGCCTCCGCGACACTCCAGGTGACGCTGATCGGGTTCGCCGTCTCCCTGCTCTTCGCGTGGGCGCTCGCCGTGCTCGTGGACTTCTCGCCGTGGCTGCGACGCGCGTTCGTTCCACTGTTCGTCGTGTCGCAGACGCTGCCGATCATCGCGATCGCGCCGCTGATGATCATCTGGTTCGGATTCGGTCTGCTGCCGAAGATTCTCGTGATCGCCCTCGCCACGTTCTTCCCGATGACGATCGGTCTGATCGAGGGTTTCGCCGCGGCCGACCGGGAGGCGGGCGCGTTGTTGCGCAGCATGGGTGCCTCACGATGGCAAGAATTCCGCTACGTGCGGCTTCCGTCGGCGATCCCCCGGTTCTTCACCGCCCTGCGCATCGGCATCACGTACGCCGTGGTGGGCGCCGTGTTCGCCGAATACGTCGGGGCCACGGCCGGTCTCGGCATCTACATGGCGACGCAGAAGAACTCCTTCCGCACCGACCTCGTGCTGGCGGCGGTGCTCGTGACCGCCGTGATCAGCGTCAGCCTCTACCTGCTCACCTTCGCGGTCGAGCGCGTCGTCGCCCCGTGGATCAAGAACGAAAGGGCCCGGCATGAGTGAGACCGCGCGCGTCGCACTGTCCGGTCTGAGCAAGGGGTTCCCGGTCCGCGGCGGCATCCGGCCCGTCCTCGACGACGTCTCGTTCACCGTCGAACCGGGTGAGTTCGTGTCGGTGATCGGCCCGAGCGGGTGCGGGAAGAGCACCGCGTTCTCCATGCTCGCCGGTCTCGACCAACCCGACGCCGGCACCGTCACGATCGGCGGCGAACCGGTGCGTCCCGCGGGGAGTGGCCCCGCGAAGTGCGCGTACATGCCGCAGAAGGACCTGCTGTTCCCGTGGCGCACCGTCCTCGACAACACCACCCTCGGACTCGAGGTGCAGGGCGTGCCCCGGAAGCAGGCGCGGGACAAGGCTCGGGAACTGTTCTCCGTGTTCGGTCTCGGCGGGTTCGAGGACGCCCGCCCCAGCCAACTGTCCGGTGGGATGCGACAGCGGGCCGCGATGCTGCGGACCGTCGTCCAGGACCGTCCGGTGCTGCTGCTCGACGAGCCGTTCGGCGCCCTGGATTCGTTGACCCGCACCGAGATGCAGACCTGGTTGCAGGACGTGTGGCAGCGCTACCGGTGGACCGTGCTGATGATCACCCACGACATCCGGGAGGCCGTCTACCTGTCGGACCGGGTGGTCGTGCTGTCCGCGCGGCCCGCGACCGTGCGGCGCGAGGTGACGGTGGGCCTGCCGCGTCCCCGCGAATTGTCGATGATGACGTCGCCCGAGTTCGCGGACGTCGAACACGAACTGCTCGGGGTGCTCCACGAGGAATCGCGCCGGGCACTCGTCGAGCAGGAGTCGGCCCGGCGCTGAAATACGCGGCCTCTCAGAGCAGTGCCGCCTCGAGTTCGCCGAGAGCCGTCTCGAGATAGAAGAGGATGCGTTGCAGGCTCGGCACCGAGCGGCGGCACCCGATGACACCGAAATCGAGGTTGCCGCCGTTGGTGGTGAGTGTGATGTTGAGTGCCTGCCCGTCCAGCACCACCGACGTGGGGTAGATGCCGTCGAGCCGGGACCCGTTCCAGTACATGGTCTTCCGCGGCCCCGGGACGTTGGAGATGATCACGTTGAACGGTGGCGGCGTGAAGCGGACGAACCCCGGCACGGGCGTCAGGGCGATCGGCGACATGTTGAACGCGGACCACGCCAGCGCCTGCATCGAGGTGAGGCTGCCGAACAGTTCCTTCCCCTGGGACATGGAGGCGGAGATCGCCGTCAGACGCTCGGCCGGGTCGTCGACGTCCGTCGCCAGGTTGCACAACGTGACCCCGACCGCGTTGCCGCCGGCGTCGGCCTTCTGCTCGTCGCGCAGCGACACCGGAACCATCGCGATCAGCGGCTCGTCCGGTAGCGCATTCTGTTCCTCGAGGTACCCCCGCAACGCCCCGGCGCACATGGCCATCACCACGTCGTTGACACTGACCCCCGCCGCCTTCCGCACGGCGTGGACGCGTTCGAGCGGCCACGACTGCGCGGCGAACCGGCGCGCGCCACCGATCGGGACGTTCAGCATGGTGCGGGGCGCCTCGTACGGGAACCTCATGTCGTGCTGCCCCATCGCGGTGCGGGCGATGCGCAGCGACGCCGGTGCGAGACCGGCCACCTCACCGACCGTGCGACGGACCCCGTTCACCACCGACCAGAGGTCGGGGGCGGCTCCGTTGGCCGACGCTCTTCGCGGCAGGTTCCACGGCGGCGGTGCGTCGCGCACATCCGGGTCGGTCGACAGCGTCCGCATCAGCAGCCGCAGCCCGGAGACCCCGTCCATCAGCGAGTGGTGCAGCTTGGTGTAGATGGCGAACCGGCCGTCGCCGAGACCCTCGATCAGATACATCTCCCACAGCGGGCGATGACGGTCCAGGAGCGTGCCGTGCAACCGGGACGTGAGCGTCAGCAGTTCCCGGACGCGGTACGGGGCCGGGAGGGCCGAATGACGCACGTGGTATTCGAGGTCGACGTCCGACTCGTCGGCCCACCACAGGTTCCCGAGACTGCCGACGGGGCCCGCGGGCTTCTTCCGGAAAGTAGGGTCGACGTCCGTGTGCTTCAGCAGAGTTTCGTGCATCGACTTCACGTAGTCGGGGCCGGCATCCTCCGGCGGTGTGAACAATTCGAGCGATCCCACGTGCATCGGATGCTCTCGCGATTCTCCGAGAAGGAATATCGAATCGGTAACCGGCATGATCCCCACCTGGACGTTCACCCCCGCTCGGTCACTATCCCATTACGACTTTTGCCTGGATGCTACGTCGGGCGTAGCGTCCGTGCGACCAACTTCGATGTAGACCGTACGGCGCAAAGAGGTGGAAACCTAAAGGCAGCATGTCGATGGGCACCGAGGCCGGATCGGAGGCAGGCTATGAGCATTGCGACTTTCGACTTCTGCCCGTCACCCCTCCCGGTGACGCGGCGGGAGTTCGCCGGGACCAGCCTGCAGTCGACGGCCCTCGCGCACACACTCCGCCGCACGGTCCGGCCGTTCCTGGACGGGTGGGCGCGCTACCCCGAACTGCCGTGGCCCGCGGGAGTCGTCGACCTGTTCGGATACTCGCTCGGTCCCATCAGCGGAACCGTGCGCAGGCCCATTCGGCTGCCGAACTGCCGCGCCGAGTGGATCCGGCCCCCGGGTGAGCTCGCCGACCGGGCGATCCTCTACCTCCACGGCGGGGCGTTCCTGTGCTGCGGGATCAACTCCCACCGCCAGATGGTGTCCCGGATCTCGGCGGAGTCGAAGGCGTCGACGCTGAACGTCGCGTACCGGATGATCCCGCGGAACCCCATCAGGGCGGCCGTCGAGGACGGCGTCGACGGGTACCGGTGGCTGCTCTCGCACGGGTACACCGCCGACCGCATCGTCATCGCCGGCGACTCGGCAGGCGGATTCCTGACGTTCATGGTGACGCTCGAAGCCCTGCGCCAGGGGCTGCCGCGTCCCGCCGCCGACGTCGCGCTGTCGCCGCTGACCGACCTCGACCCGGTGAACAAGCTGGCCCATCCCAACGCCGACCTCTGCGCTGTCTTCCCCAAACGCGCGGTCGGTGCCCTGTCCAGGCTGATCGAAAGACTGGACACCAGGGGCGGGCACGAGCCGTCCACGTCACCCGTGGACGGCTCCCTCGCCTCCATGCCGCCGGCGCTGATCCAGACCGGCTCGCGGGAAATGGTGTACGTCGACGCGGAACTGATGTCCGAGCGGCTGTCCCAGGCGGGTGTGCCGTGCGAACTGCAGGTGTGGGAACGGCAGGTGCACGTCTTCCAGGCCGCCGCCGGTCTGCTTCCCGAGGGCACCCGCGCCATCCGCGAGATCGGCCGGTTCATCCGCAAAGCCACACCCGTGAGTACTTCTTAACCGCCGGACGTTAACAAGTACTCACGGGGTGAAGAGGTGGTTCCGGTCGAGTGTGGAACCCGGCGTGCGACGGCCACCCCACCCGATCACGGCGCGGTAGGCGCCGAGCGCCCCCGACTCCGCCAAACCCTCGGCGTCGGTGTGCGTCGAGTCATCGGGAACCGGGGTGTCGAACGGCGCGACGTACAGCGCGTCGGTGGGACAGTTCGCCTCACACATGAAGCACGTCTGACAGTCCTCCTGGTGCGCGACGACGGGTACCCCGTCCGCGCCGCGACGGAAGACGTCCGTCGGGCAGACCTTGATGCAGATGTCGCATCGCACGCAGCGGTCGGCGACGACGACCTCGATCACGACGCGACCGTCCGGGCCTCGGCGGTGCCGCGTTCCGGCCGCACCCACACCTCGCCCAGTCCGCCCGACAGCGGTCGGCGGGTCTGCGCCGGATCGGCGTCCGGTAGGTCGGTGCGCACGTGCATCCCCCGGGTCTCGGTCCGCGCCAGCGCGGAGTGCGTCGCCCACCGCGCGACGGCGAGCATCGCGGCGGCCGACCGTGCCTGCAGCAGCTCCCGTTCGGTGCCGCCGAGCAGATCGGCGGCACCCGACCACGCCTCGTCGAGGGCTGTCACGCTGTCCTGCAGACTCGTCGCGCTGCGCCGGTAGCTGCGTCGCAGCGGCAAGGTGTGCTCCTGCACGAGTCCGACGATGGAGCGCGACGCCTGCCGACGGGCCGACGGTCCGCGCAGTCCCGCCGCGCCCGCGCCGCGCACCCCGTCGGGGACGGGACGCTTCCGAGCGAACCGGGCTGCACCCGCGCCGGCCCACGTCCCCGAGGAGATCGCCCACGCCCCGTTGTGGCTGCCGCCGCCGCTGCGACCGCCGGTGACGAGTTCACGGGTGGCCGCGTCGCCCGCCACGAACAGGCCGGGAACGTCACTGGCGCAGTCGGTGCCGGCGACCCGGATGCCTCCGGTTCCGCGCACCGTTCCCTCCAGGACTGCCCGCACGGGATACTTCTGCGTGAACGGGTCGATGCCGGCCTTGTCCAGCGGCAGAAAGTAATTCGGTTGCGACGTGCGCATGGCCGCGCGGATGTCGGGCCTGGCTCGGTCCAGACGCGCGTACACGGGGCGGCCGGCGGCGAGGTGCGCCATCGCGGCGCCGCGTGCGGAGAAACCGCCGTCCCCGAGAGTCCGGCCGTCCGCGTCGTAGTACGTGGCGAACTGCATCATCAAACCCTTGCTGTGCCCACTCCACGCCGGTGCCAGCGCGTAGGCCGTCGAGAATTCCATGCCCGAGAACGACGCCTCGACCTCGGCCGCCATCAGGAGTCCGTCGCCGGTGTCGACGTTCGTTCCGAAGCTTCCCGACAGGAATGCGCAGCCGCCGGTCGCCACGACCACTGCCCCGGCACGCACCGACCACGGGGCGTATCCGTTCTGCCGTTGCAGACCCGCGGCACCGGACACGATGCCGTCGCCGGTGGTGAGCAGTTCCAGGGCGGGGCTGTGGTCGAGGATGGTGACCCCGGCGCGGTGCACGCGCCTGCGCATCCGGCGCATGTACTCCGGCCCCTGCAGGCTGGTACGCACCTCCCGGCCGTCGTCGCCGGACGGAAACCGGTAGCCGGCGCCTGCCAGTTCATCCACCCGGTGGTGGGTTTCCTCGGGCACCCGGTACATCCAGGCCGGCTCGGACAGTCTGCCGCCGCCCTCGAAGCGGGCCTGCACCGACCGTTCGCGTGCAGGCCCGGGCGGGACGTTCCACAGGTTGTTGCCGCCCGACGCGGTGGGGCCGCTGGTGCCGCAGTAGCCCTTGTCGGCGAGGACGACCCGCGCGCCCGCCCGGGCCGCCGCCAGTGCCGCCCACGTTCCGGCGGGTCCGCCGCCGAGGACGAGGACGTCGGCGTCGATCTCGAGCCGGCTCACGAAGCGAACAGCATCGCCGACGCGGCGACGGCCGCCCCGGTTCGTTCGGACAGCGGACGGCGGAACAACCAGTCGAGCAGAGACATCGTTACCCCCGGTCGGAGCGGTATGGACACCGCTCGATAGTCGGCTGACCGGCTCGCCCGAACAAGAGTTCTCGTCAGCGTGCGCCGAACCCCGGCAACCATCCAGCGAACCCGCCCGGACGACTCGTCTTCCGGACACATGCGGCAGCCGGCGGCACCGCCCTCTATGGTGGACGCATTTGCACGCCGAGGACGGGTAGCACATGGACGACAGGACTGTAGCGATCGGGGCACTCGCGATTGCCACCGTGTCGGCGGTCTCCGGCCTGATGATCGGTGCCGCGGGCGGCGCGTTCGGCAACCGCGGGCCGGACGTCGTGCCGCCACCGCTGACGTCGGAGGGCCTGCAGGCCGCCGGGCCCTACAGCGCCGCACCGGCCACCTTCCAGGTGTTCGTCCCGCCGACCCCCACCTGGCAGATGGCCGACCTCACCACCCCACGGGCCGTCACGCTCACCACCGAACCGGCTCCGGTGACCACCGCGCCGCCGCCCGCGCCCTCGACGACCCCCGCCCCGCCACCGCCGCCACCCGTCCGGACCACGGTCGCGCCGCCTCCCCCGACGATCAGCCTGGCCCCGGTCACCACACCCGTGACCCGGCCTCCCGTCATCACGACGACCGAGCAGACCGTGCCCCGGATCGCGGCCCCGCCGACGGCGTCACCCGCGGAGCCGACACTGCCGCCGGTCACCACCACGACGACGACGCGTCCGGTGATCACCATCCCGCCCGTCACCACCAGACCGCGGGGCTGAGGCCCACCCGAGCCTTTCCGAGATCGGGAGCGGTGACAAGCCCGGTGCGGGAGTCGGTAAGGTGGCTTCCCGCCGGATTGGGGGGTCCACTCCGGGACCGTGAGTGTCCAGCATCGGAGGTCGGGGATGAGTGGCGGGGAGAATTTTCGGTCGGGCGAGTGGGATCACCGAGCCATCAGGTGTGCGGTCGACGCGCTGAGGCCCGCCGAGTCCGGTGCGGTGGCCGCGGCCTGGGACGACCTCGGACGCCGATTCCAGGAGTCGGTCACCGAGTTCCACGACGCGACCCGTGCCGCCGTCGACACCGGCTGGCGTGGGCCGACCGCGGACGCGGTGGCGTCGGCGCTCGACGACTACGCCGCCCACGCCGGGCAGGTCGGCGGCCGATTCACCGATGTGGCGGATGCGTTGCGGCACGCGACCACCGGAGCCGAAGCGGTCCGCGGCGCGGTGGGTCGGCCCGGCGAACACCCGACCGACTGGACCCGGGTGCTGCCCGTCAACTGGACTGCGGAAGCCGACGCCGACGCCGCAGAACAGAACGCGAAGGCCGCCATGGACACCTTCTACACCTCGGCGTATCGGGTCGCGGACGAACAACTCCCCGCTGCGGGCCTCGCCGCGACCGATGCCGCGGCAACGGCAAACGGTCAGCCGGTGGGCTTCGACATCGGACCGAACGGGGTGCACGGCATACCCAGCGATGAGCAGGTGGCCGAGCCCGAATCCGAATCCGTCCCGCGCAATGAGCACCGCAAGAGCGGCGAGGTGCTGCTCGAGGACTCGCCGGCGCCCGCACAGGGTGCGCCGGGTTCGATCGCGGGTGCGGCGCTGGCCGGGGCCGTCGGCGGCGGGGTGGCGCAGTACGCGCGCAGCATCGTGTCCTCTCACCGGACGACCACCCCCGAACGGCCGGGCGCTCCCGCCCTGCCAGCCGCGCGGGAAGACGAGGCGGAGCCCCCGACGTACCTCGAAAGCATCGACGAGGGAAGCGAACTCGTCGGAAGATTGCCTCTCGTGACACCCGCGGTGATCGGCCGATAGTCGTGGGGCACTGGGTGTTGACCGGCCCGCAGTTCTCGGCGTTGTGGGCCCGGACCGGCCAGGACCGCATTCCGTATCCGTTCAGGGTCACGAGCACGCTGGCCACCGCCGACGAGTACGCGGCGGAGCAGCGCCGGATCCGCGCCGCCTTCTCCGGACCCGAACACGACGCGCTCGAGTCGGCGCTGCTGGTGCTCGCCGAACCCGACCTCCGGATCGAGATCTCCGGTTCGGCAGGCGGTACCCCGGTCCGCATGACGGGAGCCATTGCACGCGGGCACGGGATCGCGGCGGTGCAGCATCCGGGCGCCGAAGTGGTGATCCGGAGCTGCGAACCGTACGACGTCGGCCGGCAGCTGATCGCTCAGCTCCCCGACACCGACGCGGGCGCGGCGGCGGGCGTCGTGGTCCCGCCGACACCGGCCGGGAGCGCACGGGCGGCCCGGATCCTCGACCGGCCGTCGAGGAGCCAGGGGGTCGTCACCGTGATCCGCGGCGCGCGGCACTCACCACGCCCCGTCGGCGGTCTGGCGTGGCGGGACATCGAGGGCGACGGCCGGTACCTCGTGTGGGGCGATTCCGCCGTGGCGGTGGAACCGGGCACGTCGTGGGACCTCCTCGGCGCCGTCACCCGGCTGACCGGACGGATCGCGGCCGGTCACCCCGTCTGAGCGCGCCACCCCCTCCTGCGCTGCGGTCTCGGCGATCGCCGCTACCGTATAGAGCGGAAGTAGGTGATTCGTGGTCGACCCGGACGGAGCAGACATGCAGGACTTCGATCTGGATTCGAGTGTGAACCGCGACTGGGCCGAGTTCCAGCGGCGCCTCGCGGACTATCTGGCAGCGATGCAGGACGAGGACCTTCTGGTCCTCGAATCGGGGTTCGAGGAGCTCGACGAATCCCAGGGGCTGATGCCGTGCATCCAGTTCGTCGTGTGGGACGGGGACACGGTGCGCTGCGAGGTGCCGTCGAACCATTACCTGCACCCCGACCGCGCACTGACCGAGGCCGAGCAGACGTACCTCACCGAGCTGGGCTGGAACCGGCCGACCCGCGGTCCGGACGACGAACCCGATGACGGCTCCCCCGCGTTCTACGTCGACAAGAAGCTGTCGTGGTCGGATCAGCTGGCCGCGATGGCCGTGGCCGCGTTCCGCGACGTCTGGGGAATCACGCATCCCGCGTTCCTGAGCACCGAGACGTCGAGTACGGATCCCGAGGCCACGTTCGACCCCGTTGCGGTGCGGCCGCCGCTGGTCGCGCAGCTCGACCCCGCAGCCGCCGTGATCCCGCGCGACGTCGAGCACCTCCACGAACTGATCACGCTCGCGTTGGTGCCGATGCTCGGATTGCTGCCCGAACGCGACCCGGACGGCGACGTCCCGATCCGGATGGGCAACACCATCCTGTTCGTCGGCCCGCTCGCCGACACCGTCGACGTGCAACTGTTCGCGCCGCTGGTGCACGACATCAGCGACCGCACCCGCGCCGCCGAGGTCACCGCCGACCTCAACCGCACGTGGTCACGGATCAAGTTCGTGCTGGTCGACGACCGGTTGTCGGCGTTCCTGGAAGTGTCGGGCAACCCGTTCGTCCCGCAGCACCTCACGGACAGCTGCAAGGCGTTCTCCGATTTCCTGAGCACCGTCGACAACGAGTTCGCATCGCGGTTCGGTGGCGAACTGTTCTTCCACCGCGACTCCGGCCCGGACGCGGAGGCGGACGCGGCACCTCGCACCGAGAACCGGATGTCGTCCACCGACCTGCCGAAGGAACTCCAGACGCTGTTCCATCTCCATGCCGGGCCCGGAGGCGACACCGATCCGGCTGTCGTCACCGACGTCTGCGGTCACGACCGCGACCGGATCCTCGTGCTCCTGGACACCGGCATCGCCTGGGTGACCCGGTTGCGTGAAACCGACGATGCGTCGGCGGACCAGTGGGAGCGCATCGTCGGCGCCCTGCGCCACGCCCTCCGCACCGTCGTGCTGCCACCGACGGCGAGCGCTCCCGACACCAAGCCGCGGCCCGAGCAGATGGGGCTGTTCACCAACCCCGAGGAGCAGACCCTGTTCGACGATCCGTCGTCCTAGAAGCCGCCCTTTCGACGATCGGTCCGGGTTTCCCGGGATGTGGCGTACTGTCAGCACTATCGGAGCCGTCCAGGTTCCGCATTCAGGGATGGTCCATGGCTGACAAATCGCCCCGCAATTCCATGTCGAAGAAGTCCGGTAAGTCGCTGAAGGAGAAGCGCGCCGACAAGAAGATGAAGACCAACGGACAAAGCGATCCGGAAATCGTCTCGCACGTCAAGAAGCGCTAGCGCCCGTGCGCCTTTCTGGTAGCGGCAGCAGCCACAAAGGCGCACAAGCCGTCAGGCGACGACGGAGCGCTGGGGGACGCCCGAGTACTCGCTGAGCGGGCGAATCAAACTGTTCGACGCGCCCTGCTCGATTGCAGCGGGCCCTTCAACTCCCCGATCGCCGCGGAGGACGAGTCGCTGACCGCCGAGTCCGCCGCGCTCGCGCGAATCGGGTTGGCTCCTACTTCGCCGGGGCGCTCATCCTGCCGTACACGCTGTTCCTGGGTGCCGCCGAATCACTCCACTACGACATCGACCTGCTGGGCCTGAAGTTCGAGGTGGGGTTCGAGACGATCTGTCGCCTGCTGTCGACGCTGCAACGGCCGGGCCAGCGCGGCGTGTCGTTCTTCTTCGTCCGCACCGATGGCGCCGGGAACATTTCGAAGCGCCAGTCCGCCACCGCATTCCACTTCTCCCGAGTCGGCGGCAGCTGCCCGCTGTGGGTGGTCCACGAGGCGTTCGCGAATCCCGGCCGGATCCTCACGCAGGTGTCGAAGATGCCGGACGGGCGCGCCTACCTGTGGATCGCGCGCACCACCCACAGCGGCGGTCTCGGATATCTCGCCCCAGAACGCAATTTCGCGATCGGCCTCGGCTGCGACATCGGGTACGCCGATCGGTTGGTCTACTCACGCGTGCGCGCAACGCGCGTTCCCGCAGCTGGGCCGGTAGGCGCTCCGCGCCCGTGAGTGGTTGACGGGTCCAGGAACTCGTCAACCACTCACGGGCGTAACGCTGCTCGCACCTGAACCTCGGCCATCGCCTCCGCCCTGTCGGTGGCATCGGCGTGGATTGCGAGCAGTGCGGCTAGGGCCGTCGCCCGAACCAGTCGAGGAGTCGGGTCTGCTGCGAAGCGTCGGGAGGCACTGTGCCACTCGGGCCCTCGCCGTACGCGCCGAACGCGAGCATGTCGTCCAGATGTGGTTCGACCACACGAGACAGCCCGGCGACCACAGGCGGGTCGAGAGTTTCATCGAGGCCCGCCGCGCGGAGGAGGTCCCACGCGTGAACCACAAGGTCGACGAGCCGGAAGCGCAGGAACGCTTCGGCAGGGACGTCGCCGCTCGGGCCTGGAACTGGCTGTTCCGGTGGTGCGGTGGCGAAGGCCTCGGCCTGATGTCGTGACGATTCGGCCACCGCGGCAACCGGGTCGTCTCCGAGCTGGTCGTCTGTGAGCATGTTCCGGGCTTGTTCACGACCGACGCCGGCAAGCAGGAGCGCAGTGAAGCGGTTTCCCACCACGACGTGCTCGACCAGGTCACGCACCGACATCTGTGACGGTGTGGGCAGGTCCCATGAGTCCACCGGCAGGTGGCGCACCACGCGCTCGAATTCGGCCGAGGCAGCGAGAATGAGTTCCACCTCTCGCACGGTAGCGGTCGTGGACTTGCTCCGGAAAGGTGCGACGTCGCGGATGTCCTTCTCGGGAACGGCGTACGGCCGGGTTTGCTTGCTGGGCTCGTCAACTAGCGGCGGCGGCAAGCGCCCGAGTCCGGCCCGCGGTGCCGTCGAGATTGTGCTCCGTCGATCAACGAGGCGACTGGACCGGTGGGTTTATCTGGCCGGTGCCCTGCCGCGGCGGCAATCAGGGTGCTCGCCGCGATCTGACGCCAGTGTGCGTCGCCCACCCTGCGAAAGCCCAGGCATGAGGTGGTGGTCGAGGATCCGCCACCGGAACGGAAAAGCGCGCTACGTGCCGCGCCGGACGAAGTGCACGACCTGGCTGACGTTGAGTTGCCACCGCTCGTCCACGTCGAAACCGTAGGACCGCACGACGCGGAAGTTGGCGCCGAGCGCCACCGGATCACGGGAATCGACGGCCGCCCCGGTGTGGCTGTCGACCCCCGCGGATCGGTCGGTGAGCAGCCAGATCGCCGGACAACTCCTGATCTGGTCCGCGATGCGGTCGGGCGCCAGCGTCTCGTCCCACAACTCGCCCAGTTCCGCGGCCGTCGATCCCCGCGAGATGTCGCGGGGAGCGGCGAAGGCGGGCGGATCGACGGTCTCGACGGTGCGCATCGGGCCGGGATTCCAGACGTTCTTCAGGTCGTAGAGCACGCAGTCGCCGGGTGCGGCCTCGGATTCGACGAGGTCGGCGACGCGGCTGTAATCCATGCCGCTCGGCTTGGCGTACGGTCCGCGCTGGACGAGGTAGTGCGGCAGGGCGATGGCACCGAACGTGCGAGGATCACCGCGAGAAGCGGCAGCGATCGTCGTCCGGCAAGGCCGGCGATCCACACCATCGACTGTCCGAGGAGCAGTGCGCACGCGGGGGCGGTGAACGTGAAGTAGCGACCCAGATACACGTTCTGCGACGTCAGCGAATACAGCAGCACCAGCGCGGTGGGCACCACGAGCCAGGGCACCGCGGTCGCGAGAAGCCCGGCCTGGTCGCCGTCCCGGCGGTCACGCTCCCGGACGATGCCGACCGTCACTCCGGCGACGACGAGCAGTCCTGACACAACGGCGACGGGGAGGGCGTTGTCGAAGTACTGCTCGACGAGCACGATCCACACGAGATCGAAATTCCGGCCGGCGATCCACGAGACCTGATCCGCCTGCGATTGCACCAGCACGATCACCGGCGCCGCGATCGCGATGCCCGCGCCGGCAGCCAGGACGAACGACCCGACGCAGCGACGTCCGGTCTTCGTCACCGCCAGCGTCACGACGTGCGCGGCAACGATCAGGATGCTGTAGAGGAACACCGTGGTCGAGACCGCGACAAGCAGCGCATACAGCACCCAGGCGGTGCCCGTCCGCCTGCGCACGGCCACGACGAACACGACGGTCACCCACACCGCCAGCGCCGCGGACAGCGCGTACGAGCGTGCCTCGATTCCGGCGGACGTCACCCGCGGCAGGATCGCGAACACGAGCGCCGCGACCAACGCCACCCGTCGCGTGGACACCAGCTTTCCGAGCACGACGAGGCCGGCGGCGCCGATCCCCACGGCCAGCACACTGGGCAGTCGCAGCCAGAACTCGGTGAGCGGGACGACGCGCAGCCAGCCATGCATGCCCAGGTAGTACGCGCCGTGGACGGCGTCGACGTCGAACAGCAACCGCACCGTGTCGGGGATGTCGCGCCCGGCGACCGAGACGGTGGCCGCCTCGTCGTGCCAGAACGACGGCGACCAGGACCGGAATCCCGAGATCGCGACTGCCACGAGTCCGAGCAGGAGCGGGTCGCACCATGTCGTCCACCCGAGGGTTCCCCGCTCCGCACCGCTGCGCCGCGGCTCGGAAGCCAGCACGGGCAGGGGCGACGTCATTCCGCGGTTCCTCGAGGTAGGTGAAATCAGTGACCTACATGGAGACCGTTCCGGACCGCGTCGCCGTTACGTCCGGCTGCTACCCGGCGGTCGAGTCCTGCGCACCGAGCCGCCACAGCGACGTCACTTCGCGCTTGCGCGCGGCGTGCAACGCATCCGATCGGTCGGCGACCTTGCCGTGCCGGGGCGCCACGTCCCGGCGTCCGAGGACGGTCAGTCCGGCGTCGTCGATCCAGGTCAGTAATTCGTCGCGGGTCCGCAGTCCGAGATGCTCGGCGATGTCGGACAGGATGAGCCAGCCCTCTCCCCCGGGCTCGAGGTGCTCGGCCAACCCGGCCAAGAATCCGCGGAGCATCCGGCTGTCCGGATCGTAGATCGCGTACTCGATCGGCGAGGTGGGGCGGGCGGGAATCCACGGCGGGTTGCACACGACCAGCGGTGCCCGGCCGTCGGGGAACAGATCCTTTTCCACCACCTGGACCTGACCGGCGTAGCCGAGCCGGTCCAGATTCGTCCGGGCGCAGGCGAGCGCATTCGCGTCGAGTTCGGTCGCGATCACCTTCTCGACGCCGCGGTGCGCGAGGACGGCGGCCAGCACACCGGTGCCGGTGCCGATGTCGAACGCCTGCGTGTGCGACGGCAGCGGGGCGTCGGCGACGAGGTCGACGTATTCGCCGCGAATCGGCGAGAACACGCCGTAGCCGGGGTGGATGCGCGCCCCGAGGGCGGGGATCTCGACGCCCTTCTTCTGCCACTCGTGGGCGCCGATCGCCCCGAGCAGGTCGCGCAGGGTGGTGACGGTGGGCTGGTCCGTGGGTCCGTACGCCTCGAGCACCGCCTGCCGTACGTCGGGGGCGCGTCGCAGCGGGACGGTCTGGTCGGCGTCGAACGGCACCAGCAGCATCCCGAGGATCCCCGCCCTCCGCGACTGCGTCTGCCGGTGCAGGTGGAACGCGGTGGTGGGGTCGGTGGACGTCTTGCGGGTCTTACGGTCGGTGCGGGCGGCGACGGCGGTGCCGAGCTGGCGGGCGTTGTGGAAGTCGCCGCGCCACAGCAGCGCCGTCCCCTCGCACGCCAGGCGGTACGCCTCGTCGGCGGTCATCGAGTCGTCGGCCACGCGAATCTTCTTCGGGGGCGTCGCCCCGCTGGTGGACCGCCACACCGCCGAATGCTCGGTGCCGTCCTCGGTCCAGCGGACGAACTCGGTTTCCATGAGGGAGAGCCTAGGCCTACGGCCCGTGAGTGGTTAACGAGTGCAGGCACTCGCTAACCACTCACGGGCGGCGGAGCCGCCTCACCGGAGGGTGAGGACACTCTTCCCGACGGTTCGGCGGTGTTCGAGATCGAGCAGGGCCTCGGCCGCCGCCTCGAACGGGTACCGCGTCGGCTCCGGTATTTTCAACGCGCCCGACGCGAGCAAGGGACATAATTCGCTCCACTGCGCGGACAGTCGTCGGGGGTCCTCGGCCCACCACGAGCCCCACGCGACTCCGACTGCGGACGCGTTCTTCAGGAGCAGCCGGTTCACTTTCACCGAGGGGATGTCCCGGCCGGTGAAGCCCATCACGAGAATCCTCCCGCCCGTCGCCAGGGATCGGACGCTGTCGGTGAAACGGTCGCCCCCGACGGGGTCGACCACGACGTCCACCCCGCGGCCGTCGGTGATCGCGAGGACCTCGTCCCGCCAATTCCCGGTGGTCACGACGTCGGAGGCGCCGAGGCTCCGCACGTACTCCGCCTTCTCCTCACTGCTGACGACCGCGATGGTCCGCGACGCGCCCAGGTGGGGCGCCAGGGTCATCGCGGCGGTGCCGATGCCTCCCGCCGCGCCCTGGACGAGCACCGACTCCCCCTTCTCGAGGCGCCCGCGACGAACCAGCGCGAAATGCACGGTGAGGTAGTTGAACAGCAGGGCGGCGCCCGCGGACATCGAGATCGTGTCGGGGAGGGATAAAGTCGTCTCCGGCGGCAGCGCGACCACTTCCGCCATCGCGCCGCCCACCCCGGTCAATCCGACGACCCGGTCCCCCGGAGAATATCCGCTGCCGTCAGGCGCTGACCGCACGATCCCGGCGACCTCGCCGCCCGGGACGAAGGGAAGTTCCGGCTTGTACTGGTACAGGCCCTGGGTGAGAAGCAGATCCGGGAACGACACCCCGACCGCATGAACCTCGACCAGGATCGCGGATTCGTCCGCTAGGGGTTCGTCGACCTCGACCGGGGCGAGGGCCCGGGGACCGTCGAGCGCGGTGACCATCAGTGCGCGCATGCGGTTGCCCCCGCTGATGTGATCGGGAGTTCGCGGACGGCAGCCCGGCGCAGCTTGCCGACTTCGGTGCGCGGGAGGTCGGACCGGAAGTCGACGACCTTGGGTGCCGCGTAGGGTCCGACGCGTTGCGCGACGAGGTGTGTGAGTTGCGTGACGAGGTCGCCGTCGCCGGCCCGGGCGTCCGCGCGGACGACGACGGCCCGGACCACTCCGCCGCGGATCGGATCGTCGTACGCGACTGCCGCGGCGTCGGCGACCGCCGGGTGCTGCAACAGCGCGTTCTCGACCTCGACCGGGCTGATGTTGTGCCCTGACGCGATGATCATGTCGTCGTCCCGGCCGAGAATCTGCCACCGTCCCTCGGGGTCTGTGACGGCTCGGTCCTCGGTGAGGAATACGTCGCCGCGCCAGCGGTCGGCCCACAGGTCGGGGGTGTT
Source organism: Rhodococcus sp. IEGM 1351 (assembly GCF_030056875.1). Taxonomy (NCBI): domain Bacteria; kingdom Bacillati; phylum Actinomycetota; class Actinomycetes; order Mycobacteriales; family Nocardiaceae; genus Rhodococcus; species Rhodococcus sp. IEGM 1351. The sequence continues at coordinate 397,934 of NZ_JASHKU010000004.1, read as the reverse complement.
CTCGTAGCCGCTGGACATCTGGTGCCGGGGCTGCCGCACCGCGATCAATCCCGGTTGGCCGTCGGCTACCGGTTGCCCGTCCCGGTCGGCGAGGAAGGTGTCGAAACCCGGAATCGTGGCGGACATCCAGCCCGGGCCGGACCTCGTTTCGGTGCCCTGGGTGTCGCCCAGGAGCATGCCGACCTCGGACAGTCCGTACCCGTTGCGCACGGCGGGCGCACCGGTGCCGGCCCAGGCCGCGGCGACCGCCGCGGTGAGCGGTTCACCGGCAGCGGCGACGGTGCGGAGCGTCGGCGGCACTCCCTCCTGCGCGAACGTCGCCGTCAGTCGCCGCAGGGCGGCCGGCGCGGTGGTGAGGATCGTGGCCTTCTCTTCCCGGATGACGCGATGCCAGGCCTCGGGGACGAACTTCCCGGAGTACATGACCCGCGGCACGCCCAGCGCCATGACGGCGGCACCGGTGCTGTACAGCCCGAACGCCCACGCCGGGTCCGACGTCGAGAAGACGACGCTGTCGCGGGTCGCCCCGAGAACGGCCTTCGCGTAGGGCATGACCGAGACGAAGGTGGCGTGGGTCATGGTGCACGCCTTCGGTGTTCCGGATGTTCCGCTGGTGAACAGCAGGGTGGCGGTGTCCCCGAGTGCCGTGGTCGCGAGCGGGCCGTCGGCGTCGGCCCGGTCGACCTCGGTCCAGAAGGACCGGTCGTCCGTGCCGGCTGCGACGTCGCCGACGACGAACACCGCGGGATCGAGTCCGTGGGTCGCCTGCGCTGCCGCGAGGGCCGGCCGGTACCGCTGATCGACCACGACCGCGCGGACTCCCGCCGCGTCGAGGCGCAGACCGATCGCGTCCGGGGCGAACCCGCCGAACAGCGGCACGTACACCAGCCCGGAGCGCCACGCCGCCAGTGCGGTGATCCAACTCTCGACCTGTCGCGAGAGCAGTCCGCCGACGCGATCTCCCCGCTTCAGCCCCGCGCGTGCGAACACCCGTGCCGCCTTGGCGGCGAGCCTGTCGAGTTCGCGGTACGTCCAGCGGTCGGCCGAGCCGTCCTCGTGCCGGACGGTCAGCGCCACCCGGTTCGGGTCGGCCGCGTAGCGGGTGCAGATTTCGTGGGCCGTGTTGAAGTCGCCACCGAACGGGTCGCGGTCCAGCAGGGATTCGATGTCCTGCCAGGCACCGGCGAGTGCGGACGATGCGAGTCTGTCGGGAGACATCAGTGATTCACCTTTGCAGTTTTCGTCAGGGTCAGGACCAGGACCGTGATGGCACACGCCGCGGCGATGTACGCGGCCAGGGCCCACGAACCGTCCGCCTCGGCAGCGATCGCCACCGCGATGAACGGTGCGGGAGCACTGAACACGACACCACCGAACTGATAGGCGACGGACGCGCCGGTGTACCGGACTTCGGCCGGGAACAGACCGGTGACGTAGCCGGCCACCGCGGAATAGGTGACGGCGTGACCGATGGTGATGATCAGAATCATCGCCAGCAGGACGGCGACACCCACGCCGGTCGACAGCAACCAGAAGAACGGGTACGCGATCGCGGCCATGTAGAGGGACCCGTAGATCAACATCTTCCGTGCTCCGATCCGGTCCGCGATCATCGACGCGTAGGGCACCGACAGGATGTCGAGAACACACGCGACGAGGATGCTCAACAGAATCGTCTGCCGCGAGATGCCGAGTTCCTTCGGACCGTACGACAGCACGAAGACGGTGACGAGGTAGAACGGCACGAGGGAGGCGGCCTGGGTGAGAATCCCGACGCCCAGCGCGCGCTTCTCACCCCGCAGGACCGCGAGGATCGGGAAGTCGGCGATCTTCTTGTTGCGCTTGACGTTCTCGAATTCCGGCGATTCGACGACCTTCAGTCGCACGTACATGCCGACCGCGACCAACCCGGCACTGGCGAGGAACGGAAGCCTCCATCCCCACGCCTGCACCTTGTCCTCGGGAAGCTGCTCGACCAGAAGGAACGCGAGCGTCGCGAGCACGAGTCCGGCAGGCACGCCGGCCTGCGGCCAGCTGCCGTAGAACGCCCGCCTCTCGCGCGGTGCGTGTTCGACTGCCATCAGCACCGCGCCGCCCCATTCTCCGCCGACCGCGAAGCCCTGTGCCAGGCGCGCGAGGACGAGCAGCACGGGCGCTGCGAGACCAATCGCTCCGTAGGTGGGAATGAGTCCGATCGCGACCGTCGACGACCCCATCAGCACCAGGGAGAACACCAGCATTTTCTTGCGGCCGATCCGGTCTCCGAAGTGCCCGAAGACGATCGCGCCTGCGGGACGCGACACGAACGCGACACCGAACGTCGCGAATGCGGCCAGCGTTCCCGACAGCGGACTCAACGACGGGAAGAACGCCTTCCCGAATACCAGGGCGGCCGCTGTCCCGAAGATGAAGAAGTCGTACCACTCGATTGCCGTTCCGACGAAGGACGCGAAGGCAACCTTCCGCGGTTTGACCCGAGTGACCTCCAGGTCGTCGATGACTCTCATATCGAATCTCCCATCGCTGCTGATGTGGGGCGGTGCGGCTGCCGTGTCGATCCGGTGCCACCGCGGTTGTGATCGGGCCGTCGGGCCTCGCCCGGGGTTCGCCGATCGGACATCGCATCAGCACCGTCACCCCGTGTGGCCACGGTCACAGGTCTAGCACATCCCTGACGTCGATAGCAAGCATTTTTGTACCGATCGATCCACTTTGGACTTCGCCTATATATCGAGCTCAAACAGCGATTAACGCGAGTTTCACGAACACCCTGGACTATTTTTGGATCGATCAGTACATTCCTGGGAATGAACGAGAACGATCACGACGCTCCCCGCGTCGCGTTGGTCTCCGGCGGGTCCCGCGGCATCGGAGCCGCCGTCACCACAGCCCTGACACAGCGCGGCTGCCGGGTGGGCTGCACGTACCGGACCAGACGTGACGACGCCGAGAAGCTCGCCGCGGACGCCCCCGAACAGGTACTCCCAATCCGTTTCGACCTGCACGACGACACCACGGCGCCCACGGCGGTGGAGCGCGTCGTCTCGCACTGGGGACACCTCGATTCGCTCGTCCTGAACGCGGGCCAGTGGTCGGGCGGGCGGCTCGTCGAGACGGACCCGGACGCCTGGTGGAGCGTGATAGAGACGAACCTCCGCGGCACCGTCGCCCTCGCCCGGGCCGCGCTACCCCACCTCGCGCACGGCAGGTCACCGAGCATCGTTCTGGTGTCGTCGGTCGTCGGCCTGATCGGTCACGCCGGCGACACCGCGTACGCGAGTGCGAAGTCCGCGATGATCGGCTTCGGTCGCTCACTCGCCAAGGAGGTCGCACGTGACGGCATCCGGGTCAACGTGCTGGCCCCCGGCTTCGTCACCACCGACATGACCGACGCGGTGCCCGACTCCGCACGCAGGCGCATCGAACGAGAAACCGTCCTCGGCCGATTCGGCACCGTCGACGAAATCGCCAAGGCCGCAGTCTTCCTCAGCGAAGACGCCACATTCTGCACTGGCTCCGTCCTCACCGCCGACGGCGGCTGGGCGCTGTGACACACCACGACTGCAACGACCAACAACGAAGGGACACAACACCATGACCGCGACACTCACGCATTCGGTCGGCATTCCGGAGTCGGAGTACCTGGCGCTCCGGGACCGCATTTTCGAAGCGATCTGGTCCGAACTCGATCCACTCGAACAGCGAATCGAGGACGACGAGCAGGTTCCGCACGACATCGTCATGCCCATCCTCGAGCGGATCGGCGCGCTCGGCCTGCTCGTCCCCCGCGAGTACGGCGGCAGCGGCCTCTCGATCGCCCAGTACCTCCCGATCATCGCCGAGTTCGCCAAGGTGCAGGGCGGGCTCCGGGTCATCGTCCACGTGCACAACTCCTTCGCCCACGCACTCTCCGAGATCGGCAGCGACCGGCAGAAGGCGGACGTGCTGCCGGGCACGGCCACGGGCCGGAACTCGGTCGCGTTCGCGCTGACGGAGCCGGGTTTCGGGACGGGCGCCGACCTCGGGTCGACCGCGGTGCGCGAGGGCGACGATTACATCCTGAACGGCGAGAAGTGGTTGATCACCAACTCGGACATCGCGTCTCACTTCATCGTCTTCGCGAAGACATCCGACACCGACGTCTCCGCGTTCCTCGTTCCCCGCGCGACCGACGGTCTCTCGATCGCAGCACTTCCCGAGACGATGGGATGCAAGGGCACCGAGCACGGACGCGTCACCCTCGACTCCGTCCGGGTGCCCGCCACCGCCCTCGTCGGCGTGGAGGGGCAGGGAAACGAGCACCTCGAACGCGCACTGGAGATCAGCCGGGTGTTCATCGCGGCAAGCTCCCTCGGCACGTCCGAGCGCGCCCTCGAACTGTCGATCGCCCACGCGAAGAGCCGTGTCACATTCGGCAAGCCGATCGGCACACGGCAGGCCATCCAGCGCTACCTGGCGGAGATGGCCACCGATGTCTACGCCCTGCGCGGGATCCTAGCCGACGCAGCACAGAAGTGGGATGCCGGCGAACGGATTCCCGCCGAGGCCAGCATGTGCAAGCTGTTCGGCCTCGAAGCCGTCGGCCGGGTGACCGACCGGGCTCTGCTCATCCACGGCGGAATCGGATACACGCGCGCGCATCCGATCGAGCGCCTCTACCGGGACGCCCGCCTCAACTGGCTCGAGGAGGGGACCCCGACGATCCAGTACCTGGTCACGGCGGGACGCCTGCTCGACGGGTACGCGTTCTCCGACGCCTTCGAGACGTCGCGTCAGCCCTGACATCCGCACGACAGCCGCCCTCGAAGGAGGAGAACAATGACGGACCACGACCCCACCGTCCTCGTCGCGGGGGCGCGAACCCCGTTCGGACGCTTCATGGGATCCCTGTCGAGCTTGAGCGCCCAGGAACTGGGTAGCCACGCGATCGGTGGTGCGCTGGAATCGGCCGGCGTCGACGCACTCGCCGTCGACCACGTCGTCATGGGCCAGGTGCTCACCGCGGGCAGCGGCCAACTGCCGGCGCGCGTCGCGGCGGCAGCCGCCGGAATCCCCATGACCGCACCGGCACTGACCATCAACCGGATGTGCCTCTCCGGAATCGACGCGATAACGCTGGCGCACCAGATGATCTCCGCCGGCGACGCGGACATCGTCGTCGCCGGCGGTCAGGAATCGATGAGCACTGCGCCGCACCTGCTGACGAACAGTCGTCGCGGGCACAGGTACGGCGACACGGTTCTGATCGACCACCTCGCGTTCGACGGGCTCCAGGACGCCTTCACCGGGTCGTCGATGGGGGCGCTGACCGAGTCGAGGAATCCCGAGTACGGGATCACCCGGAAGGCCCAGGACGAGTGGGCCGCACGCTCGCACCGTGCGGCCGCACGCGCGCGCAAGGACGGCGTCTTCGCGGCCGAGATCGTTCCCGTTCCGATCAGATCCGGGCGGGGTGAGTCGACCGACGTGAGCCACGACGAGGGCATCCGGGCCGACACCTCGGCGGCCGACCTCGCCGGTCTGCCTCCGGCTTTCGCCGCAGGCGGCTCGCTGACGGCGGGCAACTCGTCACCGATCTCCGACGGTGCCTGCGCCGTCGTGGTCACGCGGAAGTCGACGGCCGTCCGGCTCGGACTGTCGTGGCTGGCCGAGATCGGATCACGCGCTGTGGTCGCCGGACCCGATTCGGGTCTGCACGAGCAGCCGTCAAACGCCATCCAGGCCGCGTGCCGACGCGAGGGGATCGCGCCTCGCGACCTCGATCTCGTCGAGATCAACGAAGCGTTCGCCGCCGTCACACTCGTCTCGTCCGAACGCCTCGGTCTCGACGCGGACCGGGTGAACGTCAACGGCGGCGCGATCGCGCTCGGCCACCCGATCGGCGTCTCGGGGGCACGGATCGTCCTGCACCTCGCGCTCGAACTGCGACGCCGCGGAGGTGGCGTCGGCGCAGCCGCGCTGTGCGGGGGCGGCGGCCAGGGGCAGGCCCTGATCGTGCACGTCGAACGGTGATTCGATGGGCACCAAGTACGACCTCAACCGCGCCGAAATTCTGCGCGTGTCCGCCGAGCTGTTCGCGAGGTCGGGCTACCACGGCACCGGGATCGCAGACCTGGGCACGGCGGTGGGGCTCGGCCGCGGGGCGCTCTACCACTACATCGGCAGCAAGGAGGAGGTCCTGTTCGCGATCAGCAGCCGGCAACTCGCGCAGATGAACACGGTCGCCGACGAACTCGCCCTGACCGAACCGGATCCGGAGCGCCGCCTCCGCGGTCTCGCGCGGGCCCTGCTCCGCAACATCGCCGAACACCGCGCGGAGTGGACGGTGTTCTTCCGCGAGTACCACGCCCTGACCGGTGATCGGCGTGTGCGAGTCGTCGCGGCCCGCGAACGGTACGAATCGCATTGGCGGCACGCGTTCGACCAAGGCGTCCGGGACGGGGTGTTCACACTGTTGCCGCCGTTGATGATCAAGGGTGTGCTCGGCATGTTCAACTACAGCTACCTCTGGCTCACCGCCGACGGGGCCCGCACCCCCGAAGAGATCGCCGACGGGTTTCTCGACGCCCTGATCACCGGGCTGGCCGCGCCGAACCCGTGATCTGGGCCGTCTAGACTCACATCTTCGACCGCCGGGAGACAAAGGGGCCCTTCGATGAGCGACAAGTACGACGCGAACCGGGACCGAGTCCTGCAGGTGGCCGCCGAATTGTTCGCGAAGTCGGGCTACCACGGCACCGGGGTCGCCGAGATCGGCGAGGCCACCGGGCTGGGCCGGGGCGCGCTGTACCACTACATCGGCAGCAAGGAGGCAATCCTCTACGAGATCAGCAGCCGGCAACTCGCGCAGATGAACACGGTCGCCGACGAACTCGCTTTGTCCGAGGCCGATCCGGAGAAACGGCTGCGTGGCCTCGCACGTGCGCTCATGCGGAACATCGCCGAGCACCGTGCGGAGTGGACGGTATTCTTCCGCGAGTACCACGCACTGACGGACGAGCGGCGGGATCGCATCATCGCCGAACGTGAACGCTACGAATCACATTGGCGGAACGCGCTGGAGCAGGGTATCCGCGACGGACAGTTCCGTGCTCTGCCGCGGCTGATGGTCAAGGGCCTGCTGGGCATGTTCAACTACAGCTACCTGTGGATCACCCCCGCGGGCGCCGAGACACCCGAAGAGATCGCGGACGAGTTCCTCGACGCCGTCGTCACCGGGATGCGGGCGTGAGGCGCTTCGCGCCCGTGCGCGGTGAGCGAGTCTCTGCACTCGTTCGCCGCGCACGGGCGGCGGAGCCGCTGAGTATCCTCGTTGCATGAGTCCGTCGTCGGCCACCCCTGCCCGTTGCTCCATCGCGCGCACCCTCGAACTCTTGGGCGACAAGTGGACGCTGCTCATCGTCCGCGAAGCCTTCTGGGGCCACAGCCGGTTCTCGGAGTTCACCCGCAGTCTCGGGGTGGCGTCCGACGTGCTCACCGCACGGTTGGCGATGCTCGTCGACGAAGGAATCCTCGAACGCCGCGCCTATCGTCAGGAGGGGTCGCGGGAACGTCAGGAGTACGTGCTGACCGAGAAGGGCAAGCAGTTGCATGTCGTGATCGGGGCGCTGGGCCAGTTCGGGCGCGACCATCTGCCGCGGCCGGGTAGCACCTCCCCCGAGTACACCGACGAGACCACCGGCGAGGCCGTGTCCCTCGCCTTCGTCACCGACGACGGTCGCCGCGTTCCGGCATCGACTCTGCATGTACAGCAGGGCGCTCCGGCCCCGGCCGGCAATCCGCAGGATTAACCGGAACTCGTGAGGAACGGGGCGCGACCTCGTCGTATCCATGCTAACTTGGAAATTCCAAGTTAGCGAGAGGCAAGGAAACCATGTCTGTACAACACGGAGTTCACGCAGTCGAGAATTTCTGGGCCCGGGTGTGGCAGTCACCCCAGGATCCCCACGCGATCGACGAGCTCGTCGTCGACGATTTCGTCATCGTCACCGGCGGGGAGGCCATCCGCGGCCGCGACACCTTCAAGGAATGGGTGCTGAAGTTTCAGACGACCGTCGAGGATCTGGAGTTCATCCCCGTCGAAACGTTCCAGAACGAGGACGGTTCCCGCGTCGCATCGCTGTGGCAAATGACCGGCCGCAATCGCGGATTCATGGGCACCGAACCGGACGGGCAACCGATCCATCTGACGGGCACCGCGGTATGGAACGTCCGCGCCGACGGGATGCTCGAATCCAACCGCGTCGAGCGCAATGCCTGGGAACTGCACCGGCGGCTGACGGCCTAGGCGCTTCGCGCCCGTGAGTGGTTAACGAGTGCAGGGACTCGTTAACCACTCACGGGCGGCGGAGCCGCCTACTTGGCTGCAGCGATGCGGGCCTCGGCGACGGCGTCGGCTGCGGCGCCGGCGAGGATGCCGTCCCGCTTCGCGACATCGAGGATCCGGACGACGGTGGCGAAGATCTTCTCGACCTGCGCGCGGACGTCGTCGGCGGACGTGCCGAGCCGCTCGCCGGCGACCTGGATGAGTCCGCCGCCGTTGGCGACGTAGTCGGGCACCCAGGTGATGCCGCGTTCGCCGAGGTCGTGCTCGACCGCGGGGTGGGCGAGCTGGTTGTTCGCGGCCCCGCAGATCACCTGTGCGGTGATCGCGGCGACGGACTCGTCGGTGAGCGTGGCGCCCATCGCGCAGGGTGCGTAGACGTCGAGTTCCTGGCCGATGACGCTGGACGCGATCTTGACCTCGGGGAAGTCGCGGGCGACGCGGTCGAGTGCGGCGGCGTCGACGTCGGTGGCGACCACCGATGCACCGTCGGCGAGCAGCAGCTTGATCAGCTGGTAGCCGACCTTGCCGGTGCCCTCGACGCCGACGGTGCGGCCGGCGAGGCTCGGGGTGCCCCACTTGGCCTGGGCGGCGGCGCGCATCCCCTGGAACACGCCGAGGGCGGTCATCGGGGCGCTGTCGCCGGACCCGCCGGCGGACGTGTTGCGTCCGACGACGTAGTCGGTGGCGCGGCCCATCACGTCGAGGTCGTCGGAGTTGGTGCCCACGTCGCCGGCGGTGATGTACCGGCCGCCGAGCGTCTGGACGAAGCGGGCGTACGCCTCGAGCAGCGCCTCCGACTTTCCGGTGGCGGGGTCGCCGATGATGACGGCCTTGCCGCCGCCGAGGTCGACTCCGGCGATCGCCGACTTGTAGGTCATGCCCCGCGACAGGCGCAGCACGTCCTTGAGGGCGGCGGCCTCGTCGGCGTACGGGTAGAAGCGGGTGCCGCCGAGGGCCGGTCCGAGGGTGGTGTCGTGGATCGCGACGATCGCCTTCAGTCCGGTGGCGGGGTCCTGGAAGAACGTCACCTGCTCGTGGGCGGTGTCGGTGGGGAAATCGGTGCGCTCGAACACTCCAGCGGTTTCGGGCAGTGCGGTGTCGTGACGTTCCGCGGTGAGAGTCATGTCTTCTCAGGACCTTTCCGGAGTGGTGGCAATCGTGATGGTGGAGGTGTCGACGCCGAGTTCGGCGAGACGCTGGAGGTAGACGGTGACGTTGCGCAGCTTCACGTCCTCGTAGCCCCGGACGAGGTCGGGGGTCGCGGCGATCAGCGTTGCGGTGTCGTAGGTGTCGGCGGAGAGGTCGGCGACGAGGCCGGCCACCGTGGTCTCGTAGTGCGCGAGCAGCTGACGCTCGAGACGACGGACCTTGGCGTAGCCGAACGGGTCGAACGCGGTGCCGCGCAGGAACTTCGCCTTGGCGAGGGTCTTGAGCGCGACGTGCGAGCGGGGGCCGAAACCGATCTTGGTCTTGCGGCCCATGGCCTTGAGGACGGGCGGGTGCAGCTTGTAGGTGAGCTTGCCCGCGCCGGGGACCTCGCCGGCGGCGGCGTCGAGGAACGCCTGGTCGGTGAGCATCCGGGCCACCTCGTACTCGTCCTTGTAGGCGGTGAGCTTGTGCAGGCCGGCGGCGACGGCCTCGCTGAACTCGGTCCGGCTGCCCAGCTCGCGCTCGGCGTCCCACGCCTGCTGCACCAGGGCGATGTAGCGGGCGGCGACGCGGTCACCCTGGAACGCAACGAGGTTCGCGGCGCGGCGTTCGGTGAGTTCGAGCGTCGTGCCGTCGAGGGTGGATCCGGCGAACAGGTGCGTCGGGACGACGGTGTCGCTGCGCTGAGCCACGGCGGCCGAGCTGGTGGCGGCCAGGAAGGCCTCCCGGTCGGCGACGGCGACGCGTCCCCAGTGGAACGCGGCCTTGTTGGACTCGACGGCCACCCCGTTGATCTCGAGGGCCTCCTCGATGAACCGTGCGGGGACGGGCAGTCCGCCGGCCTGGTAGGCCGCACCGACCAGCAGGAAGTTGGCGGCGGCCGTGCTGCCGAACAGTGCGGTGGCGGCGGCGAGCCCGTCGATGGCGGTCAGTTCGCGGGCCGAGACGTCGAGCCGCTCGAGCAGCTTGTCCTCGTCCGGGTAGCGGACGGCGGGGTCGTAGACCATGTCGCCGGTCGGGGTCTGGCTGGTCGACGCGACGGTGATGGTCCGGTCGGAGCTGCCGAAGCCGGCGTACTTGGCGTCGGCCGCGGTCAGCAGGTCGAATGCGAGGACGCAGTCGGCGGTCGCGGGGCTGATCCGGTTGGACGGCGCCGAGCTTCCCGACCTCGTCTTCTGATCGCTGAGCCGCAGGTGCGACGTGACGGGTCCGGCCTTCTGGCTGAGACCGGTCTGGTCGAGTCCCTCGACGTGCAGCCCGGCGCGCAGCGCGGCCATGCCCAGCACCTGGTTGACGGTGACGATGCCGGTACCGCCGACACCGGCCATGAACAGGTTGTGCGTTCCGGTCCACACGGCGGGATCGGGGTCGCCGACCTCCGGCGGAACCGGGATCTCGCGCAACGTCTTCGGCGCGCCTTCCTCGGGCAGCTCGACCGTCACGAACGACGGGCAGTCGCCCTCGAGGCAGGAGTAGTCGGTGTTGCAGCTGGTCTGGTCGATCTTGGTCTTGCGGCCGAATTCGGTGTCGACGGGCTGCACGGACAGGCAGTTGGACTTGACGCCGCAGTCGCCGCAGCCCTCGCAGACGGCCTCGTTGATGACGACGCGGGTGCGGCGGGCGGGCAGCTTGCCGCGCTTGCGCTTGCGGCGGGCCTCGGCGGCGCACTGCTGGTCGAAGATCAGCACGGTGACACCCTCGATGTCGCGCAGGACGCGCTGCGCCTCGTCGAGCCGGGTCCGGTCCCACAGCAGTGTGTTGGCGGCGAAGTGGGCGCCCTTGTGCCGCTTGGGATCCTCGGCGCACACGATGATCTGCTTGACGCCCTCGGACGCCAGCTTGTGGGTCAGCTGCGGCACGGTCAGCCCGGCCTCGGCGTCCTGCGCGCCGGTCATCGCGACGGCGGAGTTGTAGAGCACCTTGTACGTGATGTTGACGCCGGCGGCGACGCACGCCTGCACGGCGAGCTGACCGGAGTGGAAGTAGGTGCCGTCGCCGACGTTCTGGAACATGTGCTTGACGTCGCTGAACGGGGCCTGCCCGATCCACTGCGCGCCCTCGCCGCCCATCTGGGTGAGCATCGTGACGGCGCTGTCGGTGCGACCGGACATCGTGACCAGCGTGTGGCAGCCGATGCCGCCGCCCGCGATCGATCCCTCGGGCACCGCGGTGGAGCGGTTGTGCGGGCAGCCGGAGCAGAAGTACGGGGTGCGCGACGTCGGGAGGACGGTCAGCTCGAGGCGCGGCGGTGGGGCCGGCGTCAGCGCGACCCGGTCCTTCAGGACGCGGCGCAACGGTCCGGTGAGACGGGCGGCGGTCAGTTCACCGTCGACGGGGATCAGGTTCTTGCCCTGCGTGTTCTTCTTCCCCAGCACCGCGGGCGCGCTGGCGCCGCCGTAGAGGATGTCCTTGAGCTGCGACTCGACGAACGGCATCTTCTCCTCGACGACGAGGACCTGCTCGACGCCGTCGGCGAGTTCGCGAACCTTGTCGGCGCCCAGGGGGTAGGGCATGCCGATGCGGAGGATGCGGATGCCGGCGTCCTCGAGCTGGGAGTCGCCGAGCCCGAGGTCGAGCAGGGCCTGGCGCAGCGAGTCGTAGGCGGTGCCGACGGCGGCGATGCCCAGCCACGCGGTGCGCGGGTTGACCTCGATCTTGTCGATCTCGTTGGCGGCGTTGAACGCCTCGACCATCGCCCAGCGCGGCCCGTACAGGTCGGCCTCGGCGTAGACGCTGTCGGGCGGGGATGCGAGCACGCGCTGCCGGTACGACCACGGCTTGCCGTTCCACTCGATCTCGGGGAGCTCGATGTCGAGGTCGGCGAAGTCGCGGTCGAGGGTCCAGAGTCCGTCGGCCACGTCGGCGACGATCTTCATGCCCGACCAGCAGCCGGAGATCCGCGACAGCGCCACACCGTAGAGGCCGAACGTGATGACCTCTTCGGCGTTGCGCGGGAAGAACACGGGCATGCCCATCGCGGCCATGGACCGCTCGCTGGCGCAGGGGATGGTGGAGGACTTGGCGTTGGGGTCGTCGCCGACGAGGACGAGGACGCCGCCGCGGGCGTTGGCGCCGTACATGGCGGCGTGCCGGATGGAGTCGCTGGCGCGGTCGAGGCCGGGACCCTTGCCGTACCAGACGCCGACGACGCCGTCGTGGGTGCGCTCGCCCTGCGGGAGGTCGACCTGGCTGCCCCAGACGGACGTCGCGGCGAGTTCCTCGTTCATGCCGGGCACGAACTTCACGTCGTGGTCGGTGCTCAACGTGGGGATGGCGGCGATGGTGCGGTCGAGGCCGGCGAGGGGGCTGCCCTGGTAGCCGGAGACGAACGTCGCGACGTTCAGTCCCGCGCGGCGGTCGCGTTCGTGCTGCTCCACCAGCTGGCGGGCGATGGCCTGGACACCGGTCATCAACACCGGGCCTGAGTCGGCCCGGTATCGGTCGGCGAGATCAAAGGATGCTGCACTGGTGCGAGCGTCGTCTAGCTGAGTCATCTGCGATTCCCGATCCGTCGCGTTGAGCATTTCGTGAGCTTGATCCTGTATCTGGTCTAAGATTTGGTCAACGCAAATCGGATCAACTGATCAGTTCACGCAACAGGTGACGGTCGTCACTTCCCGGAGGTACCCAAAGTGCTCAGCATCGACAAGCTCGACGTGCAGTTGCTCGGACTGCTCGGCAAGGACTCACGCATGAGCGTGGCCGAACTCGCCAACTCGCTGGGCGTCGCCCGCAACACCGTGCAGTCCCGGATGAAGCGCATGGAGACCAGCGGACTGCTCACCGGCTTCCGCCCCAACCTCGACCTCGCCGAGGTCGGGATTCCCATCCAGGCGTTCGTCGGGCTCGAACTCGAACAGGGCAAGCTCACCGCCGTCGGCAACCGCCTCGTCGACCTGCCGGAGGTCATCGAGATCCACGCGACCACCGGCCGCGAAGACCTGCTGGTGCGGGTGGCCACGTCCACGCACGCGGAGCTGCAGAAGTTGCTGGAGAAGATCGCGAACCTGCCCGGCATCACGCATTCGACCACCACCATCGCGCTGACCAGCCCGCTGCCGTACCGGATTCAGCCGCTGCTCGAGCATCTCACCGACGACTCCGGGTGGGGCCGGTCCACGGCACTGCCCCGTTCCCAGCGCTAGCTCCGGTGCAGTAGTTTCAGACCATGAGTGAGAGTCAGGGACGAATCGCGTTCATCCAGGCCACGTGGCACCGCAACATCGTCGACCGCGCACGCGAGGGCTTCACCGATGAGGTGAACACGCTGGGGTATTCGAAGGACGAACTGGACTTCTTCGAGGTGCCGGGCGCGTTCGAGATCCCGCTGCACGCACGCCGCCTCGCCCTCACCGGCCGTTACGACGCCGTCGTCGCCGCCGCGCTCGTCGTGGACGGTGGCATCTACCGGCACGAGTTCGTCGCGACCGCGGTGATCGACGGCCTCATGCGCGTGCAACTCGACACGGATGTGCCGGTGTTCTCGGTTGTGCTGACGCCGCACCACTTCCACGAGCACGACGAGCACCTCAACTACTTCCACGATCACTTCGTGAAGAAGGGCGCCGAGGCCGCTCGCGCCTGCGTCGCCACCGTCACGTCGCTGAAGTCGCTCCCGACCGCGAACTGAGATTCGCCCACTCCGAACCCGATACGAGAAACCACCGTCAGTACATGCTGACGGTGGTTTCTCGTCTTACCGGTCGTTCGCGTGCCGGTGCTGGACGTAGAGGAGCCAGAACACGGGCGCGCCGACGACGGCGAGGATGGTCGCGAACACGCGGAGCCCGACGTTCCCTTCGCCGAAGGGGGCGATCATGAGGACAATCGTGCAGACGACGGCGCCGAGGAGTCGCCAGTGCGCGCCGAAGAAGCCTGCGACCATCGCCCGTGCGTTGCGGGCGACGATGCGCGCCGGCGATTCGGGCTCGGGTGGGGGCGGCGGGGACGGGGCCACGGCAACCGTCGAGTTACGCGCGGCGGCCACCAGTGTCGGGGCGTGGGCGCCGACCGGCGGGGTTTCGCCGTCGGGCTCGCACCGGAACAGGGCGATACCCACCGCGTCCGCGTAGTCGACGGCCTCGTCGGTGTATCCGGGGCCGGAGAAGTACAGGAGTTTCCGGGCGTGGCTGGTTCCGCGGGTGTCGTAGAGGTTCGCGAGGTCCGACTTGCCTGCACTGCCGCCACGCCACTTCACCTGCGCGTATGCGCGTGACGAGTAGACGTCGATGCCGCCGTCCGCGCCTCCGAGTAACGCTGTGGCGTCGCCGTAGCCGAGCTTCTGCATCTGCTCGGCGGCGTTGATTTCAGCTTCAGCCGCCGTGCGTATGCGTGCCATGCCTCACTCCCCCAGATCGAACCAGTCTTTCCCCTCGAAGGTACCCGCAGATCGGGCGAAACCAGCTATCCGCCGGTGAACGTCACACCGGCGCCATCGAATTGCAACACACTGCAACTCTTCCCGCTCCCGGCCGCGCGACCGTACCGTTCCCCGAATCAGCACGTTCACAACGTAGTGAGGGCGGATACATGAGGGCAGCACGCTTCCACGGGCGACGCGACATCCGGATCGACGACATCCCGGAGCCGGAATTGCGGCCGGGCGCGGTGAAACTCCGGGTCGCGTGGTGCGGCATCTGCGGCACCGACCTGCACGAGTACCTGGAGGGCCCGATTTTCATCTCCCCGCCGGGACATCCGCATCCGCTCTCGCACGAGAACGCGCCGGTGACGATGGGCCACGAGTTCTCCGGCACGGTGGAGGAGGTCGGTGAGGGCGTCACCGATGTCGCCGTGGGCGACAACGTGGTGGTGGAGCCGTACTTCGTGTGCAACGAGTGCGCGTCCTGCAAGGCAGGCAACTACCACCTGTGTACGAAGATGGGTTTCATCGGATTGGCCGGTGGCGGAGGAGGACTCAGCGAGAAGGTGGTGGTCGACCGCCGGTGGGTGCACAAGATCGGCGACATCCCGCTCGACGAGGCGGCCCTGATCGAACCGCTCAGCGTCGCGCACCATGCGGTCGTCCGCAGCGGGGCCAAGGCCGGCGACGTCGCGCTGGTCGGCGGCGCTGGGCCGATCGGACTCCTGGTGGCCGCGGTCCTGAAGGGCCTGGGTGTCACCACGATCGTCACGGAACTCAGCGACGCCCGGAAGCAGAAGGCGCTGTCCAGTGGGGTCGCGCATCACGTGATCGACCCGTCGTCGGAGGACGTGAAGACCCGGGTGCTCGAGCTGACCGACGGTGTCGGCGCCGACCTCGGGTTCGAGTGCGCCGGGGTCAACGCCGTCCTCGACACCATCCTCGACGCCGTCCGGCCCGCAGCCGTGGTGGTGAACGTGTCGATCTGGGGAAAGCCCGCGACGGTCGACATGCAGAAGCTCGTCCTCAAGGAGATCGACCTGCGCGGCACCATCGCCTACGTCCGAGATCACGAGGCGGTGATCGAGCTGGTGCGCACCGGCGTGATCGACCTGGCCCCGTTCATCACCGGCCGGATCGAACTCGACAACCTGGTCTCCGAGGGCCTCACGACGTTGATCGAGCACAACGACACGGCGGTGAAGATCCTGGTCCGGGCGTGACCGTCAGTCGGGTTCGTCCGTCGACGGCGTCACCGCCCTGGCCTTGAGCGCCAGCCACAGCTCCATGCGGTCGTCGGCCTGGTCGAGGTTCCGCCCGGTCAGCGCCGCGATCTTGTCGATCCGGTTCCGGACGGTGTTGCGGTGCACGGAGAGGGCGGCCGCCGCCGGGTCCCAGGCTCCGTTGGCTCGCAGCCATTCCTCGAGCGTTCGCTGGAGTTCGACGCGTTCGCGCGGCTCGAGCTGATCGAGGGGTGCGAGGACGGCGGTCGAGAAGCCGCTGAGCACGTCGGCCGAGCCGAGTCGCAGCAGCAACTGCACGGTCTCCCCCTCCTTGGCGTCGACGGCGCGGCCCAGTCGGGCACTGACGGCGACGAGGGATCGCGCCTGCATCGCCGACACGGCCAGCGCGTCCACCGGAACCAGCGCACCGATCCCGATCGCGCATCCCTCTGCCACGCCCGACAGCAGGTCCGCCAGCCCGGCGACCTCGGGGTGCGCGATCTCGATGTCCGAATTGCGCTGTCTCAGGACGGAATCCGGAAGGACCGAACCGATCCGGACGGTCAGGTCGGCCACCGCCTCGGGAGTGGAGCGCACGACGGCGATCTGCAGGGGGTCGCGGGACAGCCCGATGCCGGCCGCGATCTGGTGCGCGCGCTCCCTCCGGAGGCCGGGTCTGAGCAGCTGCGCCAGCGCCGCCGCCCGCCGCTGCCGCTCGGGTTCGCCGGCCACGTGACGGCGTTCGAGTTCGAGCGACAGCAGCGAGACGAGAACATTGGACGCGTGCCGCAGCGCGTTGTCCGCCGACCGCTCGAGCACGACGAACGCGAGCGGGTTCTCGATGCGAACGGGGTGCAGTTCGAGTTCCCGCCGACCGGCACCGCCGAACGCCGTCCAGCCCTTCGCGCGGGTGGTGTAGCGACCCACCTGGTCCTGGGCGTCCTGCAGGAACGCCGCGTCGACGCCGTCGGAGAGTTGGACCACCCCGCCCGACGCGTCCAGCACCGCGCAGAGGGAGCCGCTGACGGAACGCCATTTGTCGAGCAATCCGCTCAGCGGCGACGGTCCGGCCGCGACCGCGGTGAGCTGATAGCTCAGTTCGATGGCGTCCTCGAGCGCGCGTTTCTCCTCCTCGGCGATCCGGGAGAAGATCCACTTGGTGATGGCGATGAACGGCACCGAGTCGGGGGCGATGAGCAGTGGGACGCCGAATTCCCGCGCCGCCGCGACGAGTGGCGCCGGTGGCGCCTGATAGGGCAGCCCGTGCCCCAGACCGAGGCACAGTGCGGCGACCCCGCCCGCGACGCAATCTCGCACGTAGTCGCGGCACCCGGATTCGGTGGTGGGAAGCATCAGGCCGACGGTCATCAGTAACTCGCCGCCCTGGAGCCAGTCCCGCGGACGCGTCAGTTCGGACACGTGCGCTGCGGTGATGGGGTTGCCGACTCCCGCCGTCCCGCTCATCGACGTGAGCCGCAGCGTGGGAGCAGACAGGACGTCCTGGACGGTGATCACCTGCGACCTCTTGTACTCATTGCCCAACCGTAATAGACGAACTGTACATCTCGCCTCTGGTGCCGGGGCGGCGCAGTGCGCAGAGTGGTGATCAGAGCCACAGCACCTCCTAGGAGTTTCAGTGTCAGATCACTCCGGCGACACCGCCGCGACCCTCGGTGGCACCATCGAGACCCGCTCGATCGACTACGTCCCCGAGGACGAACGTCACGGGAAGGTCCGCGACCAGGGCCCCTTCTGGTTCGTCGGAAACTTCCAGCCCTTCACGGTGGCCATCGGCTTCGTCGGCCCCGCCCTCGGCCTGTCGTTGGGCTGGACGGTCGTCGCGGGCATTCTCGGCATCTTCTTCGGAACGTTGTTCATGGCGTTCCACGCGTCGCAGGGACCGGTGCTCGGACTCCCGCAGATGGTGCAGTCCCGCGCGCAGTTCGGCTATCGCGGTGTCGTCCTCGCACTCATCGGGACGTTGTTCACGTACGTCGGGTTCAACGTCGTGGACGTCGTCATCATCAAGACGGGTCTGCACAGCATCTTCGGGTGGAACGCGGCCGTCATCGCCGTGGTGATCACCGCGGTCGCGACGCTGCTCGCGATCTTCGGTCACGATCTCCTGCACCTGTCGTTCCGTGTGCTGTTCTGGCTGTCGCTGCCGCTGTGGGCCATCCTCACGTGGGGCGTCGTGTTCGGGCACGCCGGCGGCGACGCGGGCGCCGCGACGGGCGGGTTCACCCTGCTGGCGTTCATCGCCCAGTTCAGTGTCGCGGCCTCCTACAACATCACCTACGCGCCGTACGTGTCGGACTACTCGCGGTACCTGCCGCGCAACACGCGCACGTCGGCCATCGTGTCGGCCGTGTTCCTCGGCGCCTCGGCCTCGCCGGTCTGGCTGATCCCGGTGGGCGCGTGGATGGCCACCCGGCTCGGAGCCACGGATGCGCTTGCAGGCATCCACGACGCCGGCAACTCGGTGGTGCCGTTCCTCGGCAGCGTGCTCGCCCTCGTCGCGACGCTCGTGCTGGTGGCGACCATGGGCCTGAACGCGTACAGCGGCATGCTGACCGTGATCACCGGCATCGACTCCTTCCGGAAGGTCACCCCGTCCCGCCGGATCCGGGTGGTGACCGTCCTTGCGCTGGCGGCGGTCTGGCTGGTGCTGAGCCTGCTGTTCACCGATTCGACGACCGTCCTGAACACGACGCTGCTGATCATGCTGTACCTCCTCGTGCCGTGGACCGCCGTCAATCTCACCGACTTCTTCTTCGTGCGCCGCGGGCACTACGCCATCACCGACCTGTTCACACCGGACGGCCTGTACGGAATGTGGTCGTGGCGGGGCATGACCGCTTTCTTCGCCGGCATCGTCGCGTCCGTGCCGTTCATGGTGCTGCCGTTCTACGTCGGACCGATCGCCGCGGCCCTCGGTGACGTCGACGTCGCGTTCGCGGTCGGACTCGCCGTGTCCGGGATCGTGTACTGGGTCTTGTCCCGGTCGCTGGACCTCGACACCGAGGAACGGTTCATCGAAGACAGCGAAGCCACACTGGCAGTCGAGGAGACCCCGGCTCATGGCTGACACGGCGACGCGAGCAGACGTCCAGCACGCGATCGACGCGCTGATCCGGGCATTCGGCGAGCACGACACGACGGCCTACTTCGAGGCGTTCAGCCCGGACGCGACGTTCGTCTTCTACACCCACCCGGTGCCGCTGCCCAGTCGCGAGGCCTACCGCGACCTGTGGTCCGAGTGGGAGGCGGACGGGTTCCGCGTCCTGGCGTGCCGCTCCAGCGAGCAGATCGTCACGTTCCCGGCCCCGGATGTCGCGGTGCTGACGCATCGGGTCGGCACCACCGTGCGGGATTCGACGGGAACGGTCGAGCTCGACGAACGGGAGACGATCCTGTTCCGGCGTGGCGAAGAGTCGAGCTGGATCGCCGTCCACGAGCACTTGTCGCCCCAGTCGATCACCGCCTGTTAGCTGAACGATAGCTGGTTTGACGTGGACCGCGTCACATCAGGACCCCGTCGAGTTGCGGAGGCAGACGCCCGACGGTGTACTGGTCAGTAAACCTGCCCGGCTCGGCCTATCGCGAAGGTGCACAGATGACGGACGAACGGCCCGGCAAGAACCAGACCCCACCGGACAAGACGACGCGACCGACACCGAAGGAGGCGACCCCGGACGTCTCCAAGACCGACCTCGCGGCCGTCGTCGATGCGCTCACCGCGACGAACGAGAAGAATTTCGACTTCTGACCTCGCTCCTCAGGCCCGTTCCCGGTGCGGCACGAACTCGAACGTCAGGCACGCGAACGCCACGGGCAGCAGGTAACGGAAACGCAGGAGGACGTAGCGCCGGTTCCCCACGGAATGGAACTTGCCGAGGTAGCGATACAGCGACTCGAGCGAGATCAGCACGTCGCCGAGATGCAGGACACGACGGAAGAGCCGGGCACCGGCGCCGGATGCGTCGGGGTCGAGGAGTTCGGGGAACGCCGCGAACGACAGCGAGACGTATCGCGCACCGGTCCGCTCGGCGTACCGGATGACGTCGACGGTCATGCGTTCGTCGGTGCCGTTCGGCGCGCCCTCGCCGCGCCACGGAACGTCGAGGCTCAGTTCGCGGGCGGAATCGGCGGTGCCGTAACGCTGGAACGCGACGGCGCGCCCGGTGCAGTCGCGGGCGACGACGAGAAGAACACCGGGGAGTGCGCCGTCCAGCAGGTGGTCGAGGATCATCGAGAACCCGCGGCGCTGATGTCCGGCACGGGCGTCGTCGACGATATCCGTCAACTCCCGCCGCGTCGGTTCGTCGAGCGCGGTTTCGGGAACGATCTCGGTGGTCAGCCCGGCGTTGTGGGTGCGCTGCACGGCCTGCCGGAGGTTGCGGAACTTTCTGCCGTGCAGGGTGAAGTGTCCGACGTCGATCACCACGTCGCGGCCGATCGGGACCGCCGTCAACGGCTTCCGGGTGTCGCCGCCGATCTCCCACAGCCGGGCGACGCGCTCCCCCGCGCCGAGCACCGCGACGCGCCAACCGCGTTCGGCGGCGAACTCGGAGAACTCGTCGAGGAGGGCGCCGAATTCGAGCGCGTTGCCGATGGGATCGCCGGAGACGACCGCTATTCCGGATCGCGCCCGGTAGGCGATCGCCGCGGTGCCCGACGCGTTGAAGTAGTACGACTTCGCCGAATTGAGGGCGAACGGCGACAACGGGTCGTCCGTGGTCTGCTGGATCAGCGAGAAGACGCGGGCACGGTCCTCGGGCTGCGGCACGCTGCGCACCGGCAGCATCAGGACGGGTCCGGTGGCCACGAGGAGGAGAAATCCCGGAGTCGAATGTGCGCTCGTGTACGCCACATCCGCGGCCGCAACGAACAGCACCGCGGCCGCCGAATGTGTCATGGTGACGGGCCGCCGCAGGTGCAGTCCCCGGGCCACCAGCAGGACGGCGATTCCGGCCGCCACCATCCACGTGCGAACGGGACCGGACCGCCCGGCCATCCACAGGAGCACGAGGCCGACCACGACGGTTGCGCCGACGAGCGCCATCCGCGCCGCGGGTGATTCGGGCCGGTACACCCGCAGCCCGGGCACGGTCATCGGTGTCGACTTCGAATTCTGCATCCGCACCCCTGCCCCAGGTGACGACTGTTCCGGTGCCTCCAATCTAGCGGCTCCGCCACCCGTGAGTGGTTGACGAGTCTCTGGACTCGCTACGCACTCACGGGTGAAGCCTCGGCGGTGGTGCCCCGTGCGGCAGGGACGGCCCGACCGCCGTGAGTGAGCCTGCGGCACGCCCGTTCCCCCAGCCGAGCTTCTCGCGGTACCGGCCGATGTGGTCCTCCGGGATGTCCTGCCCGTCGACGAGCGGCGTGGACTGCGGATCCACGTACAGCGCATCGACCGGGCAATACGCCTCGCACATGAAGCACGTCTGGCAGTCCGATTGCCGCGCGATCACGGGGATCCCGGTGTCGGTGCGGTCGAACACGTTGGTGGGGCACGCGTCGACGCACTTGTCGCAGCCGATGCACGCCTCGGCCAGCAGCACCTCGATCACGAGGCCACCCGCAACAGCCCACTGCGTGCCGCGCCGGTCGAGGTCCACACGTCGTCCAGCCCACCGGTGAGCACGTGGTGGTGCTGCGCCGGATCGAGGTCCGGGTAGTCGGCGCGCTTGCTCATTCCACGGGTTTCCGTCCGCGCGAGCGTCGAGTGGTACATCCACCGACCCACCGCGGTGATCGCCGCGGCCTGACGGGCCCGGACACGCTCGTCGCCGGAGTCGCCGCCGAGCCCCAGCGACAACGCCGTCCACAACGACTCCAGCTCGTCGAGCGCACCCTGCACACGCACACCGTCCCGCAGGTAGTTCTTCTCGTACGGGATGAGTTCCGCCTGCGCGGCCGCGACAACGGCGGATGCCTCCAGCCCCGACCGCCCCGTGGGCCGCAGTCCGGCCCGGCCGGCGGGACGCAGTTCGCCCGCCCGGACCCGACGTTCGGTTCGCGCGAACCGCGCGGCCCCCGTGCCCGCCCAGCTGCCGGACGACATCGCCCACGCCGAGTTGTGGCTGCCGCCGCCGGTGAAGCCGCCGCAGATGCGTTCACGGGTCGCGGCGTCACCCGCCGCGAACAGGCCGGGGACGGATGTGGCGCAGGTGTCGTCGCCCACGTCGATGCCGCCGGTGCCGCGCACCGTCCCCTCGGCGAGCATGCTGACCTCGAAGCGGTCGGTGAACGGGTTGATGCCGCGCCGGTCGAATTGCAGGAAGAAGTTGGGCTGGCCGAGTCGCATCTGGCGTTGCACGTCGTCGTCCGCGCGGTCGAGTTGGGCGAACACCGGCTCGGACAGCAGCGTTTTCGCGATCACCGAACGCCCCTTGGTGGAGCCGGCGCCCTCGAGGACCCGTCCGTCGGCGTGGAAGAACGTGGCGTAGCCGTAGTAGGCGGTCTTGGTGATGGTGGAGTTGGCCGGGACGATCGCGTACGCGTTGGAGAACTCCATGCCGGAGAACGTGGCGCCCACCTCGGCGGCCATCAGCGCGCCGTCGCCGGTGTCGACGTTCGTGCCCAGGGCGCGGGACAGGAACGCGCAGCCGCCGCTCGCGATCACGACGGCGCCCGCGGTGATCCGGTAGTCGCGGTCGTCCTGGCGCTGGTAGCCCGCCGCGCCGCGCACCTGGCCGTCGGTGTCGACGAGCAGTTCGAGGGCCGGCGAGTGGTCGAGAATCCGGACGCCCGCCTTCTTCACCCACGCCCGCATCCGCCGCATGTATTCGGGCCCTTGGAGTCCGGTGCGGATCTGCCTGCCGGTGTCGGGGTCGACGGGGAACGGGTACCGGCCTTCCTCGGCGAGGAGGTTCATGTTCGCGTACGTCTGGTCGAGGACGCGGTCCATCCAGTGGTGGTCGGCGAGATGGCCGCCGAGCGCTTCACGGCTGGCCTTGGCCTTCGCCCGCGCAGACTGGTCGGGGTCGACGTACCAGACGCCGGTGCCCGAAGGCGCGGTGGCGCCGCTGGTTCCGCAATACCCCTTGTCGACGAGGACGACGTCCGCCCCGGATTGCCGTGCGCGCAGCGCCGCCCACGTTCCGGCGGGGCCGCCGCCGATGACGACGACGTCGGTGCTCAGGTCGAGAAGTTCGGTCATGAAGGGCGCTCCTGTCGAGGCGGAACAACTACCCTTCAACGCTTCCGCACATCGGCCCGCGCCGCCATCGTCAGAATCAGCGTGAGCTGAACGCCCGTGAGCGGTTAACGAGTCCGGGGACTCGCCAACCGCGCACGGGCGCTACGCGCCCTTGCCGTAGTCGACGCTCAGCCAGTGCTCCGGCCGCATTCGGATGACGATTGCGCTGTCGTCGTACGACTGCTCGACGAAACTGTCGACCTCCTCGGCGGGGAGGTAGCGGGTGGCGAGTTCGCGGACGACGTCGGCGGTGGGTGATTCGTCGAACTCCACCGGACCTTCGACGCTGACGTACCGGTAGGGCGGCTTCTCGTCCTGGGCGACGAGGCTGAAGCGGCCGGCAGCGCGGATCAGCCGCTCCTTCAGCGAGCCGCGACCGGTCCAGACGTACACGTGGCCGCCGGGTTCATAGCCATACCAGATGGGGACGGCGAGCGGTGCCCGTCCGTCGCGGTCGACGGCGATCACCCCTACGTGCACGTCGGCGAGGAACTTCTCGCGCTGTTCACTGGTCATCGACAACTGCGACATGTCAGTCTCCGCTCTGGTGTTCGGGTTTCGACGGTGGTGCGGGGTCGAGCAGCTGGGCGAGGTGTTGCGACGATCGGGTCGGGTCGAGTTGCCGCACCTGCATGTGGCAGCTGAATCCGTCGGTCAGCACGACTGCGTCTTCAGGACTGTCGCGCAGTGCGGGGGCGAGTGCCTGTTCCGCCACCTGCATGCTGAGGTCGTAGTGGTCGGCTTCGAACCCGAAGTTTCCTGCGACGCCGCAGCATCCGGTGGCTTCGCGTACACGCTCGACCCCGATCGCTTGCAGCGCCTTCCGCTGACCGGCCGCGCCGAACACGGCGTATTCGTGGCAGTGGGTCTGCACGGTGACGTCCTCGGGCAGCGCCGCGCTCGGGGTCCAGCCCGCCTGTGCGCGCTCGAGGACCGCGCCGGCGAAGCTCTGCACGCGGGCGGCGACGCGGCGGGCGGCGTCGGTGTGGACGAGTTCGGGCAAGTCCTTGCGGAACGCGGCGGCGCAACTCGGTTCGAGAACGACGATCGGACGGTCGGTGCCGTCGTCGAGGAGTTCGGCCGCCTTGGCGAGCGTCTTTTTCGCTTGCTTCAGCTGTCCGGTGGAGATCCAGGTGAGCCCGCAGCACACGTCGCTGCGGCACTGCGAGCTGAGGCCCGCCTCGGCGAGTACCCGCGACGCGGCGCCGACCACCTCGGGGCGGAATCCGCGGGTGAACGTGTCGGCGAGCACCACGACGTCCGCGGTGCCGTTCTGCGACGTCTCCCCGACCTCGCGTCGAATCTGCTTGCGGGACGCGAACTCCGGCATCGACCGGTGCGGGGTGAGACCACCCAGCTTGGCCGCGACCTTCGCCAGCCGGCCCGCGGTGAGCCGATTCACCACGGGGGCGGAGCGTTCGGCGATCTTCAGCCACACCGGCAGCCAGCCGAGGGAGTAGTGCGACAGCGGACGCACCCGGCCGCGGTAGTGGTGGTCGAGGAATTCGGACTTGTACGTGGCCATGTCGACGCCCACCGGGCAGTCGGTGGAGCAGGCCTTGCAGGACAGGCAGAGGTCGAGGGATTCCTTGACGTCCTCGGAGCGCCATCCGTCGGCGACGGTCGGCGAGTTGCGGACCATCTCCTGCAGGGCGCGGGCCCGGCCGCGGGTGGAGTCCTTCTCGTCGCCGGTCGCGCGGAAGCTGGGGCACATCACCCCGCCGGTCGACGCGCGGCAGCGGCCCACCCCGATGCACCCCTGGACGGCGTGGACGAACGGTGCGACGGGGACGTCGCTGGTGGGGGTGAGGTCGAATGCGGTCTGCCACGACCGCGGGTTCACGCCGTCGAGGGCGAGGCTGCCCAGCAGCGGTTCGGGGTCGACGATGCTGCCCGGGTTCAGCACGGCCGCCGGATCCCACAGCCGTTTGAACGCCGCGAACGCCGCCATCATGGTGGGGGTGTACATGATCGGCAGCAGCGCCGACCGTGCGCGACCGTCGCCGTGCTCCCCGGACATCGATCCCCCGAACCGCACGCACAGTTCGGCGGCGCGGTGGATGAACCGCGACATCACGTCCCGGCCCTCTTCGGTGCGCTGGTCGAAGTTGATGCGGATGTGCATGCAGCCGGCGCCGAAGTGCCCGTACATCACGCCGGTGAGGCCGAATTCGGCGAGCAGGGCCTTGATGTCGACGAGGTAGTCGGCCAGCTGGTCGGGTGCGACGGCGGAATCCTCCCAGCCCGTCCAGGATTCGCCGCCCTCGACGAGGCGGGCCGACAGTCCGGCGCCGTCCTCGCGTACCCGCCACAGCGACGCGCGTTCCGCCGGGTCTCCGACCACCCGTGAGTCGACGAGGCGTCCGGCCGCCCGCAGCTTCGAGACCAGTTCGGCCCCGCGCAGTTTCACCTCGGCGAGGTCCTCGCCGTCGAGGTCGACGTACAGCCAGGCCTCGCCGTCGGGCAGCCCGACAACGGAGTCGGCGCCGCGCAGGTGCCGCATGGTGTCGACGATCGCCGAGTCGATGCCTTCGATCGCGGCGGGCGAGTACGCGAGGATCAGCGCGTTGTCGCGGGCGGCGTCCACCAGGTCGCGATATCCGAGGCACAGCAGCATGGCCGCGGGCGGCACCGGCACCAGCGCGACGGTCGCGGCCACGATCACGGCGCACGTCCCCTCGCTTCCCACCAGGGCGCGGGCCACGTCGAAGCCGTTCTCGGGCAACAGGTTCGCGAGGTGGAATCCGGACACCTGTCGTGGGATGCGGCCCAGCTCGAGCCGGAAGTCGCCGAGATGCTCCTGTGTCAGCTCGTCGAGTCCGGCGGCGATCCGTTCGGCCTCGCTCACCGCAGATGAGTCTTCCGGGTCGGTGGCCCGCAGCCCGTCGCGGGTGGCGGTCAGCCGGTGCCCGTTCGCCGTCACGAGGTCGAGCGCGACGACGTGATCGGACGTGCGGCCGTACCGCACGGAGTGGTTGCCGCAGGCGTCGTTGCCGATCGCACCGCCGACGGTCGCGCGGGACTTGCTGGACGGGTCGGGCGCGAAGGTGAACGCGCCGTCCGTCGCCAGTTGCACGTCTTTCTGCAGGTCCGTCAGGACGATCCCGGGTTCGACGACGGCGGTTCGGGCGGACGCGTCGACGGCCCGCACCTGATTCATGTGCCGGGAGAAGTCGAGTACCACTCCCCTGCCGATCGCGTTGCCTGCGAGTGACGTGCCGCCGCCGCGGCTGGTGATGGGGATGCCGCGGTCGGTGCAGGCCCGGACGATCGTCACCACGTCGCCGGCGCTGCGCGGAAATGCGACTGCCAGCGGCGGCACCCGGTAGTTGGAGGCGTCGAAGGAGTATTCGGCGCGCCGCCGCGATCCGATGTCGAGGTCGATGCCCAGCTCGGCGAGCTCGGCATGCAGGTCGGCCGCGGGACGTGTCAGCTCAGCCACGCGTCGATCTGTCCCGTCTCTTCGGAGTCAGCTACCGGAATTCTCGTCAGCACGGCCATGGCTACATGGTCGAGCCGCTCCCGAAGATTGTCAACAATCCACTCGGTGAGCCGGGTACGGTTCGGAGGGGTGAGCGTCGTGCGAACGCCGTCACCCGCCCAGCGACTGTTGGCTGTGCGGGTCGGAGCCACGGCCTGGGTACTCATCGCCCTGTATTTCCTCGCGGAGGTCGTGACCGCGCGCGCCTGGCCGCGGCCGTACGAGGTGCGAACCAACTCGGTCAGCAATCTGGGTGTCACGGGCTGCGACGGCTCCGCGGCCCAGGCCGCGGCCGCCCGGCTCTGCTCACCGCTGCACACAGTGATCAACAGCGCTTTCGTGCTGACCGGGGTGCTCATTCTCGCGGGAGCGGTGGGCCTTCGCGAGTTCCTGCCACCGGGACGCCTGCGCCGGGCAGCGTTGACGTTGCTCGGTCTGGCGGCCGTCAGTGCGGCCCTGACGGGAGTCGTTCCGATCGATGTGGACGCCCATCTGCACCAACTGGTCGCGACCCCGACGTTCGTCGCCCGCAACGCCGCGATGATCGTCATCGCGATCGCGCTGTATCCGCGTTGGCGCATCTTCGCGCTCTGGACCGGTCTGTGCTGCCTCGTCGGGGTCGTCGGAACGGCGGCGATCCTCCTCCCCGGCGAACCGTTCGGCCTCACCGAACGCCTGGCCCTCTACCCGTTCACGGTGTGGGTCGTGACCGCCGGTGTCGCGGCGCTCCGCACCCGTGCGCCGTTCCGGTCGCCCTGACTACCAAAAAGGCGCACGGGCCGCCGAAGGCGCACCATGGAGTGATGTCCACAGCTCTCACGCATGCCGCCGCCACCCAGCAGTTCGCGGAGAACGGCCGCATCTCGATCGAACCCAATCATAAGCGCATCCGGGTGTTGTTCGGCGGTCAGGTGGTTGCCGACACCACCCGTTCGGTGTACCTGTTCGAGAAGGGGCACCTGCCCGTTTACTACATTCCCCGCGACGACGTGAACTTCGACCTCCTCGAGCCCGTCGACGCCACCACGACCTGCCCGTGGAAGGGCAAGGCCCGGTACTGGGATCTCGTCGTCGGCGACCGTCGCGCCGAGCAATCCGTGTGGGGATACGACGCCAAACTGGAGGACTCCCTCGACCTCAGCCCGTACGTCGCGTTCTACTGGCACAGGATGGACGCCTGGTACGAGGAGGATCAGCAGGTGTTCGTCCACGCCCGCGACCCGTATGTCCGCGTCGACGTGCTGCCGTCCTCCCGGCACGTCGAGGTGTTCATCGGTGACACGCTCGTCGCCGACACCGTCCGCCCGCGACTGCTGTTCGAGACGTCGCTGCCGGTGCGCTACTACGTGCCCCGCATCGACGTGCGGTCCGAGTTCTTCACCGCCTCCGACACCAGGACGTCCTGCCCGTACAAGGGGACGGCGTCGTATCTGTCGTTCACCGGGTCGGGCGGCTCCGCGCCGGTCGAGGACGCCGCCTGGTTCTACCCGTTCACCACCGCGGAGGCGTCGGGCATCGACGACCACGTGTCGTTCTACCCCGACCGCGTGCGGATCGTCGTGGACGGCACAGAGCTGGAGAACTGACGTCAGTCCCGAGGGGGGCAGCGGGGGTAGTTCCAGATTGTCCCGGAACGTGCCGCCCACGTAGTCGTTGCCGACGATTCCGCGACGCCGCAGTTCGGGCAGCAGGCCGTTGACGACGAAGTCCCGGGTCATCTCCCTCGGCGAGTCCGCCGAGGGAGATGACGTCGAGGACGCCCGCGTCGTAGCGTTCCTGGACGGCATCGGCGAGTTGCTCGGGTGTTCCCGCGACCGCCCAGTGGCCGGTGTCCTTGGACGCGATGATCAGCTCGCGCAGGGTCCGCCCGGACGCGGCGAGCCGGCTGAAGATTTCGACCCGGCCGCGGCGGCGGTTCACCGACCGGACGTCGGGCAGGATGTCGGCCGGGATCGGCTTGTCGAGCGGCAGCCCGGACAGGTCGAGGTCGCCACCGAGCATGTCCTCCAGCCGGATCCGGCCGGCGTCGAGGTCCGTCGCCTCCTCCTGTTCCCGGACCAGCCGGCGCACTTCCTCCTCGGACGCGCCGTAGGTGGCGTGGAAGGAGCTCATGATCAGCGGCAGCCCGTAGGCAACCTCCGCGAAGCGGGCACCGAGTTCCACGCCGGCCGCGGATTGGCCGGCCTGGAATTGCACGGGACGGCGCTGCGGCAGCGGCGGGATGTTCAACGGTCCCTTCACCGTGAAGTACGTGCCCGCGTGGTCGATCGGCCGCACCCGATCGGCGTCGAGCGTGGTTCCCCCGGCACCGTCGGACGTCAGTGACCCGGGTCGCCAGCTGTCGAACAGCGCGTTGATCACCTCGAGGGATTCCGTGGCGCGGGCGTAGCGTTCCTCGGGGCTCGGCAGGTCGCGGTTGCTGTAGTTCTCCTCGCCCAGTGACGACGTGACGGCGTTCCAGGCGGCGCGACCGTTGCTGACGTGGTCGAGGGTGCCGAACAGCCGCGCGAGGTTGTAGGGGTGGTGGAACGTGGTGGTCACCGTCGCGATCAGCCCGACATGCGAGGTCACGGCACTGAGCGCCGACAGGAAGATCAGCGGTTCCTGCGCGCCGATCGCGCCCTGCGCCCCGAAAGTGAGGAGGTCGGCGGCGAACAGCGCGTCGAACTTGTTGGCCTCGGCGATCTTCGCGATCTCGATCGACGCCGCGACGGTCGACTGCTGCGGATCGATGGCGGCGGCATAGGTGCTCACGGCGCCGCTGACTCCCGTGACCGTTTTCAGCGGCCGGCGACGTGGGGTGCTCATCGTCGAAGCCTAGGAACGACGGCCGGGTCGGCCCA
The DNA here is from genome assembly GCF_030056875.1 of Rhodococcus sp. IEGM 1351. Classification (NCBI taxonomy): domain Bacteria; kingdom Bacillati; phylum Actinomycetota; class Actinomycetes; order Mycobacteriales; family Nocardiaceae; genus Rhodococcus; species Rhodococcus sp. IEGM 1351. Next base: position 368,343 of record NZ_JASHKU010000004.1, on the reverse strand, counting down.
GCGTTTCGATCAGGCGGATTCTGACCGCCCACGGGACGTTCCGGTTACCGTCGGGGTGTGCTGTTCTCGCAGATCGTCGCGACGTCCCGGGACGTGGGGGCCACCCGGTCGCGCAAGGTGAAGATCGGGGCGCTGCGCGAGGTCCTCACCCAACTGGAGCCGGCCGAGGTGGAACCGGTGGTGGCGTGGCTGTCCGGGGAGCTTCGGCAGGGCCGGATCGGGATCGGCTGGCGGACGATCGCCGACATCCCCGCCACCCCGGCCGACGTGCCGTCCGTGACGGTGTCGGAACTCGACGGGACCGTCACCGCCGTCGCCGCGATCTCCGGCTCCGGATCCGCCGCCCGCCGACGCGAACTGCTCGCGGACCTCTTCGCCCGCACCACCGCCGACGAGCGGGACTTCCTGCTGCGGCTGCTCACCGGCGACCTGCGCCAGGGTGCGCTGGAGGGGGTGATGACCGACGCGATCGCGGCGGCCGCCGACCTTCCCGTCGAACCGGTGCGCCGGGCGTTCATGCTGTCGGGACGGCTGCCCGCGACCGCGGTCGCGGCGTTCGACGGCGGCGTGGACGCCCTCACCGCGTTCCGGCTGGAGGTGGGCCGACCGGTCCGGCCCATGCTCGCCTCCCCTGCCGAATCACTCACCGACGCGTGGACCGAACTCGACGGCGACGTCAGCGTCGAATACAAACTCGACGGGGCACGGATCCAGGTGCACCGCAACGGCGACGAGGTGCACATCTTCACCCGCACCCTGCGCGAGATCACCGGCAGCGTGCCGGAACTCGTCGAACTCGTCGCAGGCCTGCCCTGCACGTCGGCGGTGTTCGACGGGGAGACGCTGGCGCTCACCGACAGCGGCCGGCCCCGACCGTTCCAGGAGACGATGAGCCGCTTCGGCGCCGAGTCCGCCCGCGACCTGCTGCTGCACCCCTACTTCTTCGACTGCCTGCACCTCGACGGCGTCGATCTTCTCGACGCGCCGTTGGAGGAGCGGCTGGACGCCCTGGAACGCGTTGCCCCACAACACCGCATCCCCGGACTGATCCGCCCCGACAGCGACGGCGCCGCAACCCATTTCGACGACGCCCTTGCCGCCGGTCACGAAGGTGTGATGGTCAAATCGCTCGCCGCGCCGTATGCGGCGGGACGTCGCGGCCGCGCCTGGCAGAAGGTGAAACCGGAGCACACACTCGACCTGGTGGTGCTCGGCGCCGAATGGGGTTACGGGCGGCGCACCGGCTACCTGTCCAACCTGCACCTCGGTGCGCGGGATCCGGACGGCGGCGAACCGATCATGGTGGGCAAGACGTTCAAGGGCCTCACCGACGCGCTACTGCAGTGGCAGACGGACGAATTCCCACGCCACGAACGCAGCCGCGACGATCACACCGTGTACCTGCACCCCGACCTCGTCGTGGAGATCGAACTCGACGGCGTCCAGGTCAGCACGCGCTATCCCGGCGGGCTCGCGCTGCGATTCGCGCGGGTCCTGCGCTACCGCCCCGACAAGACCGCCGCCGACGCCGACACCATCGACGCCGTGCGGGCCCTGCTGCCGGGCTGACTGCGCTCGCTCGACCTGCGTGGCGGGCGTGTGCGCGGTAACCTCCCCGGCACAGATAAGGACGCCGTGCTGTGAGGGGGTCGACTGGTGAACTTCGTTTTCCGTTTCGTGCCGTCCCCCGTCGAGCGCACTGTCCGGAAAGTGGCCACTGCCGCCGAGGGACCGGTCCGCGTCGCCGTGTGCGCCGTGACCGTGCCGATCGACGTCGCGAAGACGTCGTTCCACATCCTCCGGCTCACCGAGGAACTGCTCGAGGAGGTCGTGTTCCTGCTGCGGACGATGCGGCCGGTGGTCGAGGCGGTGAGCACCACCCAGCAGTCCGACAATTTCGACACGGTGTTCCGGACGCTCGAACAGATCCAGCAGTCGGCCGACGCGATTGCCCGCACCCCGATCGGGGTCGTCCGGAGCGTGTTCGCGCCGGCCCGTCCGTCGTCCGAGCAGGTCGACTATCACCCCACGATCATCGACGCCGAGCCGCCGAAGCCGTCCGGCGTGGCGGTCCGGATCGCGTCCGTCACCGTGACGGCGCCGAGCATCACGTTCGGCAGGCCGAATCGCTGATCCGGGCTATCGCCCGGGAAAGAAGTCCGCGCTCTGCACGTAGTCCATTGCGGCGGTGAACGTCGGGTCGCTCATGCGCCTGGTCATCTCCGCTTCGTCGACGTCCTCGATGTGGGTCTGGACCCACCAGAGGTTGCCGAACGGGTCGCGGACGCGGCCCACGACGTCGCCCCAGAACAGGTGCGTCGCCTTCGTCACCAGCGTGCCCCCGGCGGCGACGGCCCGCGCGAGCACCGCCTCGGCGTCCTCGACGTACAGGCGGAGGAACCCGGGCGTCGGCGGCCAATCGGGTCGCGCGTCGAACATCATCACAACGGCGTTCCCGATCCTCACCTCGGCGTGCCCGATGGTGCCGTCCTCGCCCACCATCCGACCGAGTTCCTCGCCGTCGAACGCCGCCTTCACGTAGTCGATGAGTGCGGCGGTGTCGCGGGAGATGATCCACGGCGTGACGGTGGCGTAGCCCTCGGGAATCGGATCGACGGTCATGCGGTCCTCCTGCGTCGGCGAATCGGTTTCTCTCACCGTAGAACCGATAGCGGTCATTTTCGGTCCGCATTTGATCGCCCGGATACGCTCGTATCGTGTCCGAACACATCCTCGTCACCGGTGGATCCCGCGGCATCGGCGCAGCGGTGGTGCGTCTCGCCGTCCATCGCGGCTATCAGGTGACGTTCACGTTCCAGAACGACGACGAGGCCGCCGCGCAACTCGTCCACCACTGCGGTGTCCGCGCCACCGCCGTGCGGGCGGACGTCCGCGACGCGGATGAGGCCGTCGCCGTCGTCGATGCGGCCGACCAACGCGGTCAGCTGGTCGCGCTGGTCAACAACGCGGGGACCACCGGCCCACTCGGCACGTTCCTCACCACCCCGGACGAGGTGATGCGGGAGGTGTTCGACGTCAACGTCTTCGGGGCGATGGCCTACGCCCGCGCGGCGGCCGAGCACTGGATCCGAACAGGGCGTTCCGGCGTCATCGTCAATCTCAGTTCGATCGCGGCCCGCACCGGCGCGCCGGGCGAATATGTCGGCTACGCGGCCTCCAAGGCTGCCGTGGACAGTGTCACGGTGGGACTCGGGCGGGAACTGGCGAGCGCGAACATCCGCGTCGTCGGCGTCGCTCCCGGTACGACGGACACCGACATCCACGCCGCTGCCGGCGATCCGGAACGACCCGGGCGAGTGGCCGGGAAGGTGCCACTCGGCCGGGTCGCGGAGCCCGAGGAGATCGCCGAAGCGGTGTTGTGGGCGCTGTCCCATCAGGCGTCCTATGTCACCGCCACGACCATCGACGTCGCCGGGGGTCTGTGACGCTAGCGCCCTCGCGAGCCGACCCGCGGGACGAGCATCGGCACCCGCGAGCGGTAGGTGCGGTAGTCGTCGCCGAACGTGTCGACCAGGTCGTGCTCCTCGAAGCGCACCGCCACCAGGATGAAGCCGGTGGTCCCGACGGCGAACAGCAGCCGGCCCCAGGTCATCGTCGGTGCCACCCAGAACGCGATGATGAACCCGGCATACAGCGGGTGCCGAATCAGCCGGTACAGCACAGGTGTCCGAAAGTGGCTGGGCAGGGCAGACTTTCCACTCTGGTTCCGCAGCACCTGGCGCAGCCCGAACAGATCGAAGTGGTCGATGGCGAATGTCGCCGCCAGCACGAGGGCCCACCCGCCGAGCGACACGACGTAGATCACGACACGGACCCAGTCGGTCTCCACGTCCCAGATCTGCTCGGGCAGCGGACGCCATTGCCACATCAGCAGCGCCAGCGCGGCTGTGGCGAACAATACGTAGGTCGACCGCTCCATCGGTTGGGGGACGATCCTGGTCCAGCGTTTCTTGAACCAGGGCCTGGCCATCACCGAATGCTGCATGGCGAAGACCGTCAGCAGCACCACGTCGATGACCACGGCGACGGCTACGGGGGCGTCGGGACCATCGTTGATCGTGTGGGGCACCACGAGCCCCTCGACCCATCCGATCGCGTACAGGAACACGATCAGGAACGTCGCGTAGACGACCATTCCGTACACGGTGATCAGTGTTCGGGCGACACCACCTGTGCGGTGCGCCTGGGGTGATTCGACCATCTCGGCCATGCTGTTCTCTCCGATCGCTGGGATTCCCCCGACGCTCCGAAGTCTCCGATCGGGCGAGGTGCGGAACAAGGAACCCTGGGGTGGGAGTCACCGCACCCCGGCGACCGTGTCGGATCGGTTGACTACTCTGTGGCCATGCTTCCCGGGGACTTGCGCGACATCGACGTGGCGTCGATCAAGGCGGTCCTCGGCACCACCACGTACACCCGCGGCGGGCAGTACGCCCGCGACAACGCGGTAATCCAGATGTCGTGGGATCCGGCGGCCAAGGAGCTGTGGGGCGAGGTCGCGGGCACGGCGAGGGAGCCGTACTCCACGTCGGCGTTCATCGTCTCCAGCAGCGGCCGCACCGTGTACCGGTACGGGATCTGCACGTGTCCGGTCGGGATGAACTGCAAGCACGTCGCCGCCCTGCTGATCACCGCGATGAAACAGGCGAGGTCCCAGGCGCAGGCGGCGGTCGCGCCCACCTGGGAACGCTCGCTCGGTTCCCTGCTCACCGCCGATCCCTTCGGCGACTCCGGCGGGCGTTCGCCGCTCGCCATCCAGTTCCGGGTCCAGGCGTCGGCCGCCGACGCGGCACCCCAGTTGCTGGTGCGGCCCGTCCAACCGGGCAGCAAGGGCTGGATCGTCGGCGGGTTGGCGTGGAACAAGCTGGGCAGCCACTTCCAGCATCCCGCCGAGCAGATCCGCGTGCTGCACGAGATCCACCTGCTGTCCGTCGGGGGTCTGACCTACCGCCGCCAGAACCACACCGACCTCGATCTCAGCGTCTTCCCGAGCCGCCAGCTGTGGTCGCTGCTCGACGAGGCGACCCGGGTCGGCGTGGAGCTCATCCACTCCTCCAAGCGTTTGGGCGCACTCGCCCCCTACCGCTCGGCCGAGGTCTGCCTCGACGCCACCCGCGACGACGCCACCGGCGCTCTCGTCGTACGTCCGGTGGTCCGCGTCGACGGCGAACCCGTCGACGCAGTGACCGTCGGCTTCATCGGAGTCCGGGCCCACGGCCTGTTCTACGTCGACGCGGACGACCGCATACACCTCGCGCGCCTCGACTCCGTCGCGCCCGGCCCCTTGCAGGATCTGGTACGCCGCCGCACGCCCATCGAGGTGCCCGCCGCCGAAGAGTCCCGTTTCCTGGCGGACTTCCTGCCGAAGCTGCGCAACCTGGCCACCGTGATCTCCTCCGACGGCTCGTTCGTCCCACCCGCGATCTCCGAGCCCACCCTGGTGATGCGGGCGTCGTATCTCCCCGACCACGAGGTCGCCGTCGACTGGGAATGGCTGTACACCGTCGGGGACGACGAGCACCGTGCGCCGCTGGCGGCCCGGACCCCCGGCGACGAGTACCGGGACGACGTCCGCGAACGCGCACTGCTCGACGAACTCGACATCGCGTGGGACAGATACGGGTTGGGGTCGGGCGGTCCGGAAGCGACCGCGTTGCGCGGACTCGACACGATGCGGTTCACCACCGAGGTCCTGCCCCTGCTCCACGGCAAGTCCGACGTGGCGATCGACGTTTCGGGCGAACCCGCCGACTACCGGGAGGCCGGCGACTCCCTGGCCATCGGGGTGTCGGTCACCGCATCCGAGGGCGGCACCGACTGGTTCGACCTCGGCGTCACCCTCACGGTGGAGGGCCGGGACGTACCGTTCGACCAGGTCTTCTCGGCGCTGGCCGCGGGGAGGACCGAGTTGCTGCTGCCCGACGGCGCCTACTTCTCCCTCGACAAGCCCGAACTCCACACGCTGCGGAAGCTGATCGACGAGGCGCGCGCCCTCCGCGACCGCGCGGACGGGACGTTGCGGCTGAGCCGTTTCCAGGCGAGCCTGTGGGACGAGTTCGCCGCGCTCGGCACCGTCGAACGTCAGGCGACGCAGTGGCGGCAGCAGGTGGACGGCCTGATGTCGCCGACCACCATCGGTCCCGCGGAAGCCCCGAGCACGCTCGACGCCCAGCTGCGCCCGTATCAGCTGGAGGGGTTCCGCTGGCTGGCCTTCCTGTGGGAGCACGGGCTCGGCGGCATCCTCGCCGACGACATGGGGCTCGGCAAGACGCTGCAGGCGCTGGCGCTGATCTGCCATGCGCGGCAGTCGAATCCGGCCGCGCCGCCGTTCCTCATCATCGCCCCGACCAGCGTCGTGTCGAACTGGGAGTCCGAATCGGCCCGCTTCGCCCCGGACGCGAGTGTCGTCGCGATCTCCGACACCCGATCCCGGCGGCGCGTTCCCTTCGATGAACTGGTCGAGGGCGCCGACATCGTCGTCACGTCGTACACCCTGTTCCGTTTGGAGTTCGACGCCTATGCGGAGTCCGCGTGGTCGGGGTTGATCCTCGACGAGGCGCAGTTCACCAAGAACCATCAGTCCAAGATCTACCAGTGCGTCCGCCGGCTCGAGACTCCGTTCAAGCTGGCGATCACCGGCACGCCGATGGAGAACAACCTGATGGAGCTGTGGTCGCTGCTGTCGATCACCGCCCCGGGACTGTTCCCGAATCCGGCCCGGTTCACCGACTACTACCGCAAGCCGATCGAGAAGCAGGGCGACACCGAACTTCTGGCGCAGCTGCGCCGCCGCGTGAAGCCGCTGATGCTGCGCCGCACCAAAGAGCAAGTGGTGAAGGACCTTCCGGCGAAGCAAGAGCAGGTGCTCGACGTCGAACTGCACCCGCGGCACCGCAAAGTCTACGACACTCACCTGCAGCGTGAGAGGCAGAAGATCCTCGGCCTGCTCGCCGACGTCGACAAGAACCGCTTCACGATCCTGCAGTCGCTCACCCTGCTGCGGCAGCTGAGCCTCGACGCCGGTCTGGTGGACGCCGAGTACCACGACGTCCCGTCCACGAAGGTGGATGCCCTGCTCGAGCAGCTCGCCGACGTCGTCGCGGGTGGTCACCGGGCGCTGGTGTTCAGCCAGTTCACCGGGTTCCTCGGCAAGATCCGCGACCGGCTCGCGGACGCCGGGATCGAGCACAGCTACCTCGACGGCAGCACCCGGCGTCGCGGCGACGTGCTCCGCGAGTTCAAGGAGGGCGCCGCCCCGGTGTTCCTGATCAGCCTCAAGGCCGGCGGTTTCGGGTTGAACCTCACGGAGGCCGATTACTGCTTCATCCTCGACCCGTGGTGGAACCCGGCAACGGAGGCCCAGGCCGTGGACCGGGCGCATCGCATCGGGCAGACGCGGAACGTGATGGTGTACCGGCTGATCGCGAAGGACACGATCGAAGACAAGGTGATGGCGCTGAAGGCGAAGAAGTCGGCGCTGTTCGCGAGCGTGATGGACGCCGACTCCCTGCTCAGCTCCAGTCTGGACGCCGACGACCTCCGCGGGTTGTTCGAGTGACCTCGCGGTCGACGCGGGTTCCGGGGCTCCGTCGATGTCGGAGAGCCCTGGTAGGAACGTGAATGTTCACACTGAGCGAGGAGGGCGCCGTGAGCCGCAACAGCCAGCAGAACCGTGCCGCACGCAAACGCAAGAAGCAGCAGCGTAGCGGCACCCGTCAACATCGCGAGTTCCGTCCCGATTTCGACGCCGAATCGTTGGTGTTCGCAGGGATCGAGTTCGCTTTCGGGCCGTCGGCGAATGCGGAATCGCTGCGCCGGACACTCGACCAGTTGGCAGAACTCGACAACTCCCGATGTGCGGCCGAACTTCTGGATCGAGCCGCACAGATGCTTGACGCGTCGATGGACCACGCGTTCTCCTCGGGGTGGCAGCCGGCGGAGCTCGTGCACGCGGCGCGCCGGGAATTCGGTGCGCGCACCGCCCGGCTGACGGTTGCCGCGATCGGCTCCCACGCGAGCCGCACCTCGGCGCACAAGAGCGCCCCGGAGCCGTGGCGCGAGCAACTCGACGAGCTGAACATCGGCGCCGACGACGCACCCGCCCGTGGCCGGCTGTCCGCCTGGCGTGCGGCGGAGAACGCCGAGCCGACGGACACCTGGGCGGCGATCCTGTCGCTCCTCGGCTTCTGCAGCTATCTGATCCCCATGACGCCACTGATGGCCACCCCACCGAACTGGGTCACCGGTGCGGCGGCGTCACGGCCCGCCAAGCCTGGGCCCGAACCCAAGGTGCTGTCCCGCATCCGCGGCCTGCTGGCCAAGGCAGAAGCGACCACGTTCGCGGAGGAAGCAGAAACCCTCTCGGCGAAGGCGCAGGATCTCATGACCCGCTACGCCATCGACAGTGCCGTGGTCGACGCCGAGGCGCATACCTCACTGAGCGATCAGGTGGTCACTCGTCGGTTGCTCGTCGACAATCCGTACCCCGAAGCGAAGGTGCAGTTGCTGCACTGTGTGGCGGAGACCAACAATGTGCGCGTGATCTGGCACCAACGATTCGGCCTCGTCAGCGTGGTCGGGATGCCGATCGACCTGGATCTGTGCGAAATGCTTTTCACTTCGCTGCTCGTTCAGGCTTCTCACGCATTGAGTGAGGCAGGCGGCGACCGGGTGAAACGCTCACCCAGCTTCCGTCGCTCATTTCTGCTCGCGTTCGCGACCCGTATCGGAGAACGGCTGGCGATCGCCCGGGAACGAGCCGGTCGCGACGCATCCAGTCAGTACGGCAAGGAGTTGGTGCCGATCATGACCGAACGCACCGAGGCGGTGGGTTCGGTGTTCGAGAAACAGTTCCCGTCCATCGTCACGACGTCGCATTCGGTGACTAACGCACACGGTTGGCAGGCGGGTCGCGTGGCCGCTGAGTTGGCAGATCTGACCGGTGGGCGGGAACGAATCGCCGAATGAGTCGGGGCACCATCTGATCGCCACTACGAGAGGAGTTCGATGTCCATCACCGCCGACGTGCATCGGCTTCTTCGCCTGCGGCAGGACCACGCCGCGTGGACGTTGCTGCGGGCCGATACCGCGCCGGCAATTCTGGCGCTGTTGGGCCGGCACTTCGACCATGGGACCCGCCGCCTCCCTGCTCCGGAACTCTTCGCCCGCTTGGACTCCGATCTGCAGACCATGCGCGACGAGGGCCTCGACTTCCCGCGAACCGGTCAGGCCTATTGCACCGAGTGGGTGCGGTCCGGATACCTGCTCCGACGAGCAGCGGCCGGTACCCGTGAGGAGACCCTGGAACCGACGGAGGGCGCGTTCGCCGCGATGGCCTTCGTCGCGGGCTTCACCAGCCAGGCGAGTTCGGCAACCGAATCCCGCCTGACCACGCTCTCCACCCAGTTGCAGGCCCTCGCGCGGGATTCCGATCCCCGCGCGGAAACCCGTCTCGCCGCGCTGCTGGCCGAACGGTCGTCGATCGATCAGCAGATCGCAGCGGTGGAGTCGGGAGTCTTCCCAGTCCTCGACGGCGAACGCGCTGTCGAGCGTTCTGCCGAGATTCTCGCGCTGGCCTCGGAGGTCCCCGCCGATTTCGCCCGCGTCCGCGCCGAACTCGAGGAACTCAACCGTGATCTGCGAGCCCGCATCCTCGATGACGACGGTGATCGCGGCGACACTCTGGGAGATGTGTTCCGCGGGGTCGACCTGATCGGAGATTCCGATGCCGGCCGCAGCTTCTCTGCCTTCTACGACATGATTCTCGATCCGGCCCGGTCGTCTCAGATCGACGAGTGGATCGATGCAGTGCTGCGGCGGCCGTTCGCCTCCCAATTGACCAACGATCAGAAACGACGGTTCCGCGCATTACTGACCGAGATGGAAACGGCTGGCTCCGAAGTGCATTCGACGATGACATCCCTGTCCCGGTCGTTGCGTCATTTCGTCCAGTCGCGTCACTACGAGGAACACCGCCGGCTGCAGCGGTTGCTGCGCAGCGCGCAGCAGAGTGCTGTCGCCGTGGCCACACGTCGTCGACCCTTCGACCTGCTCGACCTCGACCTGGTGCGCGTCGGTATGAGCATCGAATCGGTCGCAGCTCTGCGCCTGCACAACCCTGCCGACAACCTCGTCACCGAGCCGGTGCGTACCCACGACCCCGGGACCGTCGATCTCGATGAACTTCGAAAGCTCGTCCGAGAATCCGAGATCGATATGGACGAACTGTCCGACAACGTCGCGGCGACGCTGCGCGCGCACGGTCGCGCCACGATCGGTGACGTCCTGCGCGAGTACCCTGCCACCCAAGGACTCGCGAGCGCAGTCGGATTGATGGTCCTTGCCACCCACCACGGGCACGCGATCGACGGCACCGAAGACATCCACTGGATCTCGGGAGCCGGAGTATCGCGTCGGGCGACAATTCGTCGTCACCTGTTCGATCCTGCCGCCGACGAGTTCACCGCTCGTCCGGCGTTCGCACCCACGGGGAGCTCGACATGACCCACGAGCCGATGGCCGGCGGCCATTACCCCGGCGACACCGGCGAACTGGACCTCGAGACGCGGCGCGCGTTCGTGCAGCTACTCAAGGGCCCTCTCGTCACCGCGGCCAAACATCCCGAGGTGTGGCGTGCGGTGATCCGGGACGAGCGCCTCCTCCGGTCCCGACTCGCCGACGTCTTCCTCGATCTCGTCATCGACGACGAGAACGAGCTGGCGTTCACCCGCCCCGCCGAGACCGGCAATGCCAATACCCCCACGGTGCTGCGCACCGAGCGTCTGACCTTCATGGACACCGTCATGCTGCTCGCATTGCGCCAACGACTGCTGCGCGCGCAACCCGGCGAACGGGTGATGGTCGACCTCGACGAACTGCGCGAACAGCTCGAGCTGTATCGCACGGCCGGCGACACCGACCCGGCCGGTTACGCGAAGCGCATCAACGCGTCGTGGAAGAAGCTCGACAAGTATTCGCTGCTCACGAAGACGTCGACCGACGACCGAATGGAAATCTCCCCGGTGTTGCGGCAGCTGTTCGATGCCGAACAGGTCGCTCTGGTCGAAGTGGAGTTTCGGCGCATTCTGGAGGAGGACACACCGTGATCCCTCCCGGTCAGCGCCGTCTGGCGCGCGTTCAGGTCGTCAACTGGGGGACGTTGCACGGTCACCACGATCTTTCCGTGGCCCGTAAGGGCTTCCTGATCACCGGCAATTCCGGCTCCGGCAAGTCCACGCTCATCGATGCCATCTCGGCTGTGCTCGTCCCGGGCAATCAACTGCGGTTCAACGCGGCCGCGCAGGAGGCCACGAACTCGGGACGCAACTTCGTCACGTACATCCGTGGCGCGTGGCGGCGGGAGGCGGGCGCCGACACCGATGGTCTGGTCGCCTCGTACCTGCGCACCGGCGCGACGTGGAGCGGGATCGCCCTCACCTACCGCGCCGGCACCGACGATCCGCCGATCACCCTCGTCAAACTCATGCATCTGGGTCGCGGCCAGAACGCCGCAGCGGATGTCACCCACCTCCATCTGATTCTCGAACACGAACTCGACCTGACCGACTTCACGTCGTTCACGACGCGCGGCATCGACACGAGGGCGATCAGGAAGCGGTGGCCGGAGTCGACGGTCAGCCCGGCCTACGGGCCGTTCGCCCGTAGTTTCCGCTCCCGCCTCGGCATCTCGTCGGAGGGCGCTCAGCGCCTGCTGCACCGCACCTTGTCCGCGAAGAGCCTCGGCAGCCTCGACCAGTTGTTCCGCGACTACATGCTCGACACTCCGAACACCTTCACGATGGCCGAACGTGCGGTCAACCAGTTCCACGACCTGCAGGAGGCGCACCGCGTCGTCGTCGACGCGCGGCGTCAGGTGGAGATGCTCGCACCGCTCGTCGATCTTGCCGACACCCGGCAACGCGGGCTTCAGTCCCTGCGCGACACGGACGAGGAGAACGCGCATCTCGGAGCGGTTCACGCGGAGATGACCTTGTTCCTCCTGCGCGGTGAATGCACTGAACGCCATGCCCTGACGCCTCTGCTGGAGGCGGGTGCGAGCGAAGCCACCGCCGCTGCCGAGCGTGCACGGCAGGAGACCCTCGATCTGACCATGAAACTCGAGGGCATCGGGGGCGGCAGACTGGCCACCCTCCACGCGCAGCGAGACGCGGAACTGAAGACGCTTGCGCGCGTCCGAATCAGGCGCCAGCAGATCGCCGAGGCGGTGTCGGCCTGGGAAGGAACCGTTCCGGAGACCTCCGAGGAGTTCGCGCGACTGCGGGGACAACTCGAGGATCAGGCGCGTCAGGCCACCACCGCCCACGAGGCACGGCACGGCGCCCGCTACGCGCTCGCCGAACAGCGCGGCACCGCGCAGAAGGAGCGCGCGGCGCTGATCACCGATCGCGAGATCGTCGCCCGCAGACGTTCCAACATCGATCCGACTCTGCTCCGCGCGCGCGAGTCGATCTGTTCCGCCGCAGGTGTTCCGGACGACGCGGTGCCCTTCGCCGGCGAGTTGATTGCGGTGCGGGACGAATACTCCGAGTGGACCGGACCCATCGAGCGAGTCCTCGGCGGCCTCGGCCGAACCCTGCTCGTCCCGGACGACGTGTATCCGGCGGTTGCCGCGGCCGTCGATGCCACCCACCTCGGCGCGCGCCTGGTGTATCGCCGAGTGCGGGTGGGTGTCACACCGTCGGCGGTGCCGAAGACCGGGGCGTTGTCCCTGGTGCGTCGCGTGGAGGTCGCCGACGGTCCGCTCGCCGCGTGGATCCACCACCATCTCGCAGACCGCTACGACTATGCATGCGTCGACACCGCTGCCGAATTCACGGATCACGCGCGCGCCGTGACACGCGCCGGGCAGGTCAAGCACTCCGCGGAGCGGCACGAGAAGGATGACCGCAGCCGCATCGACGATCGCCGGCGGTGGGTTCTCGGATTCGACAACGAAGCCAAACTCGAGGACATTCGCCGGCGAATCGCAGATCTCGATGTCACGATCGCAGGTGCGACGAGCCGACTCGACGCGCTGGACCGTGAGGACCAGCAGATCGCCGTCCAGAACCGCGCAGCACAGACAGTCCTCGATGCTCAGTGGGTGGACGTCGACGTGAGCGGTGCGCAGGCTGCCGTCGACGCCGTGGACAACCGTCTCGAATCATGGCAGCAGGACAACCCGGAGCATTCTGCGGTGTCGGTTGCCCTCGAGCTCGCCAAGAAGGCAGAGAACGAGGCCGACGCAGCCCGGCGGCAGGCGGATACTGCGTTGACGGTGCATCGAACTGCGGTGACGGAACTCGAGACGCGGATCGCGCGGGCCGAGCTCGACGCGGATGATGCGGCTCCCGATGCTGTCGCCGCGCGGATCAGGGCGCGATTCCAGAAGTTCGCGCGCCGAGTGACGTCGGACAACATCGACAAGGCGCTGTTCGAGGTCGGCCAGGGTATCGGCAAGGACAGGGCTGACGCACAGAGCGCGGTGTCCGCCGCCGACGCGTCGATCGTCAGGATCCTCTCCCAGTATCTGGCGCGATGGGAGTCTCGCGGCGGTGAGCTGCGGATCGACGCCGAATACGTCGACGACGCACTGACGATCCTCCAGCGCCTGCGCTCCGACGGCCTTCCCCGGTACGAAGATCGGTTCTTCCAGTTGCTGCACGACCAGTCTCACCGCAATATCGGCGAACTCGCTCGCACGATCCGCAAGGCGCCCGCCGAGATCCGTTCCCGCATCGATCCGGTGAACGACTCACTGCACCGTTCCGCGTTCGACACCGACCGATGGTTGCGCATCGACGTCCGCGAGCGACGGTCGCCGGCGGCGGCCGATTTCCTCGACGACCTGACCCGGATCACGAGTGGTGGATGGGACATCGAACAGCGTCCCGCAGCCGAGGAACGATTCGAGCGGATGGCGGCTGTGCTGGAGCGCCTGGCGTCGAAGGAACCCGCGGATCAGCGGTGGCAGCGCCAGGTTCTGGACACTCGCCTGCACGTCGGGTTCATCGGCGTGGAGGTCGACGGTGCCGGAGAGGCTCGCAACTACCACGATTCGAGCTCGGGATTGTCTGGCGGTCAGGCACAGAAACTCGTGTTCTTCTGCCTGGCAGCGGCGTTGCGGTATCAGCTCGCCCCCGACGGCGCAGACCTTCCCCGGTACGGCACCGTCATCCTGGATGAGGCGTTCGACCGGGCCGACTCCGCGTACACACGCCGAGCACTGGATGTATTCGCGCAGTTCGGTTTTCACATGGTGCTCGCGACCCCACTCAAGTTACTCGGCACCCTCGAGGAGTACATCGGCGGCGCTGTGACCGTGAGCATCCGCGACCGGATGCACACCGAACTCAGCCTCATCGAATTCGACGACGTGGGCACCACATGAGTGTGCGGTGTGTTCTGCCGCCCGCTGCCGCGGCGAAGGCGCTGACCACCTACAGCAGTCGCCGACGTCGCTGGCTGGCCGACCCCTCACTTGCCGAACAGGATTCACTGACGGTTGCCCTGCATCCGCCGTCCGAGCACCAGATTGCCGAGGATCCCGACGCGGTCGTCGCGTGGGTCCGCTCCTGGCGCGCCTACACCGGCGCCGGCCACGTGGAGTGGGCGATGCGCCGATGGCCGAGCTTCGGCACACAGGAGGTGCCGGTGCGGCTGACACTTTCCGGGGCCGGCCAGATTGCGTCCGCGGGTGGCCGCGAAACCGAATGGCGCGCCCTGATGATTCGTCGTGACGTACTTGTCGACCGCCTTGGTCCCGGCACCGAGACGTTGTCGGCAGCGGTCGCCGCGACCGCGGCGAACTGGCTCGACCTGGACGACGACGACTTCGTCAGGCTGACAACCATCGCGCGGTGGTTGAGCGACCATCCGAACTCCGGGTACTTCATTCGTCAACTTCCCGTTCCGGGCGTCGACACGAAATGGCTCTCGCGTCATCGCGGAATGGTGGAGACTCTGCTCGAGGGCGTTCGCGGACACCGGGAACTCGGTATCCGGAGCCTGCCCGGCATGCGAGACGTCGCTCTGTGCGATCCCGATCTCCTGATCGGAACTCCGAGGCGCTTCGCGACCTCTGTGGAGGAACTCACCGCATTGCCGCTGGCCCCGGCGCGCACCGTGATTCTCGAGAACAAAGAGGGCCTGTATGCGCTACCTCGGCTGGCGGAGACGGTGGCACTGCACGGTGGCGGCTACACGGTTCACGAGTTGGCCGGAATTCCGTGGGTCGTCAACTCGGAGGTCTGGTATTGGGGCGACCTCGACAGTCACGGTTTCGCCATCCTCGACCGTCTGCGCCGACATCTTCCGCACGTGCGGAGTCTGTTGATGGACACGGACACCCTGGATCGGTGGCGGACCCTCGCGGTCCGCGAGCACAAGCCCACCTTCAACGAGGTATCCCATCTCACCGAATCCGAAGCCGCCGCCCTGCAGTCCCTGCGCGAGGACGATCTCCGCCTGGAGCAGGAACGCATACCCTGGCCGTACGCCCTGGAGAGACTCCTCGCTGCAGTCGGTCCGGGTCAGTAGTCCCCGGGCGCGTGGTGACCGTTGCCCCTGGGTAATGTCCGATCCATGCCTCGTTACACGATTGCGCTGCGGAACAACTCGGGGCCGGACGCGCCGGCGTCCGTGAGCCGCCATGTGCCGTTCTACTGCGCGCACGAGGCGGCGGGTGCGGCGTGGTCCCGGGCGCTCGACGAGGCGTGCGGCGACCTCCTCGACCCGGCCACACAGACCGCTGTGGTGAGCGTCGTCAGCAACTTCGGACGCGAACTGTTCACCGGCGACGCGGACGTCGTCGTCGCCCTGGACCGGATCGGCACCACCTCGCTGACCTTCCTGATCACCCTCCACCAGGACGGCGTGCAGGCCGCGGAGCTGACCGTCGTACTCGTGCACCTCGATTCGAGTCGGGTGAACTCGGCGCCGTGGTCGCCGGCGCAGATCGCGGCGCTCGAGACGTTGCGGAGTGCTCCGGCCGTCGCCTGACCTCGATCGATCGAAGTTTCAACAACGCGTGATCTGGGCATTTGATGCTTATGAGTATCGAAGACGGGCCCGGTGACACGCTGAGCCCCAGCGAGAGCCTGGACTCCGACGACGTGCGCAACAACGACGGCGACGACGTCGTCGATCCGCCCGACGGGTGGAGTGAGGCCGACAAGTTCGGCACCACGGCGCGCGAGGAGCGGGAGGGTGAGTCCCTCGACGAGAAGTTGTCCGAGGAAGAGCCCGACGTGATGCTCGAGGAGCAGAGCGAGGTGTCGTTGGCGGATCTCCCCGACGACCAGCTGAGCGAGGACGTCGACCGTGTCATCGACGAGGAGGACATCGACATTCCGGTGTTCGGAAACAAGCACGCCGACGTGGTCGAGGGCGTCATCGTGCAGGACTCGCGCACCGACCGGGGGCAGATCGACGGGTCCGCGGAGGACGGCGATTCGTTCTTCACGGTCCTGGACTGACGGCAGCAGCGTCAGCCGCGCTGCGTTTCCCGGCCGTAGCGCAGGTAGAGAAAGTCGTCGTTGATCAGAGCATGCTCGAGTGAAAGTGTGCGCGGCGCTTGCACTGTCGGGCCAGACGATGCGGGCAGTGTTTGCGGACCGGCCAATCGCGGGGCGAGGGTCAAGCACATCTCGTCCACCAGATCGTGTGTGACGAGATCGTGGAGGAGGGTGGGGCCGCCCTCGCACAGGATTCGGCCGAACCCGCGGTCCCGCAGAGCGGCCATGAGGGCAGGCATCTCGACGCTGTCGTCACCCGCCACGACGATGTCCGCCGACTCCCCGAGTGCTGCCCCGCGCGTTTCTGCCACCCGTCGGGTGGTGACGACGATCGGCCTGACACCACCCGCGAACAGTGGTGAACCGGGGGGAAGATTCCCCGTTCGTGTCACGACGGCAATCGGTGGTGGTGTGTCGAGTCCCCACCGTTCGAGTCGATACCGAGCCTGTTCTTCCGTCAGCTGCACCGGTCCGTACGTTTCGGCGCGGACGGTGCCGGCCCCGACGAGCACTACGTCGGCATACGCACGCATCGCGCGGAGGAGTTGGTGATCCACCGGGTCGGATAGGGGCCGGACGCGTCCGCCGAACGCCGCCGCACCGTCCAGGCTGGCAACCATGTTCACCCGTACCCCGTCCGGCGGGTCGCGGTAGAACTCTTCCGCCGGCACCTCGTCGGCACCGCTGCTCAGCTTGCACATCTGCGGCATCACGCCTCGTGCCCGGGTTCGAGGTCGCGCACGTCGGAGAAGGTGACCAGCTGACCGAGGTCGTCCGGGGCGGATCCGGTCTCCGGGGCGAGGAGGAACGCGACGTGGTCACCCAGTTCGAGTCGTTCGAGGATTCGGCCGCTGAACCATGCCGGTGAATCGTCCAGGATCGGCAGCCCGTGCGGGCCGGGATGCCAGTCGCATCGGGCGAACTTGTCGATCTCGTCCCCGGTCTGCGCGCCGAAGAGCGTCGCGAGCGCGACATGGTCACGGGTCAGGAGGTGCACCGCCAAACGCTCCGCCTGCGAGGCCACCGAGAAGGTGTGATTCTTGTTGGACAGTCCGACCAGGAAGCGCGGCGGGTTGATGCTGACCTGCGACGCGAACCCGACGAGGCACCCCGACATCTCGTCTTCCGACCGTGTGGTCACCACGAACATCGGATAGTTCAGGAGCGCGACGACGTCCTCGAAAGCCTGACAGGCATCCCGTTTCGGTGCGTCGATGTCCCCGGTGCGATCGGCCATGGGTCCTTCCTAACAGATTCCGGCCGGGAAGCGTCCGACGTGGTACTTCGCGTCCGACGCTTACTCGAAGGCGGTAGCCGCACCGCAGCGCCTAGACTGGGCAGGATCGCACTCGCGACAGCCACCGAAAGGCCCGACATTACTCAATCCTCCGCTCCGCATGACGTCTACTTCGTACCCCCGGAGCAGGAGACCGCGGACGCCGTTGCCCATGCCTCCGCCGCCGCGGCGTCGAGATTGCGTGACCGCGTCGACGTGGTCCGGTTCAAGGGCCGCTTCGCGCTGCCGATCACGCACACCACGCCGCACGAGGCGATGGTCGAGGACCTGCTGTTCGTCCGCGACGTCCTCGACGGCGCCGGGATCGAGTATCTGCTGGTGCGGGGCAACGACGAACGCCCGGTCATCGCGGTCAACTGGGCGCAACGCAAGGCGTTGCGGGCGGCCCTGGTCGCCGCGTGTGAGGACCGTCCGTTCTACTCCAAGACCGTCGACGCCAAGGGTCCCGCGGTCCTGGTCTCCGACGGCAGCCTGTCCGCGACGTCGAAGGCCCGCATCTTCCGGCTGTTCCGTCCGCGGGTGCACCTGGCCAGCGGCCTGAGTTACGGAGCGTCGACGGGTGTGCAGATCGAGCTGTGGTCGATCAGTGACGACGAGATCGTGCTGCCGATGGAGAACTCCCTGACCCGGCGGGTGGTGCGCTCGGAGGAGGCGGTCCGCGGCACCGTCGAGCGGTTCGGGCGGGTGTGGCCCACCATCGAGAACATGTTCGCCGACCATGCGTCGGACATCAATTTCGACGTCGACCTGGTGTTCTCCTGGGTGGACGGCTCGTCGGCGGAGTTCCAGGCGCAGCGCGCCAAGCGGATGCAAAGCTACGTGGTCGGCGAGGGTGACGATTCGGCCGCCCGGTTCCGGCAGATCGACGAGCTGAAGTACGCGCTGCGCTCGGTGCACATGTACGCGCCGTGGATCCGCCGCATCTTCGTCGCCACCGACTCCGACCGTCCCGCGTGGCTCGCCGACGACCCGCGGGTCACGTTCATGCCGAGCGAGGAGTTCTTCGCCGACCCGTCGGTGCTGCCCACCCACAATTCGCAGGCCGTCGAGAGCCAGCTGCACCACATCCCCGGTCTCGCCGAGCATTTCCTGTATTCCAACGACGACATGTTCTTCGGCCGCTCGGTGGGTCCGCAGATGTTCTTCTCCCCCGGCGGCATCACGATGTTCATCGAGGCGACCACCCGAATCGGTTTGGGCCACAACGACGACGAGCGCAGCGGATTCGAGAACGCGGCCCGCGTAAACCGCCGGCTGCTGCAGGACCGCTTCGGTCTGATGACCACCCGGCACCTCGAACACGCCGCCACCCCGCTCCGCAAGAGTGTGATGGAGGAGATGGAGAAGGAGTTCCCCGACGAGTTCGCCGCTACGGCCGCAAGCACTTTCCGCGCCAGCACCAACATTTCGGTGACGAATTCGCTGTATCACTACTACGCGTTGATGAGTGGCCGCGCGGTGGTGCAGACGGCGGCGCGGGTGAAGTACGTCGACACGACGATGAAGTCGGGGCTCCGCGACATGGACTCGTTGCTCGCGAAGCGGTCGATGGACTTCTTCTGCCTCAACGACGGCAGCGCACCCGAGATCGACCTGGAATTGCGGACCAGGAAGGTGACGCAGTTCCTGGAGAACTACTTCCCCATCCCGGCGCCGTGGGAGACCGGCGTCTGATCAGACGGCGGGAAACGCGTCGTTCGGACGCTCGCCCTCGTCGTAGACCGTTGCGGGAGAGCCGATGAGGAGCGGGTCGGGGGTGCCGACCACCCGCAGGTCCTTGCCGCTGTAATCGAATTTGTGGAGCACCCAGCGGATCGCCTCGATCCGGGCCCGCTTCTTGTCGTTCGATTTCACGACCGTCCACGGCGCCTGCGGCGTGTCGGTGTAGAAGAGCATCGCATCTTTGGCCTCGGTGTAGGCGTCCCACTTGTCGAGGCTCGCGAGGTCGGTGGGTGACAGCTTCCACTGCTTGACGGGATCGGTGCTGCGGGAGACGAACCGGGCGTGCTGCTCCTCCCGGCCCACCGAGAACCAGAACTTCACGATGTGGATGCCCGACTGCACGAGCATCCGCTCGAACTCCGGCGCAGACCGGGTGAACTCCAGGTACTCGTTGGGGGTGCAGTAGCCCATGACGCGTTCGACGCCGGCGCGGTTGTACCAGGAGCGGTCCATCATCACGATCTCCCCGCCGGCGGGCAGGTGCTGGACGTACCGCTGGAAGTACCACTGGGTGCGTTCGCGTTCGGTGGGCTTCTCCAGCGCCACCACCCGCGCGCCACGAGGGTTGAGGTGTTCGGTGAACCGCTTGATCGCGCCACCCTTGCCGGCCGCGTCCCGGCCCTCGAAGATGACGACGACTTTCTCGCCGTTCTCCTTCACCCACGCCTGGAATTTGAGCAGCTCGATCTGCAGTTTGCGCTTGCGGTTCTCGTACTGCCGCCGCGTCATCTTCTCGTCGTACGGGTACCCGTGCCGCCACGGTTCGTCGATGTCGTCGATGGCGTGTTTGCGGCCGGACTTGCGCAGCAGCTCCCCGATCTCGTCTATCTCCGGTGTCACGTCGATCTGACCGGCACGCGCGAGTTCGAAGGCGTCGGGATCGTGCAATTCGTCCACACAGCAAGACTACCGCCGCGAGGCGTCGCCGTCCGGGCTCATGAGATCGTGGATCCATGAGCATCGACCACATCGTTTCCGCGCTCGACCCGACGGTCGCGGCCGAGCTTGGGACCGCCCTCGACGGGTCGCCGATCGTCACCCTCGACGGAACGGTGCTGCCCGACCCCGCGCGCGACGCGGTGCTGGAACTGCTCACCCTGCTCGCCGACGGGCAGAGTGTGGCGCTCGGTGCGGTCGCGGACCTGCTCACCACGTCGCAGGCCGCGGAGATCCTCGGCGTCTCCGACACCTACGTGCGCCGGCTTGCCGACTCCGGCGCCCTGCCCATCGAGATGCGCGGCACCCACCGCCGGTTCCGGCTCTCCGACGTCATGGCGTACCGGGAGAAGTTCCCGCGCAGGGGCTGACTACACCCGCACCCGCATGACGGCCTGTTCACCGGCGTCCGGGATCCGCACGCCCTCGGCTGCGAGCCGCTGCTCGGTTTCCTCGGCGGTGACGTATTCGCCGACGGTGTCGTAGCTGCCCATCGGGACCACCGAATGCACGATCGTCTCCGGGTACACGTGCACGAGGTTATAGCCCTGGGCGCCGTCGCGCCCGCGCAACGCCCCGGCAGGGACGTTGAGGTCCTGGGTGTAGCAGGTGGCCGACGCGACGGAGACGGGGATGCCCGCAAACGTCGCCGTCGTCGAGTAGTGCAGATGTCCCGCGAGGATCGACCGGACGTCGCTGCCGTTGAGCACGTCGGCGAGGCGCGGCTGGTCACGCAACTCCACCAGCACCGCCAGGTCGAGGACGCATGGCACCGGCGGGTGATGCAGCGCCAGGATGGTTCCGTGCGGTGCCGGAACCGCGAGCTGCTGTGCCAGCCAGATCAATTGGCTCTCGGAGATCTCCCCGTGGTGATGTCCCGGCACCGTCGTGTCGAGGGTGACGATGCGCAGTCCGTCGACGTCGTAGACGTGATCGATCGGCTCGTACGACGGTTCCTGCCCGAGCAGTTCCGTCCGGAAGTGGCCGCGGTCGTCGTGGTTGCCCATCGCCCAGATTACCTGCGCACCAAGCGACGCGGCGACCGGTTCGACGATCGCCCTCAGCTTCTCGTAGGCGCCCGGCTGGCCCCGGTCGGTGAGGTCGCCGGTGAACACCAGGGCGTCCGGGCGGGCGTGCGACGACTCGATCTCGGTGAAGATCTGCCGCAGGGTTGCCTCGCTGTCGACGGCCCCGTACAGCAGGTCGTCGTCGACGAGATGGGTGTCGCTGAGGTGCAGCACGAAATGTGACGGTCGCGGATACTCGGCCGTCCGTATGTCGGCTGCCTCGGTGCCGCTCATCGGTCTCTCGCTTCCGCTCGCCCCGACGGGGGCAGGTGCCCGGGTGGACGCCACTATTTGTCCACCCTAGCCAAGCGCACTCCGGTCACCTCCCGGGGCACGCGCGGTGGCCGGACGGTGAACGGTGGGGCACGACGTCAGTTTCGTGCGTGGTGCGGTGCGCGCGCCTCCGGGCCGGCGGGCGGGATCATCGCGGCGAGGTTGGCCTGCGCCTCGAACCGGACCCGCTCGTCGCCGTCGTCCGCCGCTGCCGCGTCCTTGGCCGCGGTGAGGAACGGTCGGACCAGGTCGAGGGGCATCGGGAAGACGACGGTCGAGTTGTTCTCGCCGCCCATGGCGCTGAGGGTCTGCAGGTAACGCAGCTGCAGCGTCGTCGGGTTGCGGCTGATGACGTCGGCGGCCTCGACGAGTTTCGCGGAGGCCTGGAACTCGGCTTCGGCGTTGATGATCTTGGCGCGGCGCTCACGCTCCGCCTCGGCCTGCCGGGCGATGGCCCGTTGCATGTTGGCGGGGATCTCGACGTCCTTGATCTCGACGGTGGTGACCTTCACACCCCACGGTTCGGTCTGCTGGTCGATGACCTTCTGCAGGTCTTCGTTGAGGCGTTCCCGCTCGCCCAGCAGGGCGTCGAGGTCGGCCTTGCCGAGGATCGAGCGCAGGGTGGTCTGGGCGATCTGCAGGGTGGCGGCCAGGAAGTCCTCGACCTCGACGATCGCCCGGTCGGCGTCGACCACCCGGAAGTAGGCGACGGCGGTGACCTTGGCAGGCACGTTGTCGTGGGTGATCACTTCCTGAACGGGGATCTTCAGGGTCACGGTCCGCAGGCTGACCCGTTCCATCCGGTCGATCGCCGGGATCAGCAGCACAAGTCCCGGACCCTTCAGGTCGACCAACCGGCCCAGCCGGAACACGACGGCCCGCTCGTACTCGCGCAGCACCCGGATCGAGCTGCTCGCGAGGACGGCGAGGAGGGTGATGACGACGCACAGGATGACGATGATTGTGGTCATATCTCCAGCTCCCATGGTTCGCGGCGGCGCACGGTGAGGGTGAGTCCGCGGATCTGCTCGACGATGACGGAGTCGCCGGCGGTCGGTGTCTCGTCGTCCCCGAACAGTGTTTGCGCCTTCCAGAGGCTTCCGGCGGCCTCGACCTGACCTTGCCGTCCTTTCCAGTTGCGGACGGTGGCGTCGGATCCGACGAGGGATTGCATCCCGGTGCGCACGGGCGCGTGCCCGGCGGCGAGCGCCTTCCGGCCGCCCACCACCGCGAGACCCACTCCGACCACCGCGACTCCGGCGGCCGCCGGGATGGCGATCATCTGTGCGGTGTCGCTGGACGTGAACAGCAGCCACACGCCGGCCCCGACGAACAGTGCCCCGAGCCCGCCGAGCACACCCGCGGTGGGTGCGTGTGCCTCGACGACGATCAACAGCACACCCAGCACCAGCGCCAGCACGCCCAACGCGGTCATCTCGCATCACCCACGATCACGCTTTGCGAGGACCCGGTCGCACTCGCATAGCCTCTTCGCGATCGAGCCCTCAGTTCAACGGTAAGCGCAGGTCGACGGCAATGCCACCCGCAATTTCCGGCGGGGTACCGTTCAACGAATGACCAACCTTGATCACGGAGATCCCGGTGACGCCCCGACCGTGCCGCCGCCGCTGGAGGAGGTCGTCAATCCGGCCCGCCCGTCCGCTGCCGAGGAGGCCCGGACGGTCGCGGCCACGACGAACGTAGGCACCCTCGCGAGCCTGACCAGGGACGGCGACCCGTGGGCGTCGTTCGTCACCTACGGTCTGCTCGACGGCTCGCCAGTGCTGTGTGTGTCGCAGATGGCCGAGCACGGCCGCAACCTCGCGCACGATCCTCGCGCCAGCATCGCGATCGTCGCGCCGAACCCGCCCGCCGATCCACTGGCCAGCACCCGCATCACCCTCGCCGGGTACGTCTATCGCCCGGAAGGCGACGAGCTCGCCGCCGCGCGGGAGGCGCACCTGGCGGCCGTCCCGGCGGCGCACGTCTACATCGACTTCAGCGACTTCTCGCTCTGGGTGCTGCGGGTGCAGCGTGTGCGATGGGTCGGCGGTTACGGGCGAATGGACTCGGCGAGCGAAGAGTCCTACGCCGCCGCGACAGCAGACCCCGTAACCCCGCATGCCGGCCCGGCGATCGAGCACCTCAACGCCGACCACGCGGACGCCCTGCGCGCCATGGCCCAGGCGCTCGGTGGATTCCCCGATGCGAAGACGGTCACCTGTGAGGGCGCCGATCGCTACGGACTGGACCTGCGGGTCACCACCCCCCGCGGCGTGGCCGTGACCCGGGTCGGCTACGCAGAGCCACTCGACTCCGTCGACCAGTTGCGTGCGGCGACAGTCGCTTTGACAGATCAGGCCCGGGCACTCACCGGTCGGTGAGCACGTAACAGCTGGGGCGACGACCTCCCCGACCGACCAGCCCGGATGAGAGCGGCGAGCTTCGTGCTCGCCGCTCTCGGGACCAGCCTGCGCGCAACACCTCGGGTGCGAGTCGGGCACCGAGCGGGCGTCCGGCGAAATCCAGGTGACCGGCGACGGCCGACTGCAGAAGCCGATACGTGTCGGTTCCGACGGCGCCGATCCCGGTGACCAGTGCAAGTTTCGTCACCGGCATCTGCGCCAAGTCGCGCAGCGCGGCTGCCAGGGTGACGTCGCGGGCCTGGCGTTCGTTGACCTTCCGCGAGCTCATCACATAGATCCGGCTGGTCGCCTCCAATCGCGCGACCTCGGCGACTATCTTCGGTGCCAGCTTCTTCCCGACGCCGGTCATTGAATGCAGGAGTGCCCGGCGGGCGGAGCACCTTCATCTGCTTCCGCAGAGCCGCGAGGTCGCCGGACGCGACCATCACCGCACACAGGGCGTACTCGCCCCGCTTCGATTCGTCGATGAACGCATGCACGCGGAGAAGCCCCCGTGCGCGACACCTTTCGCACGCTACGCCGCGGTGGTCAGCTTCCGCTCTGAGGTGTGGATTCACGCGGGTACTCGATTCGGCGACCAGTCACCAGAGGGTGAGGGGTAACCCGGCCGCTTCCGCGCAGCGGATCCGTTCCTCGATCTCCTCGATGGCTTCGCCACGGGCGAGGCCGGTGCGGATCGCGGCGGCGATGGCGCGGGTCGGCCGGCAGGCCGCGGACATCGGCGAGGATACAGGCGAGGTTGCGGCGGCGCAGGTGGTATTCGGTGCGGTTGACGGCGTTGGTCCCCAACCGCATGTGCGCGGGTTTGTGCAGCCGGCGAAGTCGCATCGGTGGCATTGACGTCTCATACGTGGTCCGGACAGAGAAGATCCTTGACGTCAAGGATCTTCGCCGAGACCTTCCAGCCCACGGCGCCGATGCGAGGCGGCATCGACCCCCAAGCCCGTCGCCACCGCTTGGGCCGGGCACCGGGCCCGCGTCGAGCTCGCGGAGACCATCGCAAGATTTCATTCAGAATCCGACAAGCGACATCCCAGATCCTTTTCGTACCCGCAAAAGCTCTCACAGAAAAGGACCCGCCATGTTCCCCAAGACCGTCAAGTCCGCCGCTCGCGTCGCCACCGCCACACCGGCGCCCCGAATCACCGGTTCGATCATGAAACACGCCGGCCTTCGCGCCGCGATGTGTGTCGGCGCTACGGTTCCCCTGGTACTGCTCGGTCACGGGATAGCCTCGGCCGCAACTATTGAGGTCTATGGGGGCGCCGACGAGGTCGAAGTGTATGTAACCGACGGTACGCCCGGGGAGAACTGCCTGGTCACCGACAACGGCTACACCTTTGGTGACGTGGTGGATGATGCGGGGTTTCTGGCTATCTTTATTCCAGCTGAGCCCGGCGACCACCAGGTGACTCTGGCGTGCGACAGCAGCGGGGGCTACGGCCAATGGGTCACGGTCGCACCCACCGGCCCCGGTCCGGGACCAGCCCCAGCACCCGCCCCCGGACCCGCCCAGGGCTACTACGCCAACATCTATGGCGGCCCCGGCGGTGCCGACATATTCATTACGGGCGCCGCGCCCGGGGAGACATGCATAGCCACCACCGATGCGAACGAGGCACTCTTCCTCGACGGAGTGGCGGATGGCACCGGCTCTCTCACTCTGTATTTCGGTACTCCTCCCGGCGACCAGACCGTGACTGTGGTGTGCGACAGCAGTGGAGCCGTCGCCCAATCGATCACGGTCACCTGACAGGTGGCATCACCAGATTCTGGTGTGCAGTCGGTCACCCATATCCCCGCCGACGCCTTCGTCGCCGAACACGATGTCCTTGCCTGACTGTCCGCCCGCAGCGACGGGTTGCCGGGAGGCGTTCGTCCAGTACGTCGAGTACCTCGCCGCAAAGTCCGGTGAACGCGTCACCCCGCCGGCGTCGTTGAAGCAGGAATCAGGGAAATCAGGGATAAGGCGCGGTCAACGGGACCGTGGGGACCCCCGTTGACCGGGTTGTCGCTTCCCTTCTGCGCAAGCCGGACAGCCACCGGGTCTCGTGAGGCCCGGTTTTCGGGGGTATCGTTGACGAAAATCCGGCGACATGGTCGACGGCGGTGCACCATGAGCGACGATCCGGGTACGCCAGGCAGTCCGCACTGGCAACCCCGCGGCCCCGAGTGGCAACCTCAGGGCCAACAGTGGCAACCGCACGCCCAACAATGGCCGCCCGCCGATGGGCCGCCCCCGGGGCCGCCGGGTCCTCCACCTCCGCGTTCGCGGGGCGGTGGCCGTTGGCCTCTGCTGTTCGGGTTGCTCGCCGCCGTGCTGATCGGAGTGCTCGTCGGCGGCTATCTCTTGTTCGTGAGGGGCGACGCGGATGAGGGTGAGGTGTTGCTCGAGGCGGCCGCATCCGAGGGGCCGTTTCCGTGGACGCCGCCGGTGGTGCCCCCCGATGCGCCGACCACGCTGCCGGAGTCGATGCCGACGGTGGCTGCCGGTGCGCCGGATCCGGGCCGGCCCGGATTGATCGCCGTGCCGGGCGACCGAACCGGAATCTACGGTGGCTCCCTCGAGTTGTCGGTCTGCGACAAGCCGAAACTGATCGGATTCCTCGAACAGAATCCGGGGCAGCGGGCCGCGTTCGGCGAGGTGTTGGGTGTTTCCGACGTCCGCGCCTATGTCGAGTCGCTCACGTCGGTGATTCTCGGTTCCGATACCCGGGTGACGAATCACGGGTACGAGAATGGCCGACCGACCGCGCTGCAGTCCGTGCTGCAGGCCGGGACGGC
The DNA here is from genome assembly GCF_030056875.1 of Rhodococcus sp. IEGM 1351. Lineage (NCBI taxonomy): Bacteria > Bacillati > Actinomycetota > Actinomycetes > Mycobacteriales > Nocardiaceae > Rhodococcus > Rhodococcus sp. IEGM 1351. Next base: position 341,303 of record NZ_JASHKU010000004.1, on the reverse strand, counting down.
AGTCCTCGTCGACGACCGCGGTGTGCCGCGGGTTCGGTGCCAGTGCGGGAACCCGCTGTTGCCGCCGCAGCCCACCAAAGCAGCCCCGACGTACAGCGGGCAGCGGTGGCCGGGTTTCGCGCCGGACAAGATCATCGTCGTGCAGCCCGCACCCGCGCCGGTTACCCAGTTCACGGTCATCAACGTTGTCACCGGGGCTCCTGTGGTGATCAACGTCGGCAGCGGGACACCGCAGCAACCGACGACGACGCGGACGAGGACGCCGACCACGACGGTGCCACCCCCACCGCCGCGGACGACGGTCGCGCCACCGCCACCGCTCCGGACGACGGTCGCGCCACCGCCACCGCTCCGGACGACGGTCGCGCCACGCCCACCGCTCCAAACCACGGTCGCGCCACCGCCGCCGCGGACCACGGTGGCGCCACCCCCGCGAACGCAGCCGCCGACAACGCAGGCGCTGCCGCCCGCCGACTGGAGTACGACCGCCGAGGCTTTCCGGGGTCAGGACGGAGGACGAGCGTCGTTCGAGTGCCCGCCGGGTGGAGCGTTCGGCACCGTGTGGGGCTCGGGCACCTACACGGATGATTCCAGCGTGTGCACGGCTGGTGTGCATGCGGGAGTGATTTCCCAGCGGGGCGGCGGCGTGGTGGTCATCGTGATCTCCCCGGGCCTCAGCTCGTATGAAGGTTCGACATCGAACGGCGTCACGTCCGTGGGTTATGGAAGCTGGTATGGCTCGTTCCAAGTCGTCGGTGGCGGTTGACCGTGACCGGTCGGGACGGACGGCATCAAGGGTCGCCCGGCAGTCGTAGGACCGTGTTGCCCTCGGTGACGTAGAGGTCTCCGGTGGCCCTGACCGCTACCCAGATCGGGCGGTGCAGCCCGGTGAACGGCACCACAGTGGCGGTGTCCGCACCCGCTCGAAGTTCGGCAACGCGACCGTTTCGGTAGTCGGCGACGAACACATCGCCCGTGGAATCAACCGCCACACCGGTGGGGGACGCCAGCTCTGTGAACGGCAGCACGGTCTGGTCGGTGCCGCCGGCGGGAAGGAAGAGCACGCGGTTGTTGTCGGTATCGGTGACGAATACGTCTTCACTGGAGTTGACCGCCACGCCGACCGGTCCGTGCAGGTCGGTGAACGGCAGCACCTGTTGGCTCGCGGCGCCGGCGGGCAGCGCGACAATCCTATTGTTGTTGTTATCGGCGACGAAAAGGTGTCCGGCGTCGCTGACCGCCACTCCGGCGGGCCCGGCCAGGTCGGTGAACGGGAGCACCGTCTGGGTTGTGGCTCCGGCATCGAGTTTCAGCACCCGATTGTTCTTCGTGTCGGCGACGAAGACGTCGCCGGCGTCATTGGTCGCGACCCCCGCGGGGTGGTCGAGATCGGTGAACGGGAGGACGTCCTGGGCGTCGGAGTCAGCGGCCAGCTTGAGGATGCGATTGTTGTTGGTGTCGGCGACGAGAAGATCTCCGGCAGTGTTGACGGCCACCCCGACGGGAGAGTTGAGGCCACTGAACGGCAACGTGGTCTGCGTCGATGACCGGTTGCCCCAATACACGAACGCCACTGCGGCACCGACGGCCAAGACTGTGAGGAAGGCGAGCGCAAGCAGAACACGCGCCGGATTTCGCCGACGCGGAACGCTGAACATCTGCGGCGGGGGCGGTTGCGGTACCGGCCGGGGCGGCGGCCGCCCATGCGGTGGTGAGGTGGGCTGCCGAGTCGTCTGGGCATGGGGTGCGCCGTGCATTGTCGTCTGCGACCGCAAACTGGTGGGCTGGGCCGTGTGCGAGGACTGCGCGTTCGACAGGGCAAGCTGAACGCCGGCCGCGAGTGCGCGGCAGGTCGGCAGCCGGTCTTCACGCCGCTTCGCCAAAGCGGCGGAGACGATGTCGTCGATGGCCGGCGGAAGATCACCGCGCACAGCACTGATCCGCGGTACGGGTGCACTGAGATGACCGCGCATGACCTCCTGGGTGCTTCCGGTGAACGGTGGGCGGCCGGTGAGCAGGCAAAATAGGGTGCAGCCCAACGAGTACACGTCTGCGCGGGGGTCGAGTGGGATGCCTTGGAAAGCCTCGGGCGCCGAGTACTGCAGGGTGGCCACCAGCGACCCGGTTTTGGTCAGGTGCTGTGTCTCGTCGAGGGCCTTGGCGATACCGAAATCGGTGAGCAGTACCCGCTCGGGTTGCTCGGCGCCGGACGTGCCCAACAGAATGTTCGCCGGTTTGACGTCGCGGTGCAGCACGCCGTTCTCGTGTGCATAGTCCAGGGCCTTCGCCGTTTCGGCGATGATGTGCACGGCGCGCGATGGGTCCATCGGACCCTCACGCAGCGCCACCGCGGCATCGGTTCCGGCAACGTATTGCATCGCAATCCAGTGTTGATGTGCTTCCCGGCCTCGGTCGAAGACGGACACGATGTTCGGGTGTTCCAGGCGCGCCGCGTGGTCGGCCTCGAGCTCGAAGCGGGAGCGGAAGCAGTCGTCGGTGGTCAGGCTGCGGTCCAGCAATTTGAGGGCGGTGTTCCGGGGCAGGTGAGGATCGCGAGCGAGGTACACAGCGCCCATCCCACCGACGCCCAACACACGTTGGATGGTGTAGCCGGCGAACACGTCACCCGGCTCGAGTTCCGCACGACCCATCGGCAACACCGCCTTCGGTCGGACCGCTACGCCGTCTGTGAGCCAATCGGAGTGTATGACTCCGCAGACTCACGGGGCACACTCATGGGGCTGCAGAGTCGGTCGTCCACGCCATCCACCTTCGGCCGCAACGGGCTAGCATCGATTATGTGCCTCCCCTCCCGCTGTGGAAGCGCCTGTATTTGCTCTGCACACGCCCCGACGGCCTGATCGCCGAGTACGACGAACTCGGTGCACTCGTCCGTGCGGGGGTTCTTGCCGAGCTCTACCTGACCGGCGCGGTACCGATCGCAAGGCCGCGCGGTCATCGAGTCCACCCCGGTGCTTCCGGGCGCGCTGGAGCAACATCTGATCACGCAGATCTCCGCCTCATGCCCGCGCACCTGGGAACACTGGATCGGCACCGACCCGCGGCCCACCGAGAGGCTGGCCCGGGACCAACTCGTGGGCGACCACGAAACGGCGCCGGGCCCTCGGCATGGTCCCCTATACGAGTTACCGGGCGTCCGACCTGGAGTTGACGGCACGGCTGCGGGCGGCGGTCGAGGACACATTGCGCGCGGCCAAAGCCGACGAGCCCGACCACGACGCCATCACACGCGTCGCGCAGGGCGCCCTGTCGATGCTGCCGGACGATGCCAAGTCCCTCCCCCGCAAACAGCAGCGTGAACTGCTGGCCGAACTCCGCGAGCGGGCCGAGTCCAGCCTTCGCGCCTCCCATCCGCGCGGTCAGGGATGCGCGGTCACCGACACGGACGCCGTGTACGCCGCCCTGGCAACGCGAATCCCTTACCGCTGCAAACACTTCCAACTTAAAGGTGACTACGACGACCAAATCGTGTCCTTCTCGAAACGAATCGGTCCGATCGTCCCGGCGTTGTCGTCGGCATTGCGCACCATGAAGTGGACGCGCGCCGCCAGTTTCACTTAGGCCGCCAGTTTCACTTAGACCGACCCGGCCGAGCGGGACATCCGACCCGGGTCGGATCGGCTCGGGATCCTCCGAGACCGTCGAGTCCGCGGAGCCGAGGCGGCATCACACCCGAACCCGTCGATGCAGCGGTCCTCCCGCTGTGACCGGCGCCAGGCCGCGTCGAGCTCGCGGAGACCATCACAAGATTTCGTTCAGAATCCGACAAGCGACATCCCAGATCCTTTTCATACCAGCCAATGGCAACTCAAAGAAAAGGACCCGCCATGTTCCCCAAGACCGTCAAGTCCGTCAAGTCCGCCGCTCGCGTCGCCGCCGTCACCGCCGTGCTCGGCGTCGCCGCCATGGGTGGGGTCGGGGTCGCCAACGCCACCAGCTATGCGCCGGAGGAGGTCTACCTCACCGCCCTCGACGAAGAAGGCATCCCCTACGACTCGGCCTACTACGCGGTGGCGCTGGGCTACGCGGTCTGCGGGGACTTCGAGAGCGGCTACGACTTCTACGACATCGGACTGGATTTCCTGAGCGAGTCCTCCTACTCGCCGTACGAGGCGGGCTTCATCATCGCCGACGCCGTGACGGTGTACTGCCCGCAATACACCTACGCGCTCCCGGCCTGATTCACCCGCCACACGCCCCACCGAGTCGGTTGCCGCACCCGAGACGAACCGGTCGGTGGGGTGTGCCCGTCGGTGCGGTCCCCACGGTGGCTCCGCGACCGGCACCCGGAGCGTCTGGGCCCGGTGGTGATGCCGACGAGGCGGAACATCGGTCGGTAGCACGACGACGCACGTGTCGGGGGTGGGGAGGCGCTGCGCTATTCGACCACGATCTGGAATTCGAGCTCGGTGTCGCCGATCCGAATGATGTCACCATCGACGAGCCAGACGCTGTCGACGACGCGGTTGCCGCCCACGTATACACCGTTCGAGGAACGCAGGTCCCGCAACACGAAGTTCATCCCGGTATCCACGATGATCGCGTGGTGGCGACTGACCTTGCCCTGAGCGAGCACGATGTCGTTGTCGGGCATCCGGCCGATCCTGACCCCCGCCGATCCGATCCGAAAGACACGGCCCTGACGATCCCGCAGCTGCGCGGCCAGGGCGCGTTCGAGCGTCTCGAGGACGGTGACCGTATGGGCGGCGGTCGCCAGCGCGGTCTCGGCCACCGCCAATGATTCCTGCCGCAGGATGCGGCCCTCCAGTTCTAGCAGGTCACGGCCCGGATCGATGCCGAGTTCCTCGGCCAGGTTCGAGCGCAGCCGGCGACACGCCTCGAGGGCGTCGGACTGCCGGCCACACACATACAACGCGGTGATCAGCTGACCCCACAACGGCTCGCGATGCGGGTAGACGGACGCGAGGGACACCAACTCGGGAATCACCGCCTCGGCTCGTCCGCACGCGATCTCGGCTTCCGCGCGGGCGGCGAGGGCCGACACCTTCTCCTCCTCGATCGCGGCGGCAAACGTCTCGGCGAACTCCAGATCCCGGAGATCGTCGAGTGCCGGGCCCTTCCACTCGGCGAGCGCGGCGGCCAGGTGCCCGCTCGCCTCCTCGAATCGCCGCGCGGCGGCGGCCTGGATCCCGGCCCTCTTCTCGGCGAGGAATCGTCCCAGATCACAACCCTGGTCCGGCACGATGAGCCGGTACCCCGGCGGCGCGCTGGCCAGCACCGCCCGGGCATCGATCCCGGCATGGCGCAGAATTCGACGCAGATTCGAGATGAACACCTGCAGGCTCGCCCGGGCCTCGGGTGGCGGCCGATGATTCCACACCCGGTCGGCGAGCGCGTCGGCGGACACCGGGTGGTTGCGGTTGATGATCAGGGCCGCGAGGACGGCACGCTGCTTGGGGCCACCCAGCGGTGGGGCGATCCCGTCGATCGTCATCTGCACCGGTCCGAGCACGTCGAAGTGCAGTCCCGTCCCGGGCTGTGTGCCGTCCACTACACCGATGACCCTACCCCGGTGGCCCCTCCGGTGCCGTCCCGTCGTCGGGGACCGTCGCGGCGCTGACACAAAGCCTGTCCGCCCTGACCCGCGGACAACGGTTGGCTGATGCCCTGACGTGGTCGGTGTTGACTGAGGTCGGCGAGGCATCCGGGTGAGGTGGTGACGGCATGGGCGAGCACGGCATCTTGAGGCCGGGGGAGGTGTTCGCCGGGTACACCATCGAACGCGTGCTGGGGGTCGGGGGATGGGCACCGTGTATGCGGCGGCGCATCCGCGGTGGCCGCGGCGGATCGCCCTGAAGGTGCTGCACCCGGCGCTGGCCGAGGACGACGACGCCCGCGCCCGGTTCGAGCGGGAGGCCGACCACGCGGCCCGGCTCGAGCACCCGAACATCGTCGCGGTGTACGACCGCGGCCGGGAGGGCGACCGGTTGTGGATCGCGATGCAATACGTCGAGGGCACCGACGCCGCGACCGCCGGCGAGGGTGGTCCCCTCGATTCGGCGGCGAACATCCTCGTCGAACACCCCCGGCCGGGTCACCGGGGTGATCCCGGGCGGGTGCTGCTCGCCGATTTCGGGATCGCCAAGGCGCTCGAGCAGACCCAGCACGTGACCAAAACCTGGATGTTGGTGGCGACCCTGCAGTACGCGGCGCCGGAACAGTTCGCGAACCTCCCGTTGGATGCCCGGGCCGATGTGTACTCGCTGGGTTGCACCCTGTTCCGGCTGCTGACCGGCCAGCAGCCGTATCCCGGATCGCCCCTGGCCCCGCTGATGGCCGGCCACCTGAACTCGCCGATCCCCCGACCCGCCGCCCTTCGGGCGGGCCTGCCAGCCGCGTTCGACGAGGTCATCGCGCGGGCGTTGGCCAAGGACCGGGAGGAACGCTACCCCAGCTGCGGGGCCCTGGCGGCGGCCGCGCAGCACGCACTCGGGCCGGCGGAGGCCGACATCCCGACGCGGTGGAGGCCGACATCCCGACGGTGCGGGAGGAACCGGAGACGGACCGCCCGGCACCCGCACCGGTCAAGCCCGAACCGTCCCCCCGGCCCGCCGCCCCGCCCGCGCCATGGCAGGAGGAAGAAACCCAGCGCGCACCCCATGCCGCACCGCCCGAACTGGCCGGGGCCGCCGACTCCACCCTCGAGCGGCTCTGGCACCCGCCCGCGCAAGTCCGCTGGTGGCGCGGGACGTCCACTATGGTGATCGCCGGGCTCCTGACCCTCCTGGCGGTGGTCGCCGTCGGAGTGGTCGTGTACAAACAGACCCGGACCCCCACCCAGACCGAGAGCGCGACCCAGACCGAGAGCGCGACCCAGACCCAGACCACCCTCCCGTTCACCGGCCGCAATGCCCCCGCGGGGGTGGCGGTGGACGCGGCGGCCAACGTGTTCATCGCCGACTCCGACAACGGCCGGGTGTTGAAGCTGGCGGCCGGGTCGAACTCGCAGACCGAGCTGTTCACCGGCCTCGACCACCCCCGGGGGAGGTGGTGGTGGACGCGAGAGAAAACGTGTACGTCGCCGACAGCGACAACAACCGGGTGCTGAAGCTGGCCGCCGGGTCGACCACCCACGTCGAGCTGCCCTTCACCGGCCTCCTCGGCCCCGAAGGGGTGGCGGTGGACACCGCGGGAAACGTGTACATCACCGCACCGCCAACGGCGGCCGGGTGTTGAAGCTGGCGGCCGGGTAGACAGGTGAGCTTGCCGCAACCTGGTTCCTAGGTCTCGCTGCCGGGACATTTGAGACGCTGCGACCTCCCTCGACTCGTTCAGAGTCGATCTACCACAGGGCCAGGGGTAAGCCCGCGTCCTCGGCGCCGTGGATCCGGGGTTTCGATTGCCTCGGCATCCGCCGAGTGCGAGTCCGGTGCGGATGACGGCGGCGACCGCGCGGATGCGGCCGGCGGGGCCGCGGACGTCGGAGAGGGGGCTGGTCAGGTTGCGCCGGCGCAGGTTGTATTCGGTGCGGTCGTCGGCGTTGGTGCCCAACCGCATGTGCGCGGGGTTGGTGCAGCCGGCGAAGTCGGATTGGTGGCACAGCACCGTGTCGTCGGCCCCGGACCACCCCAGCCGCGGGATGATCCCATATTCGAGCTGGTACGCGAACAGGTGCGCGGGGACGATGCCGCGGCGGGACGGGCCGGGCAGGCCGGCCGCCCGGAAGGAGCCGTGCCCGGCGGACGAGACACTGCCGAGACAACCGTGCCCCGACGACCCGGGCGTGTCAGTAGGTCTTCGCTTCGAACCGCGCCACGACCGCGGGGTCGTCGAGCCAGGGCCGGTCACAGCCGTTCGGGGACCCGGATCGGTAGCGGCTGGCCGATCAGGGCGAGTTGCTCGACCTCGCGGCCCGTCGTGGAGGCGGGCATCCCGGGCAGCATCGGCGCGGCGGTGACCATGAGGTACCTCCGGTCTCGGGCTCGTCGGTGCTGTTACCGGTGAGGCTAAGGGGAGGTCCCGACACAAAACATCGGGTGAAGACCCTGAGCCGCAGGTGATGTCACTGGGGCGGGTGTGCGATGCGCGCGGCGTGGTAGTCGGCGTGGTCGCGGGCGGCGAGTGCACTCCACCGGGTCGCGGCACTGACGGAGATGCCGAGGAGGTCGGCGAGCACCGGCGCGGGCAGGTCGACGGCCAGTGCCCCAGCGCCGCCCCGCGGGCGGACCGCACCGCGAACCCGGCCGTGCAGCAGGAGGGTAAGCCGACCGGGATCGAGCACGTCCGCGACCTGTTCGGTGAACTCCTCGAGGTCGCATCGTGCAGCCGCGCCGCAAGGACTGCGGCGAGGTCGGCCACCGCCGCCTGCCGCTTCTCGGTGTCGGCGCCGGAGGTCACAGTCCTCGGGGCAGTCGGATGGTGTTGCGCCGCACGGGCGGCGGCGGTGCCGCGGCATGGGAGCCGGGGGCCTTCTTGTGAACCGGTTCCTCGGTAACAGCAACTTCGATGAGGTCCTCCACGCCGACGTCGAAGATGTCGCACAGTGCGGCGAGGGTCTCTAGGCTCAGCCGTTGCGGGGTTTTGGTGACGAGGCGGTAGACCTGTTCGCGGGACAGGTGCACCCCGCGCTCGGCGAGGACGGGAACGAGATCGGTGGTGGCGAACATGTCATGCTCGGCCATGACATTGCGCAGGTGCCATCAGCAGCCCAGTTTCTTGGTCACGTCTGCCCCCAGAGGTCGGGAAGTTTCGCCAGCGATCGTTGCAGCAGCCGGTTGCGGTACTCGTCGGAGACCCCGCTGCAGATCGCGATCGACGCCGCGTAGGAATGCCCCACCTGGGCGGAGACGAACTTCTCCGGATAGTCGAACTCGACGAGGTGGGTGATGTAGGAGTGCCGCAGGCAATGCAGATCCAGGGACGGGTCGAGGCCGGCGGCGTCGCGGGCAGCGGTGAACGCCTCGTTGATCCGGCGCAGCGACATCCGGTCGGCGCGTTCGGTCACCCAGACGGCGGGATGTGAGGTGGCGCCGAAACGCGGCCGCACCTCGCTGCACCACTGTTCGAGCACGGGCACGATCCAGTCCATCTCCGGGACGGTGAGAACCGTGCGGCGTTTCGGTGGGCTGCCGCGGGAGGACTTGCCCCAGCGCACGAACAGCGCACCGAACCGGCCGAACCGTCGGGTTGTGCCGCAGGTCGGCCAGGTCCAGACCCCAGGCTTCGCGACGACGAATCCCGAACGCGTAGATCGTCTTGAGCAGGGCGGCATCCCGCATCGCGGCCGTCACACCCTTGCGGTGGTGCGCGCGGATCTGTTCGACGCGAGCGTCGGCGGCGTCGAACAGGGCGTGGATCTCGTCATAGGTCAGCGGCCGCCGGCGCGGATTGCCCTCGTGTTCGGTGACGTGCACGATCGAGTTCGACTCGTGCAGCAGTTGTGTCGGTGTCACACCGAAGCGCTCCCGGCATTCCGGCGGCCATCCGTAGCGGGGATCGGTGACAAATGCGAGGAACTGTCGCAGCGAGATCTCGTAAATCCACGCCGTCGACACCACGATCGATTTCGCACCCTGGCGGCGGCTGGTGATGAATGTCCTCGATGTCCGCACACTGCCAGTTCTACGGATAGTCGTTGGTGAATTCGGCAAGCCACCGCAGCAACGTCTGCCGCGACTCGATCATCGCGGGCTGGAGGAACCGGGCGCGTTGTTGCACCGCCCACCCGTCCAACATCGCATCGAACACCGCCGTCTCCGGATCCAGATGCGCGACGCCGTCTGCGAGGACGCGGTGGGCGACACCGGGGCGGTCCGCCGTGTCGGCCACGATGCATAGGATGCATCATTGCGGCGTGTAAGGCAACACCCGAAATGCAAGGTCGAACGGCCACAACGCCATTGGGTTCCTCGCCTAGAACCCGAGCAAGTACGCTGCGACTGCGTCCTACTTCGCAGCGCGTCGAGTGCGTCATCGAATGCAATTCCGCCTAGTTCGGTCAGTAGTAGTTTGGCGATGTGGATACCAAGTGGCAGGACTCCAAGGCCGTGTCGTCGATGCTCGACGACTGGGACACGTGGGCAGTTGTCGGGCTCTCCGGCAATCCCGACCGGACGGCGTTCCGGATCGCGGAGCTGTTGCAGCGCCGAGGAAAACGTATCGTCCCGATCCATCCTGACGCCCCGACGGTGCTCGGCGAGCAGGGTTACGCCACTCTCGCGGACGTTCCGTTCCCCATCGACGTCGTCGACGTCTTTCGCCAGTCGGAGGCCGCCGGCGAGTTTGCGGACCAGGCCGTCGAGATCGGTGCGAAGGGTGTCTGGTTCCAATTGGGCGTCATCGACGAGGCCGCCTTCCAGCGAACGATCGCAACGGGCGTCGCGATGGTGATGGACACCTGCCCGGCGATCGAGTGGAGTGCACGGGATTCAGCCTGACCGTGGTCGGGCTGTAGTCCGCCGCGCGCGACTGCCGCTACTCTGGACCGAAATCGTGCAAATCGGACAACGGTCTGATGCGCTCAGTCAATCGGAAGGTTCCCACCTGTGGCCATCGACTACACCCGACGCCCGTCCACTCCTGCCGCACCGCAGGGCGGAGTCAATCTGAGCAAGGTGACCCTGTCGAAGGCTGCGCCTTCCGTCAGCCTCACGAAGTCGGGTGAGCGACAGGGTGCGATGCGGGTCAACCTCAACTGGTCGACGGGCGCGACACCGCAACCGAAGAAGACCGGTTTCTTCGCGAAGCTTGCGGCCGCCGCGGGCGGTAACAACGGCATCGACCTGGATCTCGGCTGCTTGTACGAACTAGCCGACGGGTCGAAGGGTGTCGTCCAGGCACTCGGCAACAGTTTCGGATCGCTGCAGGCCCCGCCGTTCATCAAACTCGACGCCGACGACCGCACCGGCACTGTGACCGGCGGCGAGAACATGCACATCAACCTCGACCGACCGGAAATGTTCAAGCGGATCCTCATCTTCGCGATGATCTACGACGGCGCACCCAACTGGGCAGCCGTGGACGGCGTTGTCACCCTCTACCCCACCAGCGGCCCCGAGGTGGAGGTTCGACTGGACTCGTCGAACAGCTCCGCCCGCATCTGCGCCATCGCGATGCTGCAGAACACCGGACAGGGCCTCACCGTCACCCGCGAGGTGAAGTACATCGAAGGCAGCCAGGCGGATCTCGACAAGACCTACAGCTGGGGCATGAAGTGGGCGGCCGGCCGCAAGTAACGGCGCCTGCGGCGGCAGACGTTGGCGCCTCATGCTGAACGGCGCGCACGTGTACTCGTAACCAGGTGCCGCGTCCACCCGCAGTCGGCGCTGGAGTTGGGCGTCGAATATACTCTTCGCGGCCTTGCGGAGTCGGATCGAGGGGATCCAGATAGCGTGAGGTGAGGGGACGCTTCGGGGGGAATTGTGAAGGTCGATCCAACAGAACTGCGCGTGCTCGCTTCATCTATGTATGACGTAGGTGAAGCGATCGATGACATCGAGGTCCGTGGCTCGATCATCACGGTGGGCGACTTCATGCCGGGCTGCGATGTCCCTGCTGCACTCGACGAGGCCGGCGAGTTCATCGAAGGCGCATATCTGCGAATGGCGCAGCGAGCGAGGCGAATCGCGGCTGTCGCGACCGGAAACGCGCACGAGTTCGAAGTTTCGGAGGACGACTTCCGGTCGCAACTGAACGCAATCGGAGCTCGGCCCTGATGCCGACCCGCAGCGAGATCGAACGATGGAAGCCGGCCGCACTCCTCGATGTCGCCGCGCGCCTGCGCGTCGGGGACGCCGACTACTCAGGTCAGCTCGATCGAATGCGCTCGGGGATCCAAAATGTGGGAAGTCACTGGCACGGCGAATCGTACGATGCGGCATACGACCGCATCGGAACCGACTGCGATGTCGGTGCACGGACATCACGCGAGATCTTGGAGCTCATCGATGTGCTCGATCAGGGTGCGAACAAACTTGTTTCTCATCTGACTGTTGTCAACACCAGAACAGCTGAGGCCGAGGCAGACCAGTGCACTGTGGCCGATGACTGGTCCGTTTCCGGCGATACCGCTAAAGCCGAGCAACATTCATCCGCCATCGCTGTCGCGTTGCGCGAGCTCATGGTGGTCGCGGATGACACCGCGAAGAAGATTCGCGACGCCGCCGTCGAGATCCGGGCGTGCGGAAATCAACTACCTGAGGGACTCGATCCCTCGGGCGCAGAACATGTTGTCGGCACGCAGGAAGCCCGCGATCAAGTTTCAGCTGAAGCGTTCAATGACATGTTCGGGCGATACCCGCTCTCGCCAAGTGACTGGCAAACCGCCACCGTGCTGAATCCGAACAGCTACACAGAGAAGTACCAAGGAGTGCAGCCGGAGATCAAGGTTGTGCACATCGATCCGGTACCGGGCCAAGGGGTTGTTCGGACGAGTAGCTTCATCGAGCAGTACTCGGTGTTCAACCGGCCGTACTACGACCTGGGAGACAATCGCCCGAACAGTCCCGACTTCGATCCCGAAAACAGCAGAGTAACCACATATGTCGACTATGAGAACGGCATCGTCGTCATGCGGCAGAACCCGTCGGTCGATACCACCGGTGAAGTGAAGGTCGGGTCTCCGGACGCCGAGGTGTGGCAGGTGGACGACGGGTCAGTGCGCCTGAAGTACGAAGCAGCGAACCCCTTCCATCCGAAAGTCGGACCATTCGAAGCACCCGGCGATGCAATGCCCACCGTGCACGGCGATGTGGTGATCACGCCAGGGCAGGGGCAGCCCGGGATGCCCGGTTCCACTGGTGTGACGGTCAATGGAACGCGCGCCGACTATCCGTCTTTCGAGGTGTACCAAGACGACCCCACTGGCACGACGCACACGGTCGCCGTGGATCCCGCGGCCTCGGGCCAACCATGGGGTCCGGCGCTCAACCTCTGGACCGACCATGACATCGGCAGCGGCGAACGTGCGCTGGAACAGTTTCAGCACGTTCAGGAATGGGCTGGGCGCATCCCTCCCACCGTGTCCGATCTTCCCAGCACGTCCCTGGGCAGCACCGACAATCCGCCACGCGTGAAGTGACCAGGAGACGGGTCGAAGGTTGATGAATGTGTTGAGAAGGGCCACGACAACCGGCCCCGGCTATTGGAGAGCTGCGACTCTAGGCACTCCGTCGTGGCTGGCACTCGTCGTCGCAGGGTTCTTTGCTGTGGCTCCCATCGTGGGTGCCCTCTTCCCGGGCGATCCGGCCGACGTTGCCCTCGAGTTCGCCGCCATTGGCACCGAAGCCGTCATCAGCATTCTGGTAGCCGTCGCGCTGTTCGCGAGCGGATCGGCGGCCCGGCGTGGATTCGCACTGGGCATTGTCACCGCGGCGATAGTCGGCGTGGAGTTCGCGGCGATTCACTTCGCGATCAACATCGATGCACAGTATGCGGTGGCTCCGTGACCGAGAAGACTGACACCTGGTTCGGTGCCGCCACCTATCTGTCGATGGCGATTACGCTCGTGCTCCTTGTCGTCGGAATCGTGAATCCGTCGACCAATTCGGGCACACCGGCCTGGGCATGGGCCGCTCTTGTTGTCGGGCTCGTCATCATGATTGCGTTCTTTGTTGCCGGCCAGATCTATCGGCGCATCGCGTTTGGAGTACTCATCGGGCTGCTGACGCCGCTCTGTGCGTTGTTGGCGATTCCGATCGTGGCAGGGATAGGTCACGTATTGGGTGCAGTCTTCGGGTAGCCACCGGCACATGTCACCGACTGGCACAGCCGCGTCGGCGAAGGCCGCACACGTTCCGATCGACTGTCACGGGGCATGGCGCTACCGTCGGAACTATGTTCAGTACCGAGATCGAGGTGCGGACCGGCGCCGAGCCGGTGGTGTACGACCTGACCCGTGAGATCGAGAAGTTCCTCGCCTCAGCAGGCGCCGGTGACGGCCTGTTGCATGTGTGGGTGCCGCACGCCACTGCGGGACTCGTCGTCATCGAGACCGGCGCGGGAAGCGACGACGACTTGCTGCGCGCGATCGACGAAGTGCTTCCGCGCGACGACCGGTGGATCCATCGTCACGGCAGCCATGGGCACGGCCGCGACCACGTACTGCCGGCGTTCCTGCCGCCCTACGCGTCCGTGCCCGTCTTCGACGGCGCACTCGCGACGGGCACCTGGCAATCCGTGTGCCTCGTCGACACCAATGTCGACAACCCGGTGCGACACGTCCGATTCAGCTTCCTGGAAGGCTGAACCGGCGCCCGCGGAGTCATCTCCGATCAGGCCTTCGCGAGTCCCCTTGCCGAGGAATAGATTTCGGGCAGAATCGCCGTCTCGTCGGTGGACGATTGGTCCACCCACGTTTCCAACGCCGCCCGGAGCACGGCGATCGACACATCGACCGCCAGTCGAATCTGCAAGTCGGGGCAGTCGAACCTCTTCGACACCACCTCGACCAGCGCCGCGGTCCGACGCACACTCTCGCGCGCCAGCTCAGCCCGCAGCGCCGGCTCCTTCTTGATGAGACGGTTCACCCGCAGCAATCGCCGGCACGCGATCGACGAACTGTCCTGGTACATCGTCAGAGCAGCAGCGAAGGCCCTTTCCAGCGCGAGCCTCGGTGAGACCTCCGAGTCGAGCTGGTCGAGCCCGCCCGCCAAGACCGCCTCGAACGCCCAGTGGTCCCGGAGCGCGGCCTCTTCCTTGGTAGCGAAATATCGGAAGAAGGTTCGCTGGGACACTCCCGCAGCCTGCGAGATCTCGCCGACGGTCGTGCCCTCGACACCCTTGTGTTCGAAAAGCGTGAGTGCGGTCTCGCTGATCTCGACATTCGTCTGCTCGCGTCGTCGCTCCCGCAGCCCCAGCGGGCCGGCGGGCAGGTCAGGCGACACGGAGAACGCTTCGGGTCTGGTCATCAAGGGCCTTCGTTATCGGTAGGAGCACACCCCCGCGATGGTCCTCACGTGGTCACCGGTTGTCAATATGGCAGCGTGTGCCATAATGTTGGGGAAGGGTAGGTAATCTATGAATCTCAATATCGGTGATATTTTTCTGTACCCGCACCATGGGTCGGTGACTGTCACAAAGCTCACGACCCGGATGTTCAACGATTTGCCCACCGAATACGTACAGTTCGAAGTCGCCCAGAACGGGCTGTCCATCGAGATTCCGGTAGCGAAAGCCGAATCCATCGGCGTGCGGAATGCGATCAACAACGACGAAGTCGGTCGAGTCTTCGACATCCTGCGCGGTCCGACGGTCGACGACCCGTCGAACTGGTCTCGGCGATTCAAGGCCAACCAGGAAAAGCTGACCGTGGGCGGGATCTTCACGGTAAGTGAAGTCATCCGCGATCTGATGACGCGTTCGCAGGTCAAGCCACTGTCGGCCGGCGAGAAGCGGCAGCTCGAGCACGCAATGCAGCTCGTCATATCTGAACTCGTCCTCGCGATGAAGTCCGACCCCGACGAGACTCGGCGCCGCATCGAAGCGATTTACGAATCCGCCGCCGCCTCTGCGCCGGTGGCTGTCGCAGTCTGACGACACGATCGGCAGCAGCCCCGGACGAAAGTTCGGGGCTGCTGCCGATTTCGTGTGCCACTTCGCGGCCCGTGACGACGTCTCCAGCGCGGGAGTCGAGATCAGCTGCTGCCGAAGAGGTTTCCGAGTGACCCTGTTCCCGAACCGGCTCCGTACGTGATGACTACCGACGAAACAGCATCCGCCCCAGCGACGCTGAACGTTCCGCCGGGCGCGTAGGACGATCCGCCACCGCCGCCGCCACCGCCGTAGTTCTCGGCGCCACCTCCGCCGCCGAACCAGCCTCCGCCGCCACCGCCGCCCGTTCCTGCACCGGCACCACCGACACCGGCCTCACCCGGCGAGCCATGTGGTTCCGATCCACCGTTGCCTCCGATGCCGCCAGCGACGTCCGTGCCGCCACCACCACCGCCACCCCCGCCACCGGGTCCGCCGGCAGGTCCCATCAGGTTGTTGCCCGCGCCGCCGATATAGAGGTCACCCGCGCCGCCTCCACCCGCGGCGACGATCTGACGATCCGCCAGCTCACCCGTCCCGGTGCGAACGTCGGCGGCACCGCCTCCGCCACTTGCGCCGGTGCCGCCGGCCCCACCGCCGTTGTATCCGGCCTGGCCGTTGCCGTCGCCACCGTTGCCGCCGACCTGGATGTACAGCGCGTCACCTGCGGCGACAGTCAGCTGCCCGGTCGCGACGGCCGCGGCACCGCCGAGGATGTCTTCACTGTTTCCACCACGACCGCCCGTTGCCGTCACCGACAGGCTGGTGATGCCCTCGGGAACCGTGAACGACTGCGCACTGCCGGTAAACGTGAACGTGCAGGTCACCTGCGTGCCGGCGCCCTGCACACAGCCGGCAGGCAACGCCGCCGGCGCGGCAACCGCCACACTGGGGGCAAGGAGTCCCGAGGCACCCACTACGGCAAAGCCACACATCCCGGTCGTGTACCACCGGCGGCGTGATCGAACGAGGTTCGTGGTCAAAGCAGTCTCCTGTCGCAGAGCGAGCACGTGAAAGCTGGTCCGAGTGGAGCATTCCACAGCGTCCGGCGTCCAGTGAGTGTTCCGGTCTCGCGGTCGGCTTACACACCAAAGCACCTGGTCACGGGGCATGCCGTTCCGCTAATCGGGACCCGCGGTATCGCAATGCGCGCCGAAAGGTCAGTATGAAGGTAAGTAGAACTAATTTGTTCATCTAGGCAACGAGGTATGCACATGAGCGACGCAGCACCCATCGGTGACGGGATCTTCCAGATTCCGGTGCCGATCACGGACAACCCCCTCGGTCACACCCTGGTGTACGCGATGGAATCACCCGGCGGTCTGATCCTCGTCGACGCCGGCTGGAACGACGACAACGCCTGGAACGGCCTCACCTCCGGACTCGAGGCCATCGGGCACTCGGTCAAGGATGTGGAAGGCGTCGTACTCACCCACTTCCACCCCGACCACACCGGTCTGTGTGGGCGAGTCCGGGAGGCGTCCGGTGCGTGGATCGCGATGCACGAATCCGATCACGAAATGTTCGAGCACATGTCGACCGGTCACGGACCCGAGTGGTTGGATTTCCAGAAGGCCAACATGACGCGCGCCGGTGCCGCCCCGGCAGATCTCGAGGCATTCGAGAACGCATCGAGCGGGAAGCCGCCGGCGGGTCCCGAGTCGGCGCCCGATCGTGTTCTCGTCGACGACGAACTCATTGCCCTCGCCGGCCGTAACCTGCGCGCCGTCTACACCCCGGGGCACACCCCGGGCCACGTCTGCTTCTACCTCGAAGACGCCGACGTGATGTTCACCGGCGACCACGTCCTGCAGAAGACGACGCCGCACGTCGGCAATTTCGTGTACCCGCTCGAGGAGCGCGACGGCCTGGCAGAGTTCATGGACTCGCTGCGCCGCGTCCAGACCATGAACATCACCCGCGGACTCGGCGCCCACGGCATCCCCATCGACGACGTCGCGGGTCGCGCCGGCGAACTGATCGAGCACCACGAGGAGCGACTCGACCACCTGTACAAGGCTTTCGGCGACGATCAGATCACCGTGTGGCAGGTCGCCGAGCGCATGAAGTGGTACAAGCCGTGGGCCGACATCTCCCCCATGGGCAAGGGCATGGCCCTGTCCGAGGCGGCGGCCCACCTTCGGCACCTCGTCGCCCGCGACCTCGTCGCCCAGGTCCCCGACAGCGAACCCGCCGTCTTCGCCCGCCGCTGATACGTGAGTGGCAAAGCGTGCCCGAGCACACTTTGCCACTCACGTGGGTTAGCCTGGCTATACCTGACGTGCGAACTCTGGATGCGCCTGTGCCACAACGACCGCGGTCCCGTCGGCGTTCAGCGTGGCACCGGTGAACAGAGTCGCACGCTGGTTGAGTTTGGCTGCACCGAGCAGCAGCCCGAAGGCGGCGAAGAAGGTGAGAGACAGCACCGCTTCGTTCTTCTCGGCAGATTGGGCCGCGATGAAGAGGACGACGACCGCAACAAGAAACCCCACGAGGGTTGCCAGTGCCGCCCCGCGCCATCGCCTCTGGCGCTCGATGCACTGCGCGCAGACAGGCCAGTCCATGGACACTGTGTATCTTCCCGCCGAGGCGACATCCCCGCCCGTTAGCGACCTCGACTTCTTGCCGGACAGTAGAGTCGTCTCCCTGCGATCTACCTCCGGCTCACCGTGTACGGCACACACATGCGGAACGGGTCGCTCCAACTGAAGCAGGTGATCTGCCCAGTTCGCGGTCAATGGACCGGCGCTGTCGATATCGATTTCGCCCGCCCGCACGCCGAGCAACACGTCAACCCTCCCCGAACTATTCATGCGCGGATTATCGCAGTCGGCCGATTCACCCGACGGGCCGGCGTGGACGGATCGTGTGTTGTAATTCTGGCGCACATCCAAGAATCGTTCGGGGGGAACCATGTCAGAGGAATTGCAGGTCGATCCGGCCACTCTGGACGGGCTTGCGCGCAACCTGATGGAACTGTCGGCCCAGACTGAACCGGCCAGGACCTACCTCAACAGGTGGTTAGGTCTATCGACAGCAAGTGGTCGGGCGTTCTTCGAGGTCACGAAGTCCATTGCAGAGGTTCGTGATCGACTCGATGCGAACTATGCGGCGCTGGGGAGCCTCTCCGATCGCTCCGCGACGGAGTTGGAGTCGACCGCGATTATGTACAGGACGACCGATCACGCATACGCGGCTGAGCTCGATCGCACTCTTGTCGGGGAGAAGTGATGAGCAGCAATCCAGTCGATGCACTGACCGAACCCGATGGGTCCGACCCTGTTCCCGACATGCTCGAGAACGCCGTTGGGCTGTCGTTCCTGAGTCCCTCGTTCTACATCCAGCAGTTCTGCACCTCAGTGATCAAGTCCAATCCGTGGGACTGGGCGGCGGAACAGCTCTCGGGCGACTGGGATGGCGTGAAGCGCGCAGGGAACAGCGTCCAGAATCTGGCCGACTACAACGACCACTTCTCCGCAGCAATCCACGAGAGTCTTCGTGGCGTCGAGCCGTGGAGAGGCATCGCGGCCGACAACGCGCGCGGCTACTTTCAGAAGTTTGGTGACGCGGTCGGTAGCCAGGCGTCACCGCTTCGTTCCATTGCAGAACAGATCGACCAGATTTCCCTTGCCATGTATGAGCTGTCGAAGGCCGTAGGGGATGCCCTCTCCGCCATTACCGACATGGCAATCATCGCCCTCATCGAGATTGCCGCCGCAGAGGCGCTGACACTGACTGGTGTCGGCGTTGTCGGTTCAGGCGCAGCGATGGGCGCGGCCACGCTGCAGGTTCTGATGATCCTCGAAAAGTGGGGTGAGGTCCTCCAGTACTGGACAACAACATGGTCCGTCGTCCAGGCCCTTATGAGTGGTATCACCGGATCACTTGCCGGCAGCGAGTTCATCGATCTGCCCAGCCTTCCCGAAACTTCCTACGACCATCCGGGGGCGTGATGGATCAGCCTGAACGCACATTCGACGTGGCACGGGACGACCTCGGGGTGTCCCTTCACCTGAAGCAGTCGTTGACCGTCCTCGCGGCGAAGTCGCCGGATCCGGATTTTCGCCGCCTCGCTGCAGACGTCTTGTCGGGTGCCTTGGGCGTGCGCGACCTCGTAGCATCAGAGGCCTTCAACGCCACTCTCGACAGGGTGATCCCATTGGCCCTGGCCGACCTCGAATCACTTTCTGACGAGCAGCGCGAGCGACTTGCCGCAGAAACTCGCGAGCGGATGGACTCTCTCGCCGGCTCCATGGGCGCTCGCGACGACGCAGTGGCGCAGGGGGCGAACCCAGATGAACCGGCCGACGAGGACTGGAATCAGCAGGGCGGGATTCTGAGTTCCGACTGGTGACCCCACGTGAGTGGCAAAGCGTGCCCGAGCACGCCTTGCCACTCACGTCGGCGGGGTCATTTCCAGCCGCACACCGAGGAGTCGCACTTCCCGCTCGTGGTCGAGCCTGTCGACCAATGCTGTTGCCGCATCGGCGATCACGTCCGGGTCGAATGTCGGCTCCGGCAGCGGCTTGCTCGTCGTGTGGGTATCGAACGGGGCGTAGCGCACCTTCAACGCCACTCGCACCGCCCGGCGGTTCTCCGCGAGGATGTCCTCCCGGACCCGGGCGGCGAGACGACGGATCTCCTCGGTGACGGCCTCCCGGCCGGCGAGGTTCTGCTGGAAGGTCGTCTCCCGGCTGTGCGACCGGGCCACCCAGGGTTCCGCCGAGACCGGGGAGAGGTCGATGCCGCGACCGATCCTGGCGTACCACGGTCCCATGTTCGGACCGAGGGTCGCGGCCAATTCCTGATCCGAGGCGTCGGCGAGTTCCTGCACGGTGCTGATGCCCAGCGCGGTAAGCTTCTTCGCTGTCTTCTTTCCGATCCCCCACAGCGCGTCGGTGGGGCGCTCCCCCATGACGGCGAACCAGTTTTCCTCGGTGAGCCGATAGATGCCCTGCGGTTTGCCGAAGTCGGTCGCGATCTTGGCTCGTAACTTGTTGTCGCCGATACCTACTGAGCAGTGCAGCCCGGTCGCGTCGAGGACGGCGTCGTGCACGGTTCGCGCGAAGGCCTCCGGGTCGTCGGTCTCGACACCCAGAAACGCCTCGTCCCAGCCCATCACCTCGACGACGACGTCCAGTTTTCGCAACGTGTCCATCACGACGCCCGACACCTCGGTGTAGACCTCGGCGTCGACAGGTAGGAACACTGCGTCAGGGATCTTCCGCGCCGCAATCCGCATCGGCATTCCGGAACCGACACCGAACTCACGCGCCTCATACGACGCCGTCGACACCACCGCGCGCTCGGTGGGATCCCCGCGACCGCCCACGACGACGGGACGTCCCCGCAGTTCAGGATGCCGCAGCACCTCGACGGCGGCGATGAACTGGTCGAGATCGACATGCAACACCCACCGACGACGCGGCGGAATGCTCATGGAACCAGTGTGCCGGAATCGTCGTACCGCGACCCTCGAATCCTCGACTTCTGCGGCGGCGGAGGTCAGAACACGTCGTCGGCGTCGACAGACGGAATCAACTCGTCGGGGAACCGATACGAGCATCCGAGTTCACTGGTGGACCGGGTGCCCCAATTGTCCCGGAACCAGGCCACGCAGGTGTTCGCGATCAGGTTCACATCGCGACTGAAGAGATAGCCGTCCGTACAGTCTTCGAAGTGGCCGTCGAAATGCCACCTGTCGAGGGTCAGGTGCTCGGCCGAATAGTCGGCGAGCAGCAGGTGCCCGAGTTCGACGCGTGATCGCCTTAGCATCAACACACCGTCGGCCAGTACCTGAATCTGCGCGCAGACGACCTCTTCGTCGTCGTCCTCACTGACGTAGCTGTTCGGGCCGATCTCGACGATGAGCGCGACCGGTTGATCGACCAGCGAACCCGTCAACCACTCGACCATTCCCGCCCACGAAACCTCGGGCACCTCGGTGGAATCGACCATCGTCGTCAACCTCCCTCGCTCGCGACCGACTATTGCATGGACGTATCAAAGCAGAAGATTCCGACACATGTGGCCCGAAATCGTTCTGCGTCGAAGAGTGTCGTTTGCGTGATCGTCCGGCGACTGCCTGGAGCCATCGCCACCGCGTGAGTGCCATGTGGGCCGAAAGCAACTGCGCCCAAATAGGTTCGGGCGTAGTCCGGTGCTGTCACGACGTTGCCGACCTACATCGACAGCACCATCTGCGCGAGGAGCCGACCCCATTCGGGGTCCATGGGCTGGTCGCGCTGCACCCAGCCCTCGACCATTGCGCCGATCAGTTCGAGGAACGAGATCGTGGGACGTCCCATCCAGAAGACTTCTTCCCTGCCGACGATCGTGCCGTCGCTGGTCTGCCAGCCGAGGGCGGCGAGTCCCTCGGCGATCACGTCCCTGCGTTCGTCCGACGACGTGCCCGCGGCGAGTGTGAGAAGCACGAGGTATCCGGTCTCCCGCTCGATCTGTTCGGTGCCCAGCGGCAGTCGATCGAGCAGATGACGCCACATCTTTGTCGCGTTGTCCGCCATCGCCGTTCCGAGATTGGTTCGAACGAGCTTTCCCTTGTACTTGCGCACCAGTCCGAGTGTCTTGGCGTACTCACGGAGCAGGTGGACGGGCCGTTGGTCCGTCTCGCGGTTGCTGGTGGCGGGCCAGTCGTCGAAGCCCGGCAACGCCTGCCGCATCTCCGCCACCACGGCCGGGGGCAGGTAGCCCGCCTGAGTCAGCGTGATGCCGTCGGATCCGATGCGCTGCAGCAACCACCGCAGATGAAACGTCGCCGCTTCCTGGGCCGCAGGAAAGTCACCCTTCCGCGTCGTGAGCTGGGCGTGCTCGAGCAGCGAAAAGACGTGCGGGGCAGCTTGATGGGGGATCCGGCGCAGCAGTTCCGCGAACTTGGAATCGGTCACCGGACCGTGGTCACGAATCACGACTTCGATCCGCAGATTACGGTTCACGGCGTCGACGCCGAACGATTCGGGCGCGAAGCCCGGCCCGACCCACGCCCCGGCGTCGTGATGACCGGGGTGAGACGGGGTGGCCAGGACCGTCAGCAGGTCGGCGTATCCCCCCGGTCCGCCGCAATCCTCGGGCGGGCAGGCGCGGGCGCCGGCGAGGCAGGTCACCGTCGGCGCGGGCCCGTCGGCCTCGATCCGTTCGAGGACGATCGTATGGTCCCAGCCGTCGCCGAAGTCGTATTGATAGGACAGGAGCTCGCCGGGTTCGGCCAGAACCTGATCGAGCCGGACCGCGTCCTCGCACAGCTCGTCGTCCTCGTCGGCGAAGCCCTCTTCGATGCTCTCGCGCATCTCGTACCGCTCGGAGGCAGGCGGCTCACCGCCGACCCACGAATGCAGGTGGCTGTCCTGCCAGCCCATGACCGTCTGCACGATCGGATGCAGCTCGTTCAGCCGCAGGTTCGAGGGCACGACGAACTGCCGCCAGATGGCCGGCGACACGTCGTCGAGCTCGATCCGCAGGTGGAAACTCGCCACGTCTCGGCGACCCGGCCGCTCGGACGGCCGGACGATCACCGGCACGTCAGGAACGACGGACAGGTGTCGGCGTTTACCTGAAGCGGTCATGGCGTCATGTTAGACAGGAGGCAGCGGTGTCCGGCACAAGTGCTGACGATAGCGTGAGCACATGTCGGTGTCCGCAGTTCTCGCAGGTCGGTACGAGTTGCGGGGAGTGCTGGGGCGCGGCGGAATGGCCGACGTCCACGACGGATGGGACCTGCGCCTGCAGCGACCCGTGGCGATCAAAGTGCTGCGCCCGGAGCTCGCCTCCGTCCCCGACACGCGTCGGCGGTTCGAGGCCGAGGCCCGGCTCGCCGCCACCTTGAATCACCCCAACGTCGTCGCGGTGCACGACTGCGGCGAGGACGCCGGAATGGCGTACATCGTGATGGAGCGCCTGCCCGGGCGGACCCTCGCCGACGAGATCGCCGCCGGTCCCGTCCCGGACGCGCGGGTGCGGTCGATCCTCGCCGACGTGCTCGCCGCCCTCGGCGCCGCCCACGGAGCGGGAATCCTGCACCGCGACATCAAACCGGGAAACGTGCTGTTCACCGCCGCGGGCACGGTGAAGGTCGCCGACTTCGGCATCGCGAAGAGCGCCGCGTCCGACCACACCGCGACGGGACAGGTGCTGGGCACCGTGGCCTACCTCAGCCCGGACCGCATCATGGGCACACCCGCCACGACCTCCGACGACCTCTATGCCGTCGGCGTCGTCGGCTACGAAGCCGTCGCCGGGCACCGGCCGTTCGCCGGCGACAACATCTTGTCCCTCGCCCGGGCGATCATCGACGGCGCGACCCGACCGCTGCGCGAAGCCCGTCCGGACGCCGATCCGAACCTCGCCGACACGATCGAGCGGGCGATGGCCCGCGACCCTCAGCAGCGGTACGCCGACGCCCAAGCCATGCGGAATGCCGTCCTCGGAGCGTCCGGCCCGCATCCGCCGCCGACGAGAGCATTCACACCCACCACCTCCGTCCCTCAGCTGCCGCCCGAGCCACGGCGACCACGGCGGACCGGCCTGATCGTCGCCGCGATCGCCGCGGTGCTGGTGGCCGTGGTCGTGGCGGCGCTGGCCATCGCGTCTCAGAATCGGGACGGCACGGTCGGTCCCGGGCCGAGCACCACCGCGGTCGTCCCCGCTCCGGCGCCCGTCTCCGTCCCGAGCAGTGCGGTCGAGGTCAACCCGGTTGCGCCTCCCCCACCGACCGGCGCCCCGGCACCGAAGACCGGACTGGGAAACAACAACGGCAACAACGGCAACGGGAACAACAAGCCCAAGGACAAGGACAAGGAGAAGGACGGCAACTGAGCGAGTCGCGGTCGGGTCAAGCGCGGGCACCCGTTCCACGGCGCTCATCCACGGCGGCCCGAACGGCGGGCGCGACGTCGGTCGCGAACGTGCGGACCTGGGCGAGATCGTCGCCATCGGTGCCGAAGACGAACGTGTCCATGCCCGCGTCCACCGCGAGTTCCGTCAGTTGGCTCACCCACTGCTCGGCGGTTCCGTGGAACAACGTGTCCGACGGTGTGTCGCTCACCCCGCCGAACACGTTGTAGGCGCGGACGATCGAGCTCGGATCCCGGCCCGCATCCGCCGCGCCCGCGTCGATCCGCGCGTGCATGCCGGGCAGGACCTCGGGCGGAAAGTACGAACTCGACGGGACCCACCCGTCCGCCGAGCGTCCCAGCGCCCGCAGCAGCCGGGGGCCGCCGACGCCCAGCCAGATCCCGATCCGGTGCGCCGGGACCGGTCCGGGATGCACGCCCGCGAGGCGATAGTGCTCACCCTCGGAATACACGGCACGCTCACCGGACCACATCAGGCGGATCACCTCGACCGCCTCCTCCAACGCCGTCGCGGCCTGACCGGGCGTGCGCACGTCACCGCCCATCGCCCCGATCGCCTCCCAGAACGCGCCCGCACCCAACGCCAGTTCGAATCGGCCTCCCGACATCACGTCGAGGCTGGCCGCGGCCTTCGCCATCGTCGCCGGCGGGCGAAGCGGCAGGCAGGCGACGTCGGGGAACACGCGCACCCGCTCGGTCCGGGCCAGCAGCGTGCCCATCAGCGACCAGCAGTCGAGGAATTTCGCCTGGTACGGGTGATCTTGCACGCCGATCAGGTCGAGTCCGGTCTCGTCGGCGAGGGCGGCGAGTTCGAACGTGTTGGCCAGCAACTCCACCGACGGGGTCACGAACGCCCCGAACTGCACGGCCCTGCCGTAATCGGTCATGGCGGTCGCGTCCCCTCTCGGATCGCTGAGCTCCTACGATCATCCACCTCCGCGGCGTTCGGGAACACCCGCCGCGCAGCCGGAACCCCGCCGGGCGGCATAGTGGGTTCATGACAGACGACACGCAAGACGGCCCCGCACCCGACGTCCGGAACGCCCCCGAACTACACCGATTCGAGGTCCGCGTCGATGGTGAACTGGCCGGGTTCACCGAGTACCTCGACGACGCGAATCAACGGATCTTCTTCCACACCGAGATCGGCGAGCAGTTCGCGGGGCGCGGCCTCGCCAGCACCCTGATCCGCAGCGCACTCACCGAGACCGTCGGGGACGGCAAACGGATCGTGCCGATCTGCCCGTTCGTCGCCGGCTACCTGAAGAAGCACGACGACTTCGCCGACGACGTCGACCCGGTCACGCCGGCCGCGATCCAGGCTGTGAAGGATTCGCGCGGCTGATCAGGGTGCGCCGTCGGCAGCGCGCGCCTCTTCGAGCTGCCGGATGAGGGTGGCGGCGTCGTAGGGGCCGCTGTGCCGGGCGAGGTCGGTGCCCGTTGCACCGAGGTAGAACGTGGGGGTCCCCCGGAAATCGCTCGACTCGGCGTCGAGTTCGTCGTCGTCGATGCGGTGAACGTAGGTGCCCCTGCGGATGTCTTCCTCGAACCGGTCCATGTCGAGCCCCAGCTCGGCGGCGTAACCGAAGATCTCGTCCTCGGCGAGGGCGTCGCTGTTGGCGAACAGGTGGTCGTGCATCTCCCAGAACCGTCCCTGCGCGGCCGCCGCTTCGCTCGCCTGGGCGGCGAAACGCGCGTGCGGATGCACGGCGTCGAGGGGGAGATGCCGGAAGACGTAGCGGAGCTCGTCCCCGAAATGCGCCCGCACGTCCCGGATGCTGCCGGTGGCCTTGCTGCAGAACGGGCACTCGAAGTCGCCGTACTCGACGAGGGTGAGCGGCGCATCCACCGGCCCGCGCAGATGATCGCGGCCGGTGTCGACGGGCCGGAGCAGGGTGCGCCCGACGGCCTCCGTCGGCGGGTGCACCCAGTCCGACAGCCGGAACAGTGCCCAACCGAGGACGGTGGCGATGACCGCCGCCGTCAGGACACCCACCCGAGCGTCGTTGGCGAGCTCGGGTGAGTCGATGGCCAGGTCGACGATGAACAGCGAGATCGTGAAGCCGATGCCGGCCAGCGCGCTGCCACCGGCGATCTGGGACAGCGTCAGCCCGCGCGGCAGGCTACCGGGCCGCAGCTTCGAGAACAGGGCCGTGGCCGCGGTGATGCCGACGAGCTTGCCGACCACCAGGCCGAGCACGATGCCCCACGCCAGCGGAGACCGGGCCGCGTCCGCGAGGGTCTGCCCGGTGATGACCACACCGGCATTGGCGAGCGCGAAGATCGGGACGACGAGGAACGCCGTGTAGGGCTGGTAGAAGCGCAGCAACCGCTCGTTGACGGACACCGCGCGCAGCACACCGAGCTGGGCGGCGCGGGCGTAGTCGGAGTTGGGTGACTGCCGGAACGCGCGCGTGAGTTCACCCGCCCGCTCCACCTCGCTGCGCCGCGGCGGATACACGGGCAGGATCAGCGCGATCAGCACACCGA
This sequence comes from Rhodococcus sp. IEGM 1351, assembly GCF_030056875.1. NCBI lineage: Bacteria > Bacillati > Actinomycetota > Actinomycetes > Mycobacteriales > Nocardiaceae > Rhodococcus > Rhodococcus sp. IEGM 1351. The sequence goes on along the minus strand of NZ_JASHKU010000004.1, from coordinate 314,436 downwards.
CGAGGGTGGGGTGGACGCCGGACTCGTAGAACGCGACCCACGTGCCCGCCGCGACGATGAAGTAGGCGACACCACGCCACACCTCGAGCTTGCGCAACTGGATGATCAGCAGCAGTCCGACGCACCCGAGGAGCAGCGGCCCGAGCCGGAGGTTGTCGGTGTAGAAGAAGGCGATGATGGCCAGGGCACCGATGTCGTCGGCGACGGCCAGGGTCAGGAGGAACACGCGCAACCGGGCGGGGCATCGGGGTCCGACGAGTGCCAGTGCGCCCAGCACGAACGCCGTGTCGGTCGAGACGACGACGCCCCACGCGCTGGCCTCGGCGCCGCTGGGGTTGAGGATCAGGAACAGGACGGCGGGCAGCGCCAGACCCGCGATCGCGGCGAGAAGTGGGACGGCGGCACGGGCGCGATCGGTGAGTTCGCCCATCGTCAGCTCACGTTTCACCTCGAGCCCCACGACGAAGAAGAACAGCGTCATCAACCCGTCGTTGACCCAGTGCTTCAGGTCGAGGCTGATGCCGTAGTCGCTGATCTGGATGGTCACCGGGGTGTGCCAGAACGACTCGTACGAATCACCGATGTTGGCCCACACCAACGCCAGGATCGTGGCGACGAGGAGGAAACCGGCCGACAGCTTGTCGTCGTCGGTGTCGTCGCGGATCAGGGCCAACCGCGCCGACAGTCGCCGAAGTGTGGTGGGGCTGCTCTGCTCGACCGTCATCTGTCCCCTCGCTCACAGTTTCTGCCGCAGGTCAGCCTAATGCCCCTGCACATGAGCCGCCCCGCTGTCCGATCAACTCCGATCCGGCGGCGCCCAGGCACCTGTTCTCGGTCGCGTTATCATCTCGCCATGGGATCGAAGCGGAGTAGAAATCCGGGCCAGAAGCGTGCGGCAAAACAGCAGGCACGCCAACGAAGGAACCGCTCAACAGTCGCACCGCTGTTTCCCGCTTCCGCCGTCGACCCAGCGCTTATCGACAGCTTCGTTCAGTGGCTGCGCAGGGGCGATCTGACCGAGGACGCGGAACTCTTCGCACACCTCTTGGAGTCGACACTCACGAACCTCGCGCACGCCCACCCCGGTTTCCGTGCCACCGGCTGGCTCCCCGCGGACGCGCATACCCTCCTCGATGCCGCTGACGAACTAACCGCAGATAATTCCGAGGACATGGATGACATCGCATTGACGATTGTCGCCTCGGCACTGACGTTCCTCAACTTTCTCGACGAAAATCGGCTGTGGACCGGCACCGAAGAGAACCTCATACATTGCATCGAGGACCTCATCCATTTCGTCGAGCCGCAACCACCCGTCGTCCTTCCCGAAGACATCGCACTACCCGCCGTGGACGAGAAGGACGAACTACGCGCACTCACCTCCCTTCCGCTGATCGCCTCCCTCGTCGCACTCGTGGACTGGGTCGGGAAGGGTGCGGCCGTCACCTCGACCAAGGTGCCCAAACCCGCCTCTATCCCCGGTCTCGCTGACGCGTTGGGTGTCGATCTCGACCTCGACTCGGAGGGGTTTCCGCGTGCGCGCCGAATCCGCTCGATGCGCGACGTGCCCGAGATGCTGACCTACTGGGAAACTGCGGAAGAGATCGGCCTCATCACCGTCAACTCCACACGCGCGGTCCGCGGACCGAACGCGGAGCTGATCGCCGACCGGACGACCCGGGCGCTGCCGTTGATTCGTGCAGCTGTCACCGAATTCGTCCGCAGCCAACTCGTATCGACGCAACGTCACCCACTCGACCTCACGCAATTGACCGATGTGGTCGTGACGCAGGTGATCTTGGCGGGGATGACATCGGAGCCGCCTGTCGCCGACTCGGAAGACGCGCCATCCGGCGACGAGCAATCGCTCCTGGATGCCTTCGTCTATGACCGACTGGACAGGTTGGTGGAACAGAAGTGGCTGACCAAGGATGACGCATACCGGGTTCCGGCCGCGCTGCAGCCTGCCGTTCTTCGTGCCGTCCAACTCGCTGGCGCAGAGACCGAGTACGCACTGTCCGACATGGTGGATTCGCACGTTACATTGCGGATTTCATTGGAAGGCAACCACATTCCCGTCTGGCGCCGCGTTCGACTCGACGCCTCACTACCGCTTTCCGCTCTCCACGACATCATCCAGTCCGCGTTCGGCTGGGAAGACTGCCATCTACACGAGTTCTCTGCCGGGCCCGCGTACTCAGGCGGTAGGGTATTCATTCCGAATGAAGACTTCGCGCACCGCGACCTCGTAGGCCCCGCCGTCGCGGAGGAAGAGGTCCCCGTCGGTTCGCTGCTCAGCTCGGTCGGCGACCGTCTCACCTACCTGTACGATTTCGGTGACGACTGGATCCATCACATCGTCGTCGAATCGGTCGACAACCCCGCTCCCGAATCCCCTGTAGCGCTATGCCTCGACGGGCGCAATATGGCGCCGTACGAAGATTCCGGCGGCCCGTGGGGTTGGGCGAACATGATCGAAGCCAGCGCTGACCCGCATCACCAGGAACACTCGGAAATTCGGGACTGGCTGGGTCTGCGCCCCGATCAGCAACTCGATCCGACATCGTTCGATCGAAACGGGATCAATGAGGCCTTCGCGACGTTGTTCGGGTAGAGCGTCTGGCGGGTGTCCGCGCAGCACGCGCGGACCCCGACTCAGACATAGTTCTCGAGAACGAACTTGGTGAATCCCTTGCGGATCAAACGCACGGCCTGCTTCTGCCCCTGACGCAGCACGGACTTCGGCACCCACACCTTCGGCTCCACCGACATCGTGAGGTGAACCGACGTCCCGCGCGGGGTGGGGGTCAGCCGATACTCCCCCTCCTGGCACTTCTGCTTCTCGCTCTCGAGGAGCGTCCACGACATCTGCTCGTCCCCGAGCCACTTGTGCTCGGCCAGCTGCGTGTCCGCGACCCCGAGGACGGCGAGCGTCATCCGCACGGTGCGGGGGCGTCCGTCGTCGAATCGGGACTCGACGACCACCTTCTTGTGCACCACCGACCACTCGGGGATGCGTTCGACGTCCGCCAGCGCAGCCATCACCTGCTCCTGGGGCGCCTCGATCTCGAACTCGCCCGATACCGACAACGCCATCGATTGCTCTCCTTCTCGTCGGATGTACATGCCCTACAGTTCGGACGCGTAGCGCTCCAGCATGGCAGCAAGTTCGCCGGGGCGCGCGAGTGCCGCCAGATGACCGGTGTCGATGACGTCCGGTGCGATGCCCAGCCGCTCCCGGACGATCCGCTGCATGAAGTCGAGCGGGAACAGCCGATCGCGCCTCCCGGCGACGACCCGCGTCTTCACGTGCGGCCACCCGTCCGCCTGCCACACCGTCTCGAACGGGGTGTTCGACATGACGGGCTCCTCCTGGCTGAACGCCTCCTCGGTGACGTCGTCGGGCACGTCGTGGAAGAACAGCACCCGCAGGTCGTCGGGCGCATCCGGGTCGCGACCCTCCAGCACGTCGAACGCCCGTTTCGCCTCCGGCTGACCGGTGGTCTCCCACCACTGCCCGGGTGCCTCCCCCGGCGCGGGCAGCATCGGTGCCAGGAGAACCAGCAGGTCGACGTCGACCTCACCGCGCTGACAGACGATCGCCGCGGTGAACGCGGACATGGACTGCGCGACCAGCACGATCGAACCCTCGACGTCCTCGACCGCATCGACGACGACGTCGGCGAACTCGTACTGGCCCGCGTCGTCGTCGCCGTACGGAAGGTCGACGGCGATCACCGAGTGCCCGCTTCCCTCCAGGATCGGGGCGACGCGGTGCCAGTACCACGAGTCCGAGCCGGCGCCGGGCAGCAGAACGAAGGTTGCGGGCATCTCGACTCATCTCCTGTTTCCGGGACACGAACGAACGGTCGAGTCGAGCCTAAGCGCTACGTGCGCGCGAATGCGCGCCCCCTCACCTGCTCGTCGTGAAACGGAAGCGCCGCCGAGGGCGATACACCCAGTAGGTCGGACAAGAAAGTCCGACCGTGCCGGGATCCACCACACGTTACGAGAACTGAGCTGACATGTTCACCAACCATCTCTTCGGCGGAATGACCGAACAGGAAATCGACATCGAGATCGCCGACGAGCTGGCGGCCTGAGGTAGCTCCTTCGCACGCGAGTGGCGATGTGCACCCCGGCACGCTGCGCCACTCACCTACGAGTTGCCTTCACGCTCAACACCGGTCGCCCGGTGAACCCTTCCGCACAGCGGTATCGGTGTCGTTGCGCTTCGAGGTTGCCGCCATCGACGACGGCGGCGGCGTCGCGGGAGTCGTCGTTATGCCGGCTCTCTCATCACGCCGACGTGGCGCACCGTCCCGGAAAGGCCTGGAAGCTCTTGCACGGGCGACCAGGTGCGCAGCCCATCCGTGCTGTCGGAATAGAGATACTTTCCTTCGGAATAGGCGTCGAGATATATCCGCCAGGCGCCGCTCGGCAACTGAACCAGGGCTGGGCCCTCCACCAATGAGCCCCAATTTCCAGGCGGGACGAATGAATAGGGTCCCGTCACCGACGACGCGACCGCATGCTCGACGACCTTCTTCGTCTCGTTCTTGGTAAACGCATGATAGGTCGATCCCACCTTGACCACGGTGGTGTCGATATGGTCCGCGCCGATCCCGGCGAGCGGAACAGGCGGGCTCCACAACCTGAGCGATGGTTCCAGCGCCGTCATCAGATACGGCACGAATCCACCACCGGTCGACATCGACAGGATGACGTTGACCCGGTCGCCGTCCACGAACCATTCGGGTGCCCAGGCCTTGGTGGTGAACGGCGACAGCGACGGTCCGTCGCTGAACCCGGCCGACCCCGAGGAACCCGGCGGGCTCGCTGAGCCCGTTCCGTCTCCCGTGCCCGGCAGGAAGGCGCAGCAGAACGGGACCGGCCAGGCCCCAAGGAACTTCCAGTCCATGCGGTCACTGCTGCGTGCGAAGCCGATGTTCGCCCCGTCGATCGTCGTGTAGGTGAGGTAGTAGAACCCGTCCGTGTGCCGGAAGATGCTCGGGTCACGCACCACCCCTGACGGAGGCCGATATGCAGACAGTCGGAGGGGCTGGAACCCCGTGCCGTCCTCCGACTCGTATACATCCAGGTCGCGGTCGCTGACGTTGCTGAACGCCACCATCGTGGTTCGCCAGGCGAGCGGTGCGGCGCCGCTGCTCCCCGGGGCGGCGGCCAGCAAGCCTGCGACAGCGAGCATCACCATCGATATGGCGGAAAAGCAGGTTCGTTTGGGCAGCATCACCGGTGCAGTATCTATCACAGCAGGCGCACCATGCGTAACTTTGGCCGCAGGCAGCGGATCGTTACCGACGGCCGTGCAGTGACGCCGTATACGAACCCGAGGGCGCCACCCGCAGCAGCGGCGATCAATACTCCTGCGGCGCGGTCGGTCTACGCGCGAGCCTTATGCGTGACGGCATCTCGGCGTAGCGTCTCGGGGACACTGTCGACGGAGGAGTGCTCATGTCGGGCGAACTGTCATTCTTCGAATTGGGTGTGGCCAACACCGAGCAGGGCCGAAAGTTCTACTCGGCGTTGTTCGGCTGGGAATTCGAATCCGGGCCCGGCGGGTCGGGCTACTCCATCAACACACCGAACGTCCCAGGCGGGATCCACGGCGGCGACGAGGGCGCCGGCCCGTATGTCTTCTTCCGGGTGCCCGACCTCGACGCCGCGGTCGAGCAGGTACTGGCGCTGGGCGGCACCGTCGACGCCGTCGAGCTGGGCGAAGACCCCGATTCGGTGGCGAAATTCGGGCGGTTCAAGCTGTGCCACGACGACCAGGGTTCCTCCTTCGGACTGCACGAACCGCCCTCCGGCAACTGAATCAGCGCGCCCCGGAACGGAGACTCCCGGGGCGCGCTGATTCGGATCGGTCGGTTCACGGCTCGTTCGGCGAGTCGCCTCCACCCTCGTCACCGCTGTAGGTGGCCGGTTGCGGCAGACCGTCCTCGGGTCCGTCGCACCAGTTGTCGTACTGGTTGTACGGGTCTGTGCCCCACGCCGGGACGTTGTTCTCGTACGGTTCCGCCCAGTCGTCGCAACCGACCGGGCCGGTCGGCGGAACACCGGGAGGCAGTGGTGCAACCGTGTCCGGTGCGCGCACCGGTACGACTGCCGAGTCGAGCGCGTCACCCCAGGCGACACCGGATGTTCCCAAACCGATCGAGGCCGCGAACACAGCGACCGCAGCCAATCTCGAGCCGACCTTCATCGTTGCCTCCCATAGGTGAATAACGCTGCCTAAGGGCTGTACCCAAAGACAACGTAAACAATCCTCGAAGAGCGAATTTCGTGAATGAAATTTGACGGACGGTCGGTTTCAGTTCACGACCGGGCTACACGACGGCCACATGCCTCGTGCGAACACTCACCGTCGAATCAGGGATTGACGATCCTGCCCTGCTCGTCATTGACCGGCGGCTGCTGCGCGGAAAGGCCGTCCTCGGGGCCGTCGCACCAGTTGTCGAACTGGTTGTACGGATCGGTGCCCCACTGCGGCACGTTGTTCTCGTAGGGTTCCGCCCAGTCGTCGCATCCGATCGGACCGTTCTGCGGGAATCCGGGTGGCATCGGCTGAATGACATCCGGCCGGCGCACCGGCACGGCCGAGTCGAGACTGCCGCCCCAGGCGACACCGGATGCTCCCAATCCGATCGAAGCCGCGAATACCGCCACCGCGGCCACTCTCCTGCCCATTCTCATGACTGCCTTCCGTTGGTTACCTGGCCTTTCGGGGCGGTACCCAGAAACGCGAAAAACAATCCTCGAAGAGAGTGTTTCGTCCAGAAAATTCGGCGATCAGTCGGTTTCCGGTCGGCAGCGCATGTACATCTCGGTCACCGAGGTCAAGACCTGCTTGCCCGACCCGTTGAGAATCTCCGCCGCGACGGTCACCAAGGCCCGTCCGCGATCGTCGGGCACCACATCCTCCACGACCAGCTTTCCGGTGAGCACATCACCCGGCTTCACCGGCCGGAGAAAGTTGACGTCGCGCATCCGCACCCCCGCAATAACGCTCCAGCCTGCATAAACAGTAGTCGCGGACAGTCGCTGGCACACCGCGATCGTGTGCACACCACTCGCGATGAGCCCACCGAAATAGCCGCCATCTGCAGACTCGCGGTCGATGTGGAAGGACTGCGGATCCCACTGCCCCGCGAACTCGACCAGTTCCTCCTCCGTCACCGTGTACGAGCCCAGCTCGAACTTCTCGCCCACCCGGAGGTCGTCCGCATACACGACGTCACATTTGCTGTCCACTACCAACCGTCCGATCATTCGCCCACGCCTCCACCGAACACGGAGGCTGACGTCGAGGATATGACCGGACGACGGCGGCGGTGACAGTGCCCTTCCCGCCGACGGTCGAGGTGGCCGTCAGTTCTCGTCGTAACGCGGCCAGCCCGGATACGGAGCAAGCGTCGGGTAGGGGGTGTCGTGCGGGACGTTCGCCTTCTGCGGTCGCGCATCCCTCGCATCGGGCATGCGCGCGTCACACTCCGCGTATGCGTTCTGATCGCGCGCAGCCGGATCATGCTCACTGATCGTCCATCCAGCGAATACATCTGCAGATGGCGCACGCTCTGCACCCTCCGCAACAATCCGTTCAGAAGCGACAGACTGCGCTTGCTCGGCCGCCACCATTCTTACCGTTTCCGCCTGAGGAGACGGACCTGTCAAATTGAAGAATCGACCGCCCTTCTCCGCCATTACGGTGTAGTTGCCCGAACAGACCGTGGCGACCCACCCGTCCTCTGTCGGGGTCATCGCCAGGAGATGCTCGAACTGGGTTCCGACGAGTTGTTCCAGTTCCGGATCGTTGGAATGGTCGAAGTCGACCCGGTCGCGCTGCTGTGACGTCGCATCAGCGAAACCTGGATAGCCCGCCGACAACGCGTGACCATGAATCGCGAGGTAGTACGACTCCATGTACGCCCGGACCGCTACCGCCGGCCTGCTGAGCAGATCGATACCTGGTTCCGTCGACCACCGAACGTTGTAGTCGACGTTCTCGGGGACGCTATAGCCGGCGACAGCCCTTTCCGGAGTATCGATCGGCATCTTCGCTTCATCGGTGCCGCACGCACTTACCGACACGACAACTGCAGCAAGGACGGCCGACATCAGAGCCCTCATTGCCCGAACTCCATGTTCTGCACCTGCTCACGACCAGAGTTCATGGCATCGACAAACTCACCAACTCCGATAAAGCCTGCTTCGGTGATGTATCCGGCCAAGCTCGATGAAAGCAGCGGGGTTGTAAAACTGGGACGATCAGAGACGATCTCGTCATACGGCAGCAGGGGGCCGTTCACACCATCTCGAAAATCCTCGAGACCGATATATGGGTCGAGCGAGCCACCATTCGCCGCCTGAAGACCGAGAGCAATCTGGTAGTACTGCTTTGCAAGAAGGGAATCCTCCGCGAACTGCGTATTCGGCTGAACGGTGCCGTCGGGTACCGCGCCCATGACCGCGCTCTTGAACGCCGGATCCGCGAGATCGATTCCGCTAGAGATGATCGGTCCAGCGCCGGGGATGAACTCGACGCCCTTGCTGACCACAGTTCTGATCGTGTCGTACGCGACACCCTTGCTCTCGAAACCTGCTGAATTGTTAGATAATTCGTCGCCGACACGATCCGCGAACTCGAGGTCGAGCCCCTTGTCGACCACACCCTGGATACTCCCCGCCCACGAACCGTACTCGTAGTGCGGCATCTGCGGAGTGAGACCTTCCAACGCCCACGCCTGCTCCAGCTGAGCCGACATTCCGAACGCCTGCGCGTTGAAGTAGCTCGCCGCATCGGCATTGGAGTCGATCACCGAGAACAGGCGGGGCGCGTTCTCGAGACCGAATTCGCCGCCTGTCGAGCTGGTGAAACCCGAGGTGCCGGCGAGGTCGCCGGGCACCCCGACCATATTGCCGATGTACGGGGCGAGCGTTGTGCCCAACGCCTGCGTGATGTCGGGGTTCACCTCACCGATTGCCTGCCCCTTCGTCCCTGGGATGTCGAGTAGCTCGGCGTCTTTCGCAGCGAGGATTTGTGCGAGCCCGAATGCCGATTCGCCGGCTTGTGTGGACCGGAATATTTCGCCGGGATCGGACGGATCGGCGGGCCGGGCGTCGTCGGCGATCCAGTCGAACATCGCGGCGACGTTCTGTTCGCCGCCGTCGGCCCAATCGCGTTGGAGCAGGGGCATGATGACGTCGTCGCGGTTGTAGCCGGCCGGCATGCCGTCGCCGGACAGGATGTTGTGGACGGCGGCATGGTCGCGGCCACCGACGCCGACCATGTCCTGCAGGAGGGTGTCGACGCTGTCGCGGCCCAGAGCGTTGTGGTCGAAGGAGTCCCCGATCAGGAGGCTCTTGTCGTTGGTGGCCGAGGCGATCTCCCCGGCACGGGAGAGGAGGCTCTCGCTCAGCTCACTGCCCTGCTGCACGGCCGGGTCCGCCAGACCGAAGGCTTTGGTGAATCGTGCCAGGTCGTCGCCGTTGTTGACGACCACCGACGGTTGCGGTGCGTCGTGCGCGCCCTTCGTCAGGTTGCCGGTCGACGTCACCGGTCCCTCGAACAGTCCTCGAAGGCTTTCCGGAATGTGGCTCTGACCGCCGACGTCGCCGCTGGCACTGCCGACGTTGTAGTTCGACACCACAGCGAGGCCGTTGGACAGCGCGCTCGCGGCCTCGGTGCGTCCGTTCTCGCTGTACTGCTCGGACAGGGCGAGGAAGCCGTCCTTGCCGGCCGCGGTATAGAACTGCTGCAGGAAGTCGATCGTTCCCTGTGGAAGATCGGTGACCTTGCCGCCGTCGGCCAGCGTCTGCACTTGTGCGGGAGTAAGTCCCGCCGCCGCGATCTCCCGGGCGACACGGTCACGGACGTCCTGCGGAATGTCGGAACCGCCTCGCACCACCTGCTCGCCCAGCGCGGTGCCCTCGTGCCCCGACAGACCCGTGGTCGCCGGGGCACTCGCCGCCACGGCGCGCAGCGCGTCCCGGATCGCCGTCGCCATGTCCCGATCGGCATTGTCGAGTTCCGTCAGTGCTCCACCGAGTTGGCTGCGCCAGTACTCCATCAGCTCGGCATGCTCGGCGGCCTCGGCCTCGCTCATCGTCGTCGGCTGGCTGACGATCTGCCAGTCGTCGGAGACGGTGAATCCGTCGGTTGCCGCCTTGTCGATCACGGTGGCGACGTAGTCCCGCGCATGGCCGAGGCGATCGGCCCCACCGACGAGCGCGTTCGACAGATCCTCCAGATCGTCTGCGAGCCGGCGGATTTCCGTGCGCTCACTGTTCGCCCTCTGCTCGGCGGCCGCCTGCGCCGGACCGCGCCAGTCGTCGTGTCGGCCCAGATCTGCGACAGCACGCTGGACGTCGTCCGCCCGGCCCCGTGTGTCCTCGGCGGTCCGTCCGATCTCCTCGCCCGCCAGTGTCAGGTCTCGCGGGTTCCACACATGCAGTTGCGACCTGCGCGGAATCACAGCTCCCCCATCGCCGACAGCTGCGACGCGAACGACGTGTCGGTGACCTCGTAGTTCTCGGCCCCGTCACCCGCGATGAACGCCATCTCGTCGATGCGACCGGCCGCGACTCCCAGCGCGGACGCGAGGATGTCGCCGGCTTCCTGGCACGCCGCCGCGGTGTCGGACCCCTCGACGGCCCGCACCGCGTGCTCGAAGCTACGCCGGCCACCCAACGCCTCGACCTCACGCGCGATGACGCCGAGCGCGGTGGACATCGCACGCAGCATGTCGGGGTCGACCTTGACGACCGCGACGTCCGGTCCACCGAGCACCGGCGCCAGCCCGGGGACGGCGGCCCTCGGAGGCTGCGTCGCACCGGTCCCGTCCAGCGACGCAATGACACTTTCCGGCCACGTCATATCGCCCTCTGACATCTACATCTCCCCCTGATAGCCGCATCGAGATCCACCCCCGGATCCGGGTCACCGACACGCTCGGCGACCGTGGAGAGAATAGCGGACGCCGTCACACGGACGTGTGACCACAACACGGTTGTGCAACGGTTGGGCGGATTCGCAGATTGAGAATCGGGTGAACCGGGTATCGAGACCAGATGGCCATCACCGATATCAAGGAGTACAGCCACCTCACCGATGCGGATGTGGAGGCGCTGGGCGCGGAACTCGATGCGATCCGGGCAGACATCGAGGAGTCCCGCGGCGCCCGCGACGCGCGGTACATCGACCGGACGATCAAACTGCAGCGGTCGCTGGCGATCGCGGGCAGGGTCGTCCTGTTCGGCAGCCGGAAGAGACCGGCGTGGATCCTGGGTACCGCCTTGATGGGTGCGGCGAAGATCATCGAGAACATGGAACTCGGCCACAATGTCATTCACGGCCAATGGGATTGGATGAACGATCCCGAGATCCACTCGTCGAACTGGGAGTGGGACAACACGTGCCCGTCGTCGGGGTGGAAGCACTCGCACAACTACGTCCATCACAAGTTCACCAACATCGTCGGTCTCGACAGCGACGTCGGTTACGGGATCCTGCGCATGACCCGCGACCAGAAGTGGTCGCCGGTGTACCTGGCGCAGCCGTTCTACAACGTGCTGCTGGCGTTGCTGTTCGAGTGGGGTGTCGCGCTGCACCACCTCGACGTGGAAAGCATCCGGCGCGGCGACTACGACCGCGCCGAAACCCTCCGCAACGCGAAGGAGGTGGGACGTAAGATCGCGCGGCAGGTCGGCAAGGACTATGTGGTGTTCCCGGCGCTCACCGGCCCGGCATGGAAGAGCACGCTGACAGCGAACATCACCGCCAACGTGATCCGCAACCTGTGGGCCTACGGTGTCATCTTCTGCGGCCACTTCCCGGACGGCGCGGAGAAGTTCACCAAGGAGGAATTCGAGAAGGAAACCAAGGCCGAGTGGTATCTGCGCCAGATGCTGGGCTCCGCCAACTTCAACGCCGGCCCGGTGCTGGCGTTCATGAGTGGCAACCTCTGCTACCAGATCGAGCACCATGCGTTTCCCGACCTGCCCAGTAACCGCTACGCCGAGATCGGCGTGAAGATGCGGGAACTGTGCGACAAGTACGACCTCCCCTATACGACGGGTTCGCTGCCCCACCAGTACGGACTCACCCTCCGCACCATCTTCAAGCTCGCCCTGCCCAACCGCTTCCTGTCGGCGTCCGCGGACGACGCACCGGAGACGGCCTCGGAACTCCGCTTCCGCATCCGGGGCGGGATGAAGGAAGTGTTCGGCGTCGACCCTGCGACCGGGAAGCGGCGCGGACTGCGTACGGCGTTGGCGATGATTCGCAACTGACTCAGGACGTCCACGCGTACCGGAAGCGTTGCGCGACCTCGTCGACCGGTTTCTCCCGGTATTCGGCGTGCTCGTATTCCTTGACCGCCGCGAGCGCTTCCATGATCAGCGGTCCGAACAGGTCGCGCGCGAGCGCCGACGACTCGAACGCTCCGAGCACGTCGGACGGCAGGGTCGGGAGGAGATCCACGGCGCCGGTCAGGTCCGCGGGATCGACCGACACCTCGTCCGGGAGGGGAAGCGCACCGGCGATGCCGTCGTGCGCGGCGCCGAGAATGGCGGCGCTGCTCAGATACGGGTTCGCGGACGGGTCGATGGGTTTGATCTCCAGGTTCGCGCCGTGCGGGTTCCCGGCGGTGTCCGCGCAGAGGCGAACGGCGGCCTCGCGGTTCTCCAGGCCCCAGCAGCGGAACACGCCCGACCACATGCCCGGGCGCAACCGCAGGTGCGACAGCGCCGATCCGGCGAGAACGGCCGTGAACTCGGGTAGCGCCCGCAGAATCCCGGCGACCGCGGCGCCACCGGCAGGAGTCAGTCCGTGCGGGCCCGGGCCTCCCGACAGGATCGGCAGGTCACCCTCGGTGAACGACACGTGCTGGTGGGCACCATTACCCGCCCCGCCCGCGACGGGCATGGGTGAGAACGACGCCCGCAGTCCCTGGGCGCGTGCGATCCGGCTGATCAGGGCGCGGGCCAGCACCGCGTTGTCGGCCGCCTCGACGGGATCCGCGGGGGCGAGCGACACCTCGAATTGGCCGAGCCCGGCCTCGGCGTGGACCTGTTCGATCGGCAGGGCGGCCGTCGACGCCGCCGCGAGCAGGCGCTCGATGAATTCTTCTTGCGTGAGAACGGCATTGAGGCCGTAGGCGGACCATTCTTCCGTGGTCGCCGCGTCGAACAGCGCGAACTCGATCTCGTGGCCGATTCGTGCGGTCAGCCCGGACTCCGCCAGCCGCGCCGTCACCCGCCGCAGCGCGTACCGGGTGCAGGCGAGCGACGGCGTCCCGTCCTGCTCGGTCAGGCACGCCGGCGCCCAGTACGTGCCGTTGCCCAGGTCTCGCACGTCGTCGCCGTCGATCCGCAGCCGGAGGTCGCCGACGACGGAGAAGGATGGCGTGAATGCGAGGTGGTCGTCGACGCAGAACACAGTCCAGCTCGGCGATGCGCCTGCTCCGGAGTCGACGAAGGTGGACAGTCTCGAGATCGGCAGCACCTTCGCCCGGGAGACCCCGGCCATGTCGACGATCGAGCCGACGATGCGGTCCGTGGGGCCGAAACCATCCTCCGCGCCGGGCATCAGGCCCTCGCCACTGCGGTGGTCCGCGCGAGGAACCCGAGCACGCTGTGCACCGATTCGCGTTGCGCCCGGCCCTGACCTGCGCCCCCGCCGCCGAACGCGATGCCGCCGGTCCATTGCGCGTCGGCGGGGAACATTCCGAGGCGGAGGAGGTGGCCGGCGCCGTCGAACGTCCGGTGTTCGTCGCGGGTGCCGGATCGACGCCCGAGAACTGCCGTGGCCATCTCGTCCGACGGCCACAACTGGTCGTCCGCACCGGTCAGACACAGCACCGGCGCGGTCGCCCGTTCGGACCGCAGCGTCGCCTCGGCCGGTGCGGCCGCGAGCCCGGCCCGGTAGGCGGCACCCAGGCGCAGCAGGCTCGGGCGGTGCGCGGTGACGTCCTGGTGCGCCCGCCACGCGTTGCGGATCAGCTGGGGCATCAGCGTCCCACCCGGCAGCGGCGCCCACGGCACGGGCCGGCCGTTCCACGTCCACGACGGGGTGTCGGCGACCTCGCCGTCGGGGCCGATCGCCTGCCACGACACCGAACTCGGGCTGATCAGGATCAGCCCGGCGACGGGGAGGTCGCCGACGCACGCAGACGCCAACAGGCCCTCCGCACCCCGCGAAATGGCCATCGCGGTCACGCGATTCGCGTCCACCGACGGCTGCGCACCGAGAGCCTCGACCGCGGACGTGAACCGCTCGAGCGGAACGTTCACCAGCGTCGCGTCGGTGTTCGATTCGTCCACCCACGAATAGGCCAGTGCGGCATACCCGTTGGCAGCCAGCATTCCGACGGTGGAACGTTGGGAGTCGACGCCGCCCTCCGAGCCGCCGAAGCAGGCGACGCCCGGCCAACCGCCGCTCGGAGCGTCGCCGGCGGGCAGTGCGAGCAGCGCCGGTCGGTCGCCGACATCGAGGGAACGGACGGACACTCCCGGGGCGCTCACGTGACGCGTCACCGTCCGCCGCGACGTTCCGTCCGGAGTGCCCGCCTCGACGGTGACCAGCCAGGCGTCGGGCGGCGGCACGAAGAGGTCGGGAACCCGGCCCTCGGACACGAAACGCATGGCCCACAGCGGCGCGTCGGCGTCCGCCACGTCCCAGTCACCGTGGTCCGGAACCTGTCCGGCGACGTCGACGATTCCGTCGGCCGGGACGGTGAACGTGGCCTCCGCCCGCCACTGTCCACCGAACAGGTCGGTTCCGGTGGTGCGGACGGTCACCGACGATCCGGGCCGGGCGCCGCGGACGATCAGCGAGAACGCCTCGTCGTGACGCGACGACGCCGGAACGTCGAGTTCGAGGGACCCTGCCGACAGGTCCGCGGCCGGCGCGGGCTGCTCGGTTACCGCGGGCTCCGCCGAAGTGTGGGTCTCCAGCAGCTGCGACCGCTTCTCGAACCATCCGGGGAACACCGCGGACACGAGGCCCGCGACGCCCATGAGGGTGAACGGCAGCACCCAGTAGCAGACCACGGACAGGGTGTCGCCGGCGTCGCGCATGGTGGCGTCGCCGTCGACGATGGGTGGGATCAGCGAGAACACGGTCATCAGTCCGAACGCGGCCACCCACATCCACGTCATGGCCGTGGTGATGTATCGGAATCCGCCGCTCGCCGCCGTCCGGGCGTCCACGGTTGCCGCCGCGTACTCGCGCACGAACGGCCGCCCGATCAAAGCGCCCACCGCCGCGATCGCGAACAACCCGAAGTTGCTCAGCGGCTGAAGCCAGCGTTCGAGGACGGCGTCGTCCAGGGTGAGTGCCGCGATCAGCAACAGTGCGAAGACGGCGACGGTGCCGACCTCGAGGGTCCGCCAGGGCTGGCCCCGCAACCGTTGCAGCACCTGGCCTACGGCCGCGATACCGAACGCGATCGCGACGGCAGCGACGAATCCCGTGTTGCCCACCAGGATCCAGTAGACGATCCACGGTGCGAATCCGATGATGAATCCCATTGCCCTGCCCCACTGGTCGACTCACCATATTGTCGGCCCTCGGGCGGGCGCGGGATGCCGATTCACCGAAGGTCGGTGCGGGTCAATGCGCGAGCGATTCCGCCAGTTCGCAGAAGCGTTGCACCGTGACCCCGGCGAACGTCGGGTTGTACGCCACCGCCAAACCGATCGCCGGGCGCAGCGCTGCGGGAACGAGCGGCCGGAACCGCACACCGGAGCCGGCACGCTTCGACGAACTCGACGGGACGAGCGCCCAGCCGAAGCCACTCTCCACCAGAAACAGCACCGTCTGCACCTGCACTGCCTCCTGGGTGACTCGCGGCGAGAACTTCGCCTCCTCGAACAGGATCGAGGTCAGCGCATGCAGCCCGGGCAGCCCCGATGTCGTGTAGTCGATGAACGGCTCGTCGCGCAGGTCGTCGAGCGAGACCCCCTCCTTTGCCGCCAACCGGTGTCGCACTGGAAGCGCGACGACGAAGTGATCACGTTCCACGGTGATGTTGCGGATGTCGCTGCGCCGGGACAGCGGTGAGCGCACGATCCCGACGTCGAGGTGATTCTGCTCGAGCGAGTCGATCAGTTCGGCGTTGGTGAGCTCCGAGAACTTCAGCACGATATCGGGGTATTGCTTCTGGAAGGCTGGCAGCAGCCGCGGGAGCAGGATGTTCTTGGCGGACCCGACGAAACCCACGCGCAGTCCGCCGCTGAATCCGTGCGCGGTGGACCGCGCCACCCTGGCCACTTCCTCGGCGTGGAAGAGCGCGGCCCGGGCATCGGTCAGCGCTGCCTCTCCCGCCGTGGTCAACCGCACCCGGTGGGTGGACCGGACGAACAGTTCCGCGCCGATCTCCTCTTCGAGTTTGCGGATCGACACGGACAGCGGCGGCTGCGTCATATGCAGGCGTTCCGCTGCCGCGCGGAAGTTCAGGGTGTCGGCGACGGCGACGAATTGCTGCAGCTGACGTAGGTCCACGGTGATATCCCATCCGAATCAAGTGATGCCGATCAATGCGCTTCCCTTGTATTAAACACATCCCCGTCGGCACTGTGACTCAGACAACAGTCTTCGAGCATTCGTCCCCCACATCACCGCCGAGGCCCTCTATGACACCTGCGAACAACGTTCCCGCACTCGCCAATTTCGAGAAGGCGTTCCGCCCCCGATCCGTCGCGGTCATCGGCGCGTCCGACGACGCGACTCGCATCTCCGGGCGCGCCCTGCACTACCTGATCCGCGCCGGCTATCGCGGGGAGATCTACCCGGTCAACCACCGCCGCGCCACGGTGCAGGGGCTCCGCGCCTATCCCACCCTCGCCGACGTCCCCCAGACACCGGACATCGCATTGATCGCCCTTCCGTCCCGGCTGCTCGAGGGCGCCCTCACCGAGTGCTTGGAACAGGGCGTCGGCGCGGCAGTCGTCTACGCCGCGGGGTTCGCCGAGACCGGGTCCGACGGCGGTGCGCTCCAGGGCCGGCTCGCCGCGATCGCGGCGGCGGGCGACATCCGGCTGTTCGGCCCCAACTGTCTCGGCCTGCTTCACACCGACAGTGGATTCGCGGGCACATTCAGCAGCGCCTTCGACACGGCTCTGCCGACCCCCGGCGGCGCGGCCATCGTCAGCCAGAGCGGTGCCTACGGCGGGCATCTCGCGTACCTGTGCGAGAAGCGCGGAATCGGCGTCGGCTATTGGGTGTCCACCGGCAACGAGGCGGGCACCGACGTCGCCGACTGCATCCACTGGCTCGCCCTGCAGGACGACGTCAGCGTGATCCTGGCGTACGCGGAGGGCGTCCGTGACGGCGAGACCTTTCGTGCCGCCCTGCAGGCCGCACACGATCACCGCAAGCCGGTGGTGTTCATGAAGGTCGGCCAGTCCGCCGCCGGCGCAACCGCCGCACAGTCCCACACCGCGAGCCTCGCGGGAACCGACGCGGTATTCGACGCCCTCTGCAGGCAGTACGGGGTGTACCGGGCGCAGACCACACAGGAACAGGTCGATGTCGCGTACGCAGCCGACCGCCGACGCTTCCCGACGGGGCGCAGCCTCGGGATAATCACCGTGTCCGGTGGTTTCGGCGTGCAGTTGTGCGACGCCGCCGAACGCGGCGGGCTCGATGTCACTCCTCTCGCGGAATCGGGGCGGGCGAAGCTCCGCGAGCTCAATCCGATGGGCAGCGACAACAATCCCTGCGACACCACCGCCGGCTGGCTCAACGACATGAGTCTCATCACCAAGACGTTCGACGTCATGTACTCCGACGGCGGCTACGACAGCATCATCGGATCGTTCACCATGCTCCCCGACTCCCCCACCTACGGCGAGGAGATCCGCAAGGCCATCGGCGCCGGGACGAGCGAATTCCTCGACCGGCCGACGGCACTGTGCATGGAGGCGCGCACCGAGGTGGTCCGGGCGTACGAGCGCGACGGCTTCCTCGTCTTCGACGACTCCGAACGGGCCGTCACCGCGTTGAGCGCACTCGCGTACTTCGCCGAGCATTTCGACACGCCGGTCGTTCGCCGTGACCGAAAGCGAACCACGCGAGCCCCTCTCGGTAGCGATCCGCTGTCGGAACACGCCGCCCAGCAGATCCTGGCCGACGCCGGCATCCCCTTCCCCGCCTCGACCGTGGTCACCCACCCCGACGACGTCGCGAAGGCGGCCGCCGATCTCGGTTTCCCCCTGGTCATGAAGATCGTCTCGCCCGACATCGCACACAAGACGGAGATCGGCGGTGTCATCCTCGACGTCGAGGACGAGGCCCAGGCGAGCGCGGCTTATCTGACGCTTCTCGAACGCGCGAACGCAGCGGTGCCCGGTGCCCGCATCGAGGGTGTGCTCCTCGGCGTGATGTGCCCGAAGGGTGTCGAAACCATCGTGGGCGTGACCAACGATCCCGCCTTCGGCCCCACCGTCATGTTCGGGCTCGGTGGCATGCAGGCCGAATTGTTCCGCGACGTCGCGTTCCGCGTCGGTGAACTCGACCACGCCGAAGCTGTGAATCTGATCCGGGAGATCAAGGGTTATCCCCTTCTCACGGGGTTTCGCGGTGCTGCCCACGCGGATGTCGACGCGCTCGCGGACCTCCTGGTCGCCGTGTCGAGGTTCGCCGTCACCCACGCCGACCAACTCGACTCCCTCGACCTCAACCCGGTGCTGGTTCTCGAGGAGGGCCGCGGCGCGCTCGCCCTCGACGCACTGATCACGGTGCGGACCACCTCGTGATCACAGGCATCACCCCGACAACGAAGGCAGGAGCAATCCCATGGATCTGGAACTGACCGGCAAGGTCGCCATCGTCACCGGCTCGGCCCGCGGACTCGGCGAAGCCACCGCCCGAAGGCTCGCCGCGGAGGGCGCGCACGTCGTCGTCACCGACATCGACGGGGAGGCAGCGGCACTGACCGCCAAGGACATCGTCGCGCAGGGCCACAGCGCGCACAGCATCCGCGGCGACATCACCAAGTCCACCGACGTCGACGCTCTGGTCGTGGAGACAGTCGACCGCTTCGGCGGAATCCACATCCTGGTCAACAACGCCGGGTTTCCGCGCGACGGCGTTCTCACCAAGATGAGCGAAAGCGACTGGGACGACGTCGTCGACGTAATCCTCAAAGGCGCCTACTTCACCTGCAAATCGGTCATGCCGTATCTGATCGAGCAGCGGTGGGGCCGGATCGTCAACATCTCCTCACGCGCCCACTTCGGCAACCCCGGTCAGGCCAACTACGCCAGCGCGAAGGCCGGCCTCCTCGGGCTCACCCGCGCACTCGCACTCGAAGAGGGCCGGTTCGGAATCACCGTGAACGCCGTCGCGCCCGGTTTCGTTGCCACGGAGGCGGTCCGCTCGCTCGGACACTTCGAGAAGATCAAGGACAAGGCGATCGAGAGCACACCCCTGCGCCGCGTGGGGACGCCCGAGGACATCGCCGACGCCGTCGCCTTCCTCGCGTCCGAACGCGCGAGCTTCGTCAGCGGCGAAACGCTGCACGTGACCGGCGGCCGGTTCGGCTGACCCGACTCGACTTCCTCCCCCACCCCTCGACCTCGGAGACACCATGCCCCTCTCGGAGACCCACCCCAGTTCGGCGAGCCGCACGCGCCACACCGACGCACCCCCACCCGGCCGCACCAGAATCCGCTTCCTGATCGTCGCACTGCTCTTCATCGTGTCGACACTCAACAACGCCGACCGTGCGATCCTGTCGATCACCGGCACCGAGATCAAGGCCGATCTCGGTATCAGCGCCATCACCCTCGGCTACCTGTTCTCCGCGTTCGCGTGGGCGTACATGCTGGCGCAGATCCCCGGCGGACGGCTCGTCGACCGCTTCGGCGCCAAGCGGATGTATGCCATCAGCATCTTCGTCTGGTCACTCTTCACCCTGCTGCAGGGCTTCGTCCCGCTCATGGGGCTCGGCGCCGCGGTCGCCGCGCTGTTCGCCCTGCGCATCGGTGTCGGCATCGCGGAGGGGCCCGCCTACCCGTCTAATGGCCGCGTGGTAGCCACCTGGTTCCCGTCGTCCGAACGGGCCACCGCGTCCGCCATCTTCAATTCGTCTCAGTACGCGGCGGCGGTGGTGTTCACCCCGTTCATGGCGTGGCTCACGCACGCGCACGGATGGCACTCCGCGTACCTCGTCATGGGCGCCATCGGCATGGCGCTGAGCGCAGTGTGGCTGAAGTTCTACGACCAGCCACGCAAGCACAGAATGGCCAACGACGCCGAAATCGAGTACATCGCCGACGGCGGTGCGCTGGTCGACATCGAGGAGGCGAGTTCGGCACCGGACGCCCCGAAAATCAACACCTGGGAAGCGATTCGTCAGCTCCTCGGCAGCCGGATGATGCTCGGGCTGTATGCCGGCCAATTCTTCATCACCACCATCGTGTACTTCTTTCTCACCTGGTTCCCGATCTACCTCATCGAGGAACTCGGCATGCCCCTGCTCGACGCCGGACTCGCCGCGTCCATCCCCGCGATCTTCGGCTTCCTGGGCGGGATCCTCGGCGGAGTCCTGTCGGACCGCCTGCTCACCCGGGGCGTGTCCCTCACATGGGCCCGCAAGATTCCGATCATCACCGGTCTCACGCTGTCGACCGTCATCGTCCTGTGCAACTTCACCACTTCGCAGACCGTCGTCATCCTCTTCATGGTGCTGGCGTTCTTCGGCAAGGGACTCGGCAGCCTGGGCTGGACCATCGTCTCGGACACCTCCCCCAAGGAGGCGGCCGGACTGTCGGGCGGCCTGTTCAACACATTCGCGAATGCCGCGGGTATCACCACCCCGATCGCCATCGGCTACATCGTCGACACCACCGGCTCGTACGACGGAGCGCTGATCTTCGTCGGTGTCAGTGCGGCACTGGCGGTCTGCAGCTTCCTGTTCATCATGGGCAAGATCACCCGAGTCGAGTTGACTCCGGATCGGAACGGAGTCCGCCATGCCTGACGTGCACGTGCATCTCACGATCGAGAACGGTGTCGCGATACTGACCCTCGACAATCCACCGCTCAACGTCGTGACCCTGGAATTGACACGGCAGCTCGGCGACCGCCTCGACGCCCTCGCGATCGACGACACGGTGCGCGCCGTCGTCGTGACCGGTGCCGGAAGCCGGGCGTTCTGCGCCGGATCAGACATCTCCGAGTTCCACGAGATGATGGAACCGGGCCAGGTGGTGGAGAAGAAGCTGCGACGGCAGAATGAGATCTTCCAGTTCCTCGCACACTTCCCGAAGCCCACGGTGGCGGCCCTGGGCGGTCTCACCCTCGGCGGCGGACTCGAAATCGCCTGCTGCTGCGACCTGTTGATCGCCGAGGAACACGTCTCGCTGGCGCTACCGGAGATCAAGCTCGGGGTCTTCCCGAGCAGCGGCGGAACGTTCCGCACCACACGGCGGATCGGGATCGGCCGTGCCAAGCGGATGATGTTCTTCGGTGACCCGATCGATGCCCCGACCGCACTCGACTGGGGTCTGGTCGACGCTGTGGTTCCCCGGGGCACCGCACTTGCCGAGGCGCGGCGCTGGGCCGGGATCCTCACCCGTCGACCCGCTTTCGCCCTGGAGCTGTGCAAATCGGTGATCAATGCGGCCGGCGACCTGGACGAGGATCAGCTCGTGCAGAAATCCCTGACCGCGAGCGACCGTGTGTTCAGTTCCCCCGAATGCCGCGAAGGGGTGCGTGCCTTCTTCGCCAAGACGACCCCCGATTTTCGAATTCAGGAGCACTCATGAGAAGAGCCGCGATCGTCGCCCCGTCCCGGACCGCCATCGGCGCCTTCGGCGGTGCCCTGAAGAACGTCACCGTGGAGGATCTCGGTGCCGCGGTGGCCACAGCCGTGGTCGAGCGCAGCGGCATAGACCCCGCACTGATCGAGGACATGGTGTTCGCGCAGTCGTATGCGAACAGTGAGACACCGTGCGTCGGACGCTGGATCGCGCTACAGGCGGGCTTCCCCGTCGACGTCGCCGGAATGCAGCTGGACCGCCGATGTGGTGGCGGCCTGCAGTCGATCGCCACCGCGGCCATGATGGTGCAGAGCGGCGCCGCAGACGTGGTGATGGCCGGCGGCGTCGAAAGCATGAGCAACGTCGAGTTCTACACCACCGACATGCGCTGGGGTTCCCGTCAGGGAACGGTGAAACTGCACGACCGCCTCGACCGCGGCCGGGAACGGTCTCAGCCCGTCGAACGATTCGGCTACATCTCCGGGATGATCGAGACGGCGGAGAACCTCGCGACCGGATACGGCATCTCCCGCGAGTCCGCCGACGCCTTCGCCGCTCAGAGTCATCACCGTGCCGCCGCCGCGTGGCACGAGGGACGCTTCACGGACGAGGTCGTGCCGATCAAGGTTCCGCAGCGCAGAGCCGAGCCCGTGATCTTCGACCGAGACGAGGGAATCCGGGCCGACTCGAGCGTCGAGAAGCTCGCGACGCTGCGCACCGTCATGCCGAACGGCACCGTCACGGCAGGCAACGCCTGCCAGCAGAACGATGCCGCCGCGGCGTGTCTCGTGGTCGCCGAGGATCAGCTGGGCCGGCTCGATCTCGAACCTCTCGGCTTCCTGCACGGGTGGGCAGCCGTCGGATGCGAACCCGCCGAAATGGGAATCGGCCCGGTCCCGGCGGTGCGGAAGCTGTTCCGAAAACTCGGACTGGGATTCGGCGACATGGACCTCGTCGAAGTCAACGAGGCCTTCGCAGTTCAGGTCCTCGCCGTGCTGCAGGGCTTCGGGTACGAAGACGAGTCGAAGGTCAACGTCAACGGCTCCGGAATCTCCCTCGGCCACCCCGTCGGCGCCACCGGTTCCCGGATCATGACAACACTGCTCCACGAACTGAAGCGTCGCGGCGGACGCTACGGACTGGAAACGATGTGCATCGGCGGCGGGCAGGGCATCGCCGCCGTCTTCGAATCCGCGTGAGCATTCGCGCTCGTCGTCCTGAACTCGGCGCGCATACCGGGGACAGCTTCACGGTCTCGCCCCGGATCGACGATGCGCGCCGGGTCTCGGCGAACTCGCCCCTCGATCAGCCGATCGGCTGCGGCATCCGGACTGTTCGGTAGCTGCAGCTGATTTCGTCACCGGTGGACGGATCACGCAGAGCGACCTTCCAGGAGTCGGCGAACTGGTTCACGCCGTGCCGCATCGAGATCGTCCCCGACACGAGAACGGTGCCCGGCGTGTGCAGTCCCCTCTCGCGAAGGACGTCGAGCCAGTACTTCGGTGCGAGCAGGTCGGCGAGCGTCCCGGTCTGGATCAGGGTGGACGGTTCGCCGTCGCCTTCGCCGACCCATGCCGACAGGGTGATGTCGTCGAGGCGGTCGGCGATATCCGACAACCGCCAGGCGCGGGACCCGAGAACGTCGGGTGCGGCGTTCTTGCTCCACGCCACGCTGTGTACCTCGAGGTCGCGGTCGGTGTGGTCGCAGGCGACGGTCAGCAGTACGTCGTCCTCGGTGATCACCAGGGCCCACTCGGCCTCTCCGGAGGTCCGGTCGTGCTGGACGAAGACCTCGGTGGTCTGCTGCGCAAGGTAGGGCGAGATGGGGTACATCGCAGGGATGGTCGTAGGCGCCGGTACGCCCAGTTCTGCAAGTTCGGCGATGTGCGACGCAACCTCTTCCTGGTTGCGTCCGGCATAACCGGCGTTGAGGAGGGTGGTGACCTCAACGGTGTCGACGGTGCCGTCCGGCAGGGTGAACGTGAGCTGCGACATTTGGAGAGTCTCCTGAAGTTCTGGCCCCGGTTCCCTCTCGAGATCAGGGCGTTTTGTTACTTTCTTGGTTTTTCTGCGCCGAGGGCTTGCGCATACGTCTTGTATACAGCAAGTATATGTCTAGTACAACGGCAGCGGTGAGCTGAACCACAGAAAAACCGGGCCGTGCGGGACCAGAATTCAACCCACAAGGAGTTGTCATGATCGGAGAGTCCACCTCCGTCGATGCCGGCAGGTCGGCACCCGTAGACAGGAAGGGACTGGCGAAAGCTTTCGCCGCCAGTCTCACGGGTACCGCATTGGAGTGGTACGACTTCGCGGTCTACTCGGCGGCGGCCGCCCTGATCTTTCCGCAGATATTCTTCCCGGACAGCGACCCCCTCACGGGAACCTTGCTCGCGTTCTCCACCTACGCCGTCGGCTACGTGGCGCGGCCGATCGGAGGGTTCGTCTTCGGACGCCTCGGCGACGTCATCGGACGCAAACAACTGCTGGTGATCACCCTGCTCCTGATCGGTGTGACGACCTTCGCGATCGGCCTGCTTCCCGGCTACGACCGTATCGGTATCGCGGCACCCGCCATTCTCGTGATCCTGCGGTTCGCGCAGGGCGTGGCGGTCGGCGGAGAGTGGGGCGGCGCCGTCCTCCTGTCGAGCGAATACGGCAACCCACGCCAACGCGGCTTCTGGTCATCCGCAGCTCAAATAGGACCTCCCGCAGGCAACCTGATGGCCAACGGAGCGCTCGCCCTCCTCACCATCTCCATGACCGAGGCCCAATTCGAGTCCTGGGGATGGCGTCTCGCCTTCCTTCTGTCCGCGCTACTCGTCGGCTTCGGCCTGTGGATTCGCCTGAAGCTCGAAGACACCCCTGTCTTCAAGGCCCTGCAGGAGTCCGGCGACCGCGCCGAAGCCCCCATCCGCGACGTACTCACAAAGCAGACCCGGCCACTCGTCGCCGCGATCCTGTCGCGTATCGCCCCGGACGTGATCTACGCACTCTTCACGGTCTTCGCGATCACGTACGGCACCCGTGAACTCGGCTTCGAGCGTGGCGAAGTACTCACCGCAATCCTGGTCGGCTCGGCATTCCAGCTGGGCCTGATCCCCCTTGCCGGGGCACTTTCGGATCGCATCAACCGCCGCCTGGTCTATGCCGTCGCCGCTGTCGGCGGTGTCGTTTGGAGCGCCCTCTTCTTCCTCGTCATCGGTGGCGGCTCATTCCCGCTGCTCATCGTCGGGGTGGTCGTCGGGCTCGCGTTCCACTCGTTCATGTACGGACCCCAGGCGGCGTTCGTCACCGAACAGTTCACGGTCGCCTTGCGCTCGACCGGCAGTTCACTCGCCTACACGATTGCCGGCGTGTTCGGCGGTGCGATGGCACCGCTGATCTTCACCTACCTGCTGAGCAGGACCGACAGCTGGGTGCCGATCGCCGTCTACGTGCTGATCGTCGGAGTGCTGACCCTGATCGGTCTCGCGCTGGGGCGCAACCCCGACCCGACCGAGGACGAGCACTACGCACTACTGGCCAGCGAGAACGCTAGGCACGCAAGAGAATCTGAAGCGTAACCTCGAGATGAGTGTTGATCTTCTCGTGCACCAGGCTCTCGTCGCCGGCTTCGAGCGCGTCGATGATGGCCTGGTGCTCGGCGCACACCCGATGTTGCCGATCGGGCGCACTGAAGAGCGCCGTCAGACCGACACGGAGCTGGCGCGCCCGGAGTCCGGAGTAGGTGCGCGACAGCAACTCGCTCCCGGCCGCATCGATGAGGAACTGATGGAAACGGCCATCCCAGTCGATGAAGGCACGGGCCGCTTCTGCGCTCGGATCGGTCGCGAACGCTTCCTGCTCCGCCAGCGCCGAACGCATCACTTCGAGGGGTACCCGCCCCTCCTCCAGGGCGCGGCTGGCGGCGTGACGTTCGAGGACACCGCGCAACTCCATCAGTTCCGCGATCTGCCGGCCCGACATCGCGGGGACGTGCGCCCCGCGCTTGGGCACCATTTCGACGAGGCCCTCCGCCTGAAGCATGAGCAGCGCCTCACGAACGGGAGTGCGGGACACGCCGACCCGCGTCGCGAGTTCCTGCTCGTTGAGAAAGGAACCGGTTGCCGCCGGCGACGTCAGCACCTGATCCCTGACGTACAGATAGGCCTTCTCTCGACCCGACAACTCGACAGCTGGACCCTCGGTCCCACCCATTTCTTGCATACAACATGTATACACCACATCACCAGCAGCTAGGAGCAATATAGTGACGCTACGCATCAGCCTCGCCCAGATCACCAGTTCGACGGACCCCGAGGCCAACCTGGCAGTGATCGACAAGCAGGTGGCGGCCGCCGTGGACGCGGGATCGCGTCTGGTGGTGTTTCCCGAGGCCGCCATGCAACGGTTCGGCGGACCGCTCACCCACGTCGCGCAACCGCTCGACGGGCCGTGGGCCGACGCCGTCCGCGAGTGCGCCGCCCGAGCCGGCGTCACCGTGGTCGCCGGTATGTTCACCCCCTCCGACGACGGCAGGGTCCGCAACACACTGCTCGTCACCGGCGGCGGCGTCGACACGCACTACGACAAGATTCATCTCTACGACGCCTTCGGGTTCGCAGAATCCGACACGGTCGCACCGGGAACCGAGCCGCTCGTCGTGACCGTCGACGGCGTCGGAGTCGGCATCGCCACCTGTTACGACATCCGCTTTCCCGGGCTCTTCCAAACGCTCGCCGATCGCGGTGCGGACCTGACCGTGGTCGCCGCGTCCTGGGGCAGCGGCCCCGGCAAGGTCGACCAGTGGACACTCCTCGCCCGGGCACGCGCCCTCGACTCCACGACGTTCATCGCTGCCTGCGATCAGGCCGACCCGGCAGCATCCGGCGAGGAAGTCCACGGCACGACGCCGCTCGGCGTCGGGCACAGCATCGTCGTATCACCCACGGGAGCTGTTCTGGGCCAACTCGACTCGGGCCCGGGGATGCTCACGGTGGACATCGACACGGACGTCGTCGCGCAGGTGCGAAAGGCATTGCCGGTCCTCGCCAATCGGCAGTTCTGATACACCCGGGTCGCGCGATCGGCGCGGTTACCGTCCGAGCAGCTGATGCGCCCGCAGACCGACGTACAGTTCGGCGGCGTCGATGGGATCGGAGAAATCGCGTCCCGTGAGGGTGTGGATCCTGCGCAGCCGGTACAGGACGGTGTTGCGGTGGTAGTGCAACTGGGTGGCCGCCGCGGTGGTGGAGCCGCGACAGGAGAACCACGCGTCGAGGGTGACGAGCAGACTCTCCTGTTCCTCGGCGGGTAGGGCCAGCACCGGTCCGAGGATCTGGTTCGATGCGAGCTTGCCGGCGTCGGGCACGCTGACCAGCAGCAGCGACACCGGCACCGACTCGTAGCGGGTGACGGTGCATCCGCCGTGTCCGGCGCAGCGACGGGCGATCCGTGCCTGCTCGACGGCCCGTCCCGTCCCGCCGGGACGTCCGAACACCGAGCTGACCCCGATCCATCCGTGACCGGTGCGGCCGAGGAGGTCCAGCGCGGATTCGAGCACCTCGGCGGTGGCCGCCCACAGCAGTCCGATCCGGCCGTCGACCTCCGTGTCCCACACCGAGTCGACACCCACACCGCGAAGGTCCGACTGGACGACGTCCGCGGCGGACGGGGACGCCGCCGCTTCCACGGACACGACGAGGAAGGTGCTGTTCTCCGGAATCCGGAACGTGCGGAGCGCGTCGGCGGCGCCGGCCGGGT
Source organism: Rhodococcus sp. IEGM 1351 (assembly GCF_030056875.1). NCBI lineage: Bacteria > Bacillati > Actinomycetota > Actinomycetes > Mycobacteriales > Nocardiaceae > Rhodococcus > Rhodococcus sp. IEGM 1351. The sequence goes on along the minus strand of NZ_JASHKU010000004.1, from coordinate 286,902 downwards.
TGGCGGTGTGGTCACCGAACAGCGTTCTGATCAGCCGACCGCGCGACTCGGCGTCCTCACGGGCGCGCAGGTCGGCGGTCTCCCGGTATGCCTCCGCGGCGCTGTCCGAGTAGACGTCCACGAGCGCCCACACCTGGGCGGCCATGTCGAGCAGGGCGTTGGTGGCGCGACCCTCCGAGCGGTCCATCAGTTCGTCCCAGATCAGGCGGCCGCCGAGCCGGAACGCGTGGAGCAATGCCGCGAGCGGCACACCCTGTTCGGCCTTCAACTGTCCGGCCGCACGCGCCGCCTCGAGCCGTACCGGAGCGCTACCCGCGAGGTTGCCCAGCATCGCCGTCAGATTGTCGACGCACGCCGCGTACAACTGCTCGGGGGTGAGGAGGGTCGCCTCCACGTAGCCGTGCTCGGCCGACAGGATGCGCGAGACGAGTTCCTCGGACAACTGGTCCACGGACTCCAGCATCGATCCCAGAAGATCGGTGGGCGACGGCGCGACATCCGAGCTGACAGTCATCCGGCAAGACTATCCACCGGGCGTGGTCCGCGCCATACCCTTTTTGTGCGACGGCATAGCCCGGATGTTCACATTGACAGCCGCTGCCTATGGCGCGGCGCCCGGAACTGGGACGAGAATCAGTAATCTACGCCACAGTAGTTTGTCCTTTCTGCGGCGCGGTCCTTCATGCACTCGACCCGAGCGGAGCTGTCCACAGTGAGCACTTCAGAACCCGAGGCCACCTCCAACACCCCCGGCGCGACTTCCCCACATCCGGACGTCGACGCGGCCCTCGCCGACCTCGCCGAGGGCGAGAAGACCTGGGCCGACCTCTCCCTCGCCGATCGCAGGAAACTTCTCGACACGGTGCACGACCTCACCGTGCAGCACGCCGCCGACTGGGTGGACGCCGCGGTCGCGATCAAGGGCCTGGACCCGAAGTCGCCGCTGGTCGGCGAGGAATGGATGTCCGGACCGTACCCGCTGGCCACCGGCACCGCGGCGCTGTCCGCGAGCCTGGCGAAACTCGAGGCCGGAACCAGCCCGCTGGACGGTGCCACATTCGGCACGGCCCCCGGCGGCCGCACCACGGTCAAGGCGCTGCCCCTGAACATCTTCGACAAGCTGCTGCTCAGCGGATTCAGCGCGGACGTGTGGTTGCAGCCGGGAATCGATCGTGCGACGGCACAGCGCGACGCCGGCCTCGCCCAGCGTGACCCGTCGCGGACACAGGGCATCGGCGTCGTCCTGGGCGCCGGCAACATCACCTCGATCGCCCCGCTCGACACCCTGTACGAACTGATCGCGCACAACCGCGTCGTCGCGCTCAAGCTCAACCCCATCACCGACCGCCTGCTGCCCGTGCTGACACGTGTCCTGGAACCGCTCATCTCGATCGGCGCGGTCCGGTTGCTGACCGGCGGCGCGGAGGTCGGGACGTATCTGGTGCACCACGACCTCGTCGACCACGTGCACATGACGGGCAGCGCGCTCACCCACGACGCGATCGTGTTCGGGACCGGCGAGGAGGGCGCGCGGCGCAAGGCTGCGAACGAGCCGATCCTCGGCAAGGCCATCTCCAGTGAACTCGGCGGTGTGTCCCCCACCATCGTGCTGCCCGGTGAATGGAGCCGCGCCGACATCAAGTTCCAGGCCGAACACATTGCGACGCAACGACTCCACAACGGCGGCTACAACTGTGTCGCGGCGCAGGCGGTGGTCGTGTCGTCCGAGTGGAAGCAGCGCGACGAGTTCGTCGCAGCCCTGAAGGAGGCCCTCGACACGGCACCGGACCGCGCCGCGTACTACCCCGGCAGCGACTCCCGGGTCGCCGGCGCCAAAGCGTCGTTCCCCACCGCCGCACGCCTGGGCGAGAACGGCGGACGCGTCCTGGTCACCGATCTCGAGCCCGGCGCATATGCCCCGCTCCTGCAGACCGAGTACTTCGCCCCGGTGCTCGGCGTGATCGACCTTCCCCACGGCGGCGCCGAGTTCGCGGCACACGCCGCGGACCTCGTGAACGAGGACTTCATCGGCACCCTCGGGGTCAACATCGTCGCCGCCCCGCAGACCATCCGCGAGCTGGGCGCGGAGTTCGACTCACTGCTCGAGAGCCTCCGCTACGGAACCATCGCCGTGAACGCGTGGACCGGCGTCGGGTACCTCACCGCCACCGCGACCTGGGGAGCCTTCCCCGGCCACACCCTCAACGACGTCCAGAGCGGCATCGGCGTGGTGCACAACGCCCTGCTCATCGACCGGCCGGAGCGCACCGTCGTCCGAGGCCCGTTCCGTCCGTCGCCGCGGTCGATCCTGAACCGTGAGATGTCCATCTCGCCCAAACCCCCGTGGTTCGTCACCAACCGAACCGCCGCCACGACAGGCCGATTGCTGACAGGATTTGCCGGTGCACCCTCATGGACCCGGCTGCCGGCGATCTTCGCGTCCGCGCTGCGTGGATGAGGGCTGCGTGTCCTCTATCCCTCACCCCCGTCGAAGTGGAGATGAACGATGAATCAGGAACTGTCTGTGGCCGACTACGTGATCGTGGGGTCGGGTTCGGCAGGTGCCGTGCTGGCCGACCGGCTCAGCGCCGACTCCGGCAGCGAGGTCGCGGTCCTCGAGGCCGGTGGTGAGGACAAGGACAAGTTCGCGCACATCCCCGCCGCGTTCTCGAAACTGTTTCGCAGCGAGATGGATTGGGACTACCTGACCGAGCCGCAACCCGGGCTCGGTGGGCGGAGTATCTACTGGCCGCGCGGCAAGATGCTCGGCGGCTCGTCGTCGATGAACGCGATGATGTGGGTGCGCGGATTCGCCGCCGACTACGACGAGTGGGCCGAACTCACCGACGACTCCTGGTCGTTCAAGGAAGTGGTCAAGTACTTCCGCCGCATCGAGAACGTGCAGGACGCGTCGGACGCCGACAGCGGAACCGGCGGACCGATCGTCGTCTCGCAGCAGCGGAGCCCGCGCGCTCTCACCGGGTCGTTCCTGGCGGCGGCCGAGGAGACCGGCTATCCCGTCGAGCGGGCGAACGCCACTCGACCCGAGGGTTTCTCACAGACCATGGTGACGCAGAAGCGGGGTGCTCGGTGGAGTACCGCCGACGCCTACCTCCGACCGGCGCTGAAACGGAAGAATCTGACCGTCCTCACCGGCGCCCAGGCCACCAGGGTTCTGTTCGAGGGCTCCGCGGCCGTCGGCGTCGAGTACGAGAAGGACGGGGTGCGACGCACCATCCGCGCCGCAAAGGAAGTGATCCTCGCCGGCGGGGCGATCAACTCCCCGCAACTCCTCATGCTGTCGGGCATCGGCGACGAGGCACAGTTGCGCGAGCACGGAATCGCGGTGCAGCAGCACCTGCCGGAGGTCGGGAAGAATCTGCTCGACCATCTGGTGTCGTTCCTCGGCTACAGCGTCGACTCGGACTCGCTGTTCGCCGCCGAGAAGATCCCCGAGCTGCTCAACTACCTGACCCGTCGCCGGGGCATGCTCACGTCGAACGTGGCCGAGGCGTACGGCTTCACGCGCAGTCGGGACGATCTGGCACTGCCCGACCTCGAGATGATCTTCGGGCCCGCGCCGTTCTTCGACGAGGGCCTCATCCCGGCAACCGGTCACGCCGCGGTGATCGGCACCATCCTCGTGAAACCCGAGAGTCGAGGCGAGATCTCGCTGCGGTCGGCCGATCCCCTCGCCAAGCCGATCATCGATCCCCGCTACCTCAGCGACAGCGGCGGAGTCGACCGGCGGGCGATGCTCGAAGGACTGCGCCTGTGCGACGCCCTCGCATCGGCTCCGGCGCTGAAGTCGCGGCTCGGCAACATGATTCGCCCGGCCGTCACGCCGAGCACGCCACTCGACGAGATTCTCGCCCGGGCACTGCAGGAGAACGCCCACACCCTCTACCACCCGGTCGGGACGTGCCGCATGGGCAACGACGACGCCAGCGTCGTCACGCCCGACCTGCGGGTGCGAGGGGTCGACAAACTGCGCGTCGCCGACGCGTCGATCATGCCCGCCATCATCCGCGGGCACACCCACGCACCGTCCGTTCTCATCGGTGAGCGGGCGTCGGATCTGATCCGGAACTCGTAGGGCGCTTCGCGCCCCGTGCGCCTTTTTGGTAGCGCTGGCAACCAGAAAGGCGCACGGGCGGCGGAGCCGCCTAGTACCGGCGCGCCGCGTAGAACGGCATCGAATCGAGGGGCGCCTGCTTCACCGGCTGCCCGGACGTGGGCGCGTGGACGACCGTGCCGTTCCCGGCGTAGAGCCCGACGTGGTTCGCCCCGTTGAACAGGACGAGATCACCCGGCTGCAGGCCGCCCTTGTCGACGGGCGATCCACCGTTCACCTGGTCGTAGGTGGTGCGAGGCACGGAGATGCCCGCCTGCTTGTACGCCCACTGCACCAGACCCGAGCAATCGAAGGCGTTCGGCCCCGTTGCGCCCCAGACGTACGGCGATCCGATCTTCGATTCGGCGGCCGCGAGAGCCTGCGCGCCGTGGGTGGACGGCAACGCCGGCGGGGCAGGCAACGGTCCCGGGAGAGGCCCAGGGTTCGGAGCCGGAGCCGGAGCCGGCGGCACCGGCGGCACGCCTGGTACCTCGAACGTCCCAATCCCTGGGATCGTGATCGGCTCCGCTGCAGCGGGAGCAACGGGAAGCAGAAATGCTCCCACTCCCACACCGGCGGCGATCAGAAGACCGCCGGTCGAAAACTGCAGACGATTGCCCCGACGCAATCTATGCTTGGCCATTGAGCTGAGTCCTTCAATTCATGAGGTTCCGGCGACATCAGCGCCGCTCGGACGAGACGTTAGATAACATCCCGGTCACGGACTCAGCGGACAACGGCCGAATGGCCCATACACATACCTATTTTCGCAATCCAGGTATATAACGATCAGATCTCGAACCGACCGGTCAGTCACGAAACTTCAGAAACAGGTATGCCTTCAGGCAATTCGGCCCGTTACCGAAGGCATGCGCGTCGTCCACGCTGTTGGGCGTGTCACTGATCCAGAATTCAGAACCCGAGATCTTCGGGGAACCCGCAGATGCGGACGCCGCGACCCTCACTGTCGTAGGGCGCGGCTCACCCGTCGTCTTCCTGCACGGATGGGGGCTCACCCCGCGGGTGTACGGCCGCAGCCTGTCAATGCTCACCCAGCAGGGGCATCGCGTCGTCACTCCGACCCTTCCCGGCTTCGGCGGAACTCCAGACCATCCGCCCGAGGCCCGCACCTTCGCGGGTTACGCGGCCTGGCTGGGACGGTTCCTCGACGAGGCGGGAATCAGCGAACCGGTGACACTGGTCGGCCACTCCTTCGGCGGGGGCGTCGCCATTCAGGCCGCCCACGACCTTCCGGAGCGGGTCGCGCGCCTGGTGCTCGTCAACTCCGTCGGCGGTGGCGCCTGGTCGTCCGACGGTTGGGGAATCCGGCCCATCGGCGAAAGGCCGCTGTGGGACTGGGGCGCTTCGGCGCTGGGTGAGGCGCTGTCGATCCGAACCATCGCGCACACGACGGCGTCGCTCGTCAACGGGTTCCTGCCCAACACGCTGCGGGATCCGCGTGCGGTCTGGCGCACCGCGCACCTGGCCAGACGGGCGGACCTGCGCCACGAACTCGGCGTCCTCGCCGACCGGGGCCTACCGGTCTCCCTCGTCTGGGGTCGCGCGGACCGGACGATTCCGCTCGCCAGCTTCGAGTCGATGCGGAAAGCACTCCGCAATCCGACCGTCCTCACCGTGACGGGCGGTCACGGCTGGCTGATCCACGACCCCACCTCGTTCGCCGACACCGTCCGCCGGGCACTCCGCAGCCCGTGAGTGGTTGACGAGTCCAGAGACTCGCTAACCACGCACGGGCGACGAAGCCACCGGTCGGACCAGCCGGGTCGATGAAGCGCTCGGCCGCCATGGGAACTGCGAGTACGCAGATTTCGACGCGTGGTGCCACAAGCCTCCGCGTCGGCCGTAACCTCGCTCCATGACCCCGCGCGAACCCCGCCGCAGTTCTGCGCGGCGAAGTCCAGTTCTCGTCGTCCTTGCCGGACTGCCGGGATCGGGAAAGTCGACGATCGCACGGGGGCTGGCGCAATCACTCGGTGCAGCACACGTGCGCATCGACAGCATCGAACAGGCCATTCTCGACTCGTCTCTTGCAGCACCGTCGGTCGCAGAGGCCGGCTACCGGGTGGGATACGCCGTGGCCCGCGACATCCTGCGCGGCAACGTCTCCGTTGTCGCCGACTCGGTCAATCCGATCGACGTGACCAGAGATGCGTGGCGGACAGTCGCGCGCGACCTCGATGCGTCACTCGCCGAGATCGAGGTCGTCTGCTCGGACGAGCAGGAACACCGGCGTCGCGTCGAGACCCGCGTCGTCGATGTGGCAGGTCTGCGGGTTCCCACTTGGTCGGACGTCGTCCGACGCGAATACCAGCCCGTCGATTCTTCCGTGCACGTCCTGGACACGGCAGGCCGGGACGCGACCGCGTGCATCGACGAAGCCTTGGCCGTGGTCAGCGCCGTGGGGCGCCCGCGGTAGCGGGACCGGGTCAGGACGCGACGGTGCGCAACCAGCGGAACCGGCTGCGGTGGAACACGATCGGCTCGATCTCGGACTGCACCCTCAGTTCGTTGATCCGCAGGACCACGATCGCGTGATCCCCGGCAGGCACCTGTTGGGTGACGGTGGTGTCCAGCCACACCGACGCTCCGTCGATGAACAGCGCACCGCCGTCGGTGGTTTCGGTGTCGAGGCCCGCGAACCGGTCGCCGGTCTTCGCGGCCAGCACGCGGGCGGCCGCGTCGTGCGCCTCACCGAGCACGCTGATCCCGACGTGGGCGAGGTCCGCGAGTTTCGGCCACGTGGTGGACGTGTTCTGCACGCAGAACGCGACCAGCGGCGGCTCCAGCGACACGGGCACGAACGTGCTCGCCGCCATCCCGACGCGCTCACCGTCGACTTCGGCGCAGACGGCGACGACACCGCTCGGGAAATGTCCGAACGCCTCCCGGAGCGAAGTCTTGTCCAGTGTGCCGTCCGCCTGCATCATGAGAGTTCCGTCCGGGTCCGGGCCGCCGCGGTGAGGATCGGACCCCACCGCTCGGCGTAGTCGGCGATACGTGAGTCGGTCGTGTAAGTGGTGTCGATGAGGTAGAGGCCCGGCGCCGGGGCCGTCGCGCCGAGTTCGACGAGCACCGGCTTGAGCAGCAGGTCCGGCGCCATGGCGTGGGCGGGCCCGCCCCCGAGCATCAGCGGCACCACCACGACGTCCTTCAGGCCGTCGCCGGTCGCGAACTGGTCGAGGAACAGCTTCAGCACGCCCGTGTACGACGCCTTGAACGTCGGGCTGGCGAACACGACGAGGTCCGACGACGCCACCGTCTCCACGGCCGCCGCGACCTTCTCGTCCCCCCACCCGAGCAGTCCCGCACCGAGCTCGATCAAGTCGACCGTGAAATCCGCGGCGGCACCCGTCACCGCGGTCGCGACCAGGCCGGCTGCGTCCAGCGTCCGTGAACCGGGCTTGGGATTGCCCGCCACTACCGTTACCTTCATTGCTTCATCACCTCTCGCATGCTTTCCCGCCACCCTAGAGCACTCGGTGGTTCCGGTCGAATACTGTAGGGCAGGAACGGAAGTCGAGACACGGTCCTTCGAATCAGGGCGATCCAAACCATTCCGCGCGGCGCCCGGAGGCGCTACCTTGCCAGTGGCCGCACTCCGTGGCCATTCGATCGATCGTGGGGATTTTCCGTGAAGTTCAGCCGTTCTCTCGCCCTTGCCGCCGTTCCTCTCCTGGCGGCACTGACAGCGTGCTCCGGTGGATCCGGCGGCGCCGACGGCGACACGGTCCGGATCGGAACCACCGAGGCCAGCGACCGCTCGTGGGAGATCTTCGAGGACAAGGCGAAGGACGCGGGTATCACGCTCGACGTCGTGAACTTTTCCGACTACTCGCAGCCGAACATCGCCCTGTCGCAGGGGCAGATCGACGCCAATCTCTTCCAGCACCTGCAGTTTCTCGGCGAGTACAACACCGGCGCCGACGACGACCTCACCCCGATCGGCGCCACCCAGATCGTGCCGCTCGGCCTGTACTCGCAGAAGCACCGGAGCCTCGCCGACATTCCGCAGGGCGGCGAGATCGCAATCCCCAACGACCCCAGCAACCAGGCTCGTGCCCTGTTCGTGCTGAAGGGCGCCGGCCTGCTCACGCTGACCGGCGACAACCCGTCCCCCACGCCCGCCGACATCGACACGACTGCGTCCAAGGTGAAGGTGACCCCGGTCGACGCCGCGCAGACGGCGCTGTCGCTCGCATCCATCGACGGCGCGATCGTCAACAACACATTCCTCGAGCGTTCGGGCATCGACCCCACATCCGCTCTCTACAAGGACGACCCGTCGAGTCCCGCCGTAGATGACACCGATCGTCCGATTCGAATCCGTCACGAAAACCTTCCAGTCGGGAAAGAAGACGCTCACCGCTGTCGACGCCCTGGATCTCACCATCGAGAGGGGTGAGATCTTCGGAGTCATCGGCTACTCGGGCGCCGGGAAGAGCACGCTGGTTCGGCTGATCAACGGCCTGGAACGCCCGACGAGTGGGCGCGTCGTCGTCGACGACGTCGACATCACCGCGCTGTCGGAATCGAAACTCCGACACGTACGCGCGAAGATCGGGATGATCTTCCAGCAGTTCAACCTGTTCCGCTCGCGGACCGTCGCCGGGAATGTCGCGTACCCCCTCGTCGTGACGGGGTGGCCGCGGCAGAAGCGCCGCGAACGCGTCGCCGAACTGCTCACGTTCGTGGGCCTCTCCGACAAGGCACGGGTCTACCCCGACCAGTTGTCCGGCGGGCAGAAGCAGCGGGTCGGGATCGTCCGCGCGCGCGACGTCGCCGAACCTGCTGCTCGCCGACGAGTCCACCAGCGCCCTGGACCCGGAAACCACGCGGGACGTACTTAGTCTGCTCCGCAAGGTGAACCGGGAACTCGGGGTCACGATCGTGGTGATCACCCACGAGATGGACGTCGTCCGGGCCGTCGCGGATCGTGTCGCCGTCCTGGCGGAGGGTCGCGTCGTGGAGCTCGGCACGGTGTTCGACGTCTTCTCGGAACCACAGGCGCCGACGTCGAAGAGCTTCGTGAGCACGATCCTGCGCAACCGCCCGGAGCCCGCCGACCTGGAACGGCTGCGCTCGCGTTTCGGCGGCCGGATCGTCACCGCCGACGTGCGCGACGGCAGCCGGATCGGCGACGTTCTCTCCGACGCGGGCGGGCACGGTGTGCGGTTCGAGATCGTCTACGGCGGCATCACCACCCTGCAGGACCGCTCGTTCGGCAGTCTCACGCTCGAGCTCGTCGGTCCGGACGACGGCGTCGACGACGTGATCCGCCGGTTGCGGACCGTCACCGACGTCGAGGAAGTGCAGGCATGACCACGAACTGAGACAAGCTGCGCCCCGTACTGTTCGAATCCATCGGCACGACCATCTACATGGTGGTGATCACACTGGTGGTCGGCGGGCTGATCGGGCTCCTGGTGGGAACGCTGCTGTACGCCACGAGGAAGGGCGGGATTCTCCAGAACACGGCGGCCTACACGGTGCTGAACATCCTGGTGAACATCGTCCGCCGATTCCGTTCATCATCCTGCTCGCCGCACTGGGTCCCGTAACCCTCGCCGTGGTGGGCCGGACCATCGGAACCGAGGCCGCGATCTTCGTGATGATCATCGCGTCGTCGTTCGCCATCGCACGCATCGTGGAACAGAATTTGGTGACCGTCGACCCCGGCGTGATCGAGGCCGCCCGCGCGATGGGCGCCGGACCCCTGCGGATCATCGTCACCCTGCTGATCCCGGAAGCCCTGGGCCCGTTGATCCTCGGTTACACGTTCGTCCTCATCGGCATCGTCGACATGTCCGCGATGGCGGGGACGATCGGCGGCGGCGGGCTCGGCGACGTCGCCATCGTCTACGGGTATCAGCGCTTCAACTGGCAGGTGACCCTCGTCGCCACCCTCGTCATCATCCTGCTCGTCCAGGCCTCCCAGTTCTTCGGCAACTGGCTGGCGCGAAAGGCGCTGCGCCGCTGACCCGTGAGTACTTGTTAACCGCCCGCGGTTAACAAGTACTCACGGGCGGGACGCCCTTGACCGGGATACTCGCCGCGAGTAAGGATGAATATGTTCTGTGCGCGGCGATGTCATTCCCGGAGAGAGGAATTCACACCCCCATGACCAATGGCGGCGCACCCGTTACCTACGGCCGCACGAGGGCCGCGCGCAGAGCGCGAGGGGATGTGTCATGGCAGACATCGAAGTCGACTATTGCGTCGTAGGCGCCGGATTCGCCGGACTGACGGCGGCACTGCGCTTGAAACAGGCCGGACAATCGGTCGCGCTGCTGGAGGCGCGTGACCGGATCGGCGGGCGGACGTTCACCATGGTCCGCGAGGACGGTTCGTGGATCGATCGGGGCGGTGCGTGGATCGGGCCGGGACAGGACCGGATCTACGCCCTGATGGACGAATTCGGCGTCAAGAGCTACAAGCAGTACACCGACGGCGAGGCGATGATGGTCGTCGACGGCAAGCAGTACCGGTACAAGGGGACGATTCCCCTGACGATGAGTCCCTGGGCGGCCGCGAATCTCGGCGCCGTGTTCGTCGAACTCGGCGAGATGTGCAAGACGATTCCGCTCGAGGCGCCGTGGGAGGCGAAGAAGGCAGCGAAGTGGGACGCGATCAGCCTCGCCAAATGGCTGGGCGACAACACGCTGTCCAAGCCGGCCCACGACCTTCTCGAGACCGCCATCGCCGGCTGCTACACGTCCGCGGCGTCCGAGGTGTCGATGCTGTTCGTCCTGTACCAGATGGCGTCCGGCGGCGGTCCGAGTTTCGTTCTCGGTGTGAAGGACGCGGCCGAGGACGCGCGGCCGGTCGGCGGAATGGGTGCCGTCTACCGTCCGATGGCGGCCGCGATCGGCGACGCACTCCATCTGTCACAACCCGTCCGGGACATCGCGCAGGACGGCGACGGCGTGACCGTCCGATCCGCGGATATGGCGGTGCGGGCCCGGAGGGCCATCGTCGCGGTCCCCCTCGCGATCGCGAGCCAGATCCTCTACGAGCCGCTCCTGCCGATGGATCGGTCCTTCCTGCACCAGAGGATGCCGAGCGGCGCGGTCATGAAGATCGCCGTCGTCTACGACGAACCCTTCTGGCGCGCGGACGGATTGTCCGGGCAGTCCGCGGCACCCGACTCCCCCGCGACCGTCACCATCGACGCGAGCACCGACACGGGGCGCCCCGGTGTTCTGTGCGTGATCGTCGAGGGACCGATCGCCCGCACGCTGGGGACGCTGTCGGAAGCGGAACGGAAGAAAGCGGTGCTCGGCGAGTTGACCGCGAGGTTCGGAGCCAAAGCTGCCTCCCCCGTCGACTACATCGAGCAGAACTGGAGCGTCGAGCGGTACTCCGGCGGCGGCATGCTCAGCCATGCGCCGACGGGAGTGCTCACCCAGTTCGGCCACGCCCTCCGCAAGCCGTGCGGTCGCATTCACTGGGCAGGCACGGAGAGTTCGTCCGTGATGTGCGGCTGGGTCGACGGGGCCATCCGGTCCGGGGAGCGCGCCGCCCGGGAAGTCACCGAACACGACGGCGCGCTGTCACCCGCCCGCGCTCAGTAATAGACGGCGCCCGGAGCACCCCCGCCGACGGCAACCGCGTCGCCGGTGATCCCGACGCTGCGCGGTGACGCCAGGAACGTGACGACGTCCGCGACCTCGCTCGCGTCGATCAACCGGTGGATCGAGTTGGTAGCCAGCCGCGACTCCAACTCGGCGACCGGCACACCTTCCGCCTCGGACTGCGCCGCCAGCCGGTCGACGAGCCGTTCCGTCCGCGTCAGCCCCGGATGCACCACCGTCACGTTGATTCCGTGCGGTCCCAGTTCGTCGGCGAGGTTCTTCGTCAGCGCCGACACACCGACGTTCCGCACGGTCTGCGCGATGGAATTGGCCTGGCGTGCACCGAGCCCGCTGATATTGATGATCCGTCCCCACCCCTGCTCCACGAGGTGCGGTGCCACCGCGCGGGCGGTCCGCAGGTAGCCGAGCACCTTGATCTCGAGTTCGGCGCGCACCACGTCGTCGGTGGTGGACGCGAAGTCGCTCGGCTTGCCCGCGCTCCACGGTGTGGCCGCGGCGTTCACGAGAATGTCGACGCCGCCGAGTTCGTCCACCGTCCGCTGCACGAGGGCGCGCACCGAATCATCGTCGCCGGTGTCGGTGGGTACTCCGATCACCCGCCGCCCGGTCTCCTGCGACAGCGTCTTCGCCGCCAGTTCCAGCGCCTCGACGCCCCTGGCCGCGAGCACCACGTCGACCCCCTCCGACGCGAGGCTGCGCGCGATCGCGAAACCGATTCCGCGGCTGCCGCCGGTGACGACGGCCCGCTTGCCGCCCAGACCGAGATCCATGTCGTTCTCCTCATCTCCGCTGTCCGCCCCTCGGTTCGAGGGTAGGACCGCGACGGTCGGGAGTCACCGATTCGGTTCAGCGTGAGGCCAATTGCGCTCCGCGCCCGTGCGCCTTTTTGGTAGCAGTCACTACCAAAAAGGCGCACGGGCGGCGAAGCCGCCTACCGCTGGATCGACTTGATCTCGAGGAACTCCTCGAAGCCGAGGACGCCGGCCTCGCGGCCGATGCCGAACTGCTTGTACCCGCCGAACGGGGCGTTGGTGTCGAACCTCCCGCCGTTCACCTCGACCTGGCCGGCGCGCAACTGGTCGCGCGACGCGGTCGGCGCGGTCCTGGTCCCCGGACCAGATGCCGGCGGCGAGTCCGTACTCCGTTGCGTTGGCGATCCGCACCGCGTCGTCCTCGTCCCGGTACCCGATGATCGACAGGACGGGGCCGAAGATCTCCTCCTTGGCGACCACCTCGGGATGTCCGGCGATCGCCTCGCCCACAACGGGCCCGAATCCGCTGACGAGGCTGAACACGCCTGCCGGCAGACCGATTTCGTCGAAGATGTCGGCGAGCGCGTACGTGGTGAGCGGTGCCACCTCGGTCGGCTCGAGCACAACGGTGCATCCCGCGGCCAGGGCACCGCCGACCTTGAGCATCACCTGGTGGAGCGGAAAATTCCACGGGGTGATCGCCCCGACGACACCGATCGGCTCGCGCACGATCAGGGAGTTGCCCACCTCGTGGGCGTCGAAGTCGGAGGTGGCGGCCAGTTCGGCGAACGCAGCGAGGTTCGCGAGCGGCATGCCGATCTGGATGGGCTTCGCGAATCCCAGCGGCATGCCCATGTCGCGGGACATCAGGGCGGTGAAGTCGTCGAGGCGCTCCTGGATCAGGGCAGCCGCTTCCTGGAGGTACTCGCCACGTTCCTTGCCGCTGAGCGCGGACCATGCGGGGAAGGCTGCTCGCGCGGCCTTCGCGGCGCGATCGACGTCGTCGGCGGTGCCCTCGGCGACCACCTGCGCCCCGCAGCCTACGACCGGATTCCTCCGGCAAGGGCGAATGAGATCTCCCCGAACCACGCACCGGGACGGCACCGATCGCGGACCATCGACGTACGGCAGCACATCGGCGAAGAGGAGCGATCAGATGCGCACGCAGTCACCGGCACGCACCCTTCTCGGCGTACTCGGAATCGCCGCCGTGCTCACCGCCTCGGCGTGCGGCTCGACGGACGACACGGGGACCGCCGAACCCTCGCGTGACATCACCTTCACGAGATCCGCGCCCACCGAGACGACCGCACCGCACCCCGACCGCTGCCTGATCGGCGAACTGCAGGTGACGCTCGGACAGGCGAGTGGGGCCGCCGGATCTCAGGAGATCCCGCTCGTCTTCACCAACACCGGCACCCGCAGCTGCGTTCTCCACGGATACCCGGGGGTCTCGTACGTCGCCGCCCCGGACGGTCCGCAGGTAGGTGCCGCGGCCGATCGGGACGGCGGCACCGAGAAACCGGTGACGGTCGCCCCGGGCGCACGGGCCACCGCAGCGGTGCGTGCCACGGTGGTGCAGAACTATCCCGCCGAGACGTGTGGCCCCACTCCGGTAGCGGGATTCCGGGTGTACCCACCCGACGACACCGGGTCGGTATTCCTCCCCTACCCCACCACCGGCTGTTCGCAGACCGGCGTGAAACAGCTGTCGGTACAGCCCGTGATCGGGTGACCTGGTTCACCCGCCCCGGGTGAGTCGGCTCACCCTGTTCGCGGCCTACCGTCGGGCTATCGGCTCGCGTCGGAGGAAGGCGGAGGCATGTTCGAGATCATTCGCGAAGTGCATTCCGAGGTTCGGCACCGCCGCGGTCCGCGGCACCACCACCATCTCCTCACCCGAGCGGAGCGCCGGTCGCGGATCCTGAAGCACTTCCACATGTGATCCGCCGGGGCGGCCGGCCCTCCGACCGGGCCTGTTCTTGCCTTCGCTAACAATTGGCGCGGATGGGTACTATCCGACGTCGTGACTGACAGCAGGCTGGAATCGGCGAAAGTGTCCAGAGACGACTCGGACGAGTCGCCGATCGGGACCCCGCCCCAGTCGTCTCGCCTCGATCAGTCGGTCCGCTCCGCCCGCCTTCTCGCGATCATCGCCTCCGTCGTCGGAGTGCTGCTCACGTTGTCGCTCCCGTTCCTTCCGGTCGAGCAGGACAGCGCGACCCTCACCTGGCCGCAGAACGGCAGCACCGGAAGCGTCGAGGCACCGCTCGTCACCTACGCGCCGCTGAGCCTCGACGTGCAGATCCCCTGTTCGGCGGTCGGTGAACTCGCCGACCGCGGCGGGATCCTGACCTCCACCGCCCCCGCGGGCGCCGCCGACGCCGGGAGGTATGGACTGGTCGCCAGGGTGAATCCCGCGACCCCGGACGGTCCCGCCGGCGTCGAGGTGCTGTTGCGGAACAAGGTGCTGCTGTCGTCGCCGCTGGACCAGCTACCCGCAGACTGCGCGCTCGTGGTGTCGTCGGATTCCACGCGGACCAGCGCCGGTTTCGTCGCGGCGGGCCAGGACGCACCGACCGTCGTCGACGGCGACCTCCGCCCGCAGATGGTGGGCATCTTCAGCGACCTCGACGGTGCGGCGCCCGACGGACTGCAGGTGACGGCCCAGATCGACAGCCGCTTTTCGTCGACGCCCTCGACCCTCAAGTTCGTCGCCATGGTGGTGGGCGCGCTCGCGACGATTCTGGCGCTGGTGGCGCTGCACCGTCTCGACAACGTGGACGGGCGCCGGGCACGACGATTCCTTCCCACCCGCTGGTGGTCGTTCGGGGTCGTCGACGCCGTCGTCATCGGCACGCTGGTGCTGTGGCACTTCATCGGCGCCTCCACCTCCGACGACGGCTATCAGTTCAACATGGCCCGCACGTCCGCGGCGGCGGGCTACATGGCCAATTACTTCCGCTGGTACGGCGTCCCGGAGGCGCCGTTCGGGTCTCCGTATTACGACGTCCTCGCGGTGCTGGCGAACATCACCCCGGCGAGCCCGTTCGTGCGTCTGCCCGCGCTGCTCGCCGGCGTCGTCGCGTGGCTGGTGATCAGCCGTGAAGTCGCACCGCGACTCGGCGCCGCGGTCCGGGGCAACCGGCTCGCGCTGTGGACCGGCGGACTGGTGTTCCTCGCGTTCTGGCTTCCGTACAACAACGGTCTGCGGCCCGAGCCGATCGTCGCGGTGGGCGTGCTGCTCACGTGGTGCTCGGTGGAACGTGCCGTCGCGACCCGGCGACTGCTGCCCGCCGCGGTGGCGATTCTGGTCGGTGCGGCCACGCTGACCGCGGGCCCGTCCGGGTTGATCTGTTTCGGCGCCCTGGTCGCGGGCGCCCGGCCGATCCTGCAGATCGTGATCGCGCGGGCCAAGACGGTCGGATACATCGCATTGCTGGCTCCGCTCGTCGCGTCGGGGACCGTGATCCTGGTGGCGGTGTTCGCCGACCAGACCCTCGCCGCCGTCATGGAGATGCAGCACGTTCACGCGATCGGCCCCAACGTCCCCTGGTTCGACGAATACCTCCGCTACCAGTACCTGCTGAACATCTCCGTCGACGGTTCGCTGTCGCGCCGGTTCGGCGTGTTCGTGATGGTGCTGAGCCTGGCCGTGACGGTTTTCGTGATGCTCCGCAAGGGCGGCCGGATTCCCGGGACGGCGGCCGGACCGTCGCGGCGGCTCATCGGCATCACGCTCGCCGCGATGGGGTTGATGATGTTCACGCCCACCAAGTGGACGCATCACTTCGGCATCTACGCCGGCCTCGCGGGGTCGCTCGCCGTCCTGGCGTCCGTGGCGGTGAGCACCGCCGTGGTGCGCTCGCCGCGCAACCGCGCCCTGTTCGCGGCCGCCGTGCTGTTCCTGCTGGCGATGTGCTTCACCAGCACCAACGGGTGGTGGTACGTGTCCAGCTACAGCGTCCCGTGGTGGGACAAGCCGGTGTCGATCGCCGGCCTCGGTGCGGGCACCATCCTGCTCGGCGCCACGCTGGTGATGCTGCTGATCGCGGCGTGGTGCTACTTCCGCGAGCCCTACACCCGGACCGAATCCGTGCGGCGACGCCGGTTGTGGGCGATTCCGCCGTTGACGGTGGCGGCCGCCGCGATGGTGCTGTTCGAGGTGCTGTCGATGGCGAAGGGCGCGGTCGCGCAGTACCCCGCGTTCTCCCTCGCCCGCTCCAATGTCGATGCCGTCACCGGCGCACCGTGCGGTCTCGCCAACGACGTCCTGCTCGAAACCGATCCGAACGCGTCGCTGCTGCAACCACTGTCCGGTGACGCCGCGACCGCTCTCGCGGGTACGGGCACCGTCGGCTTCACGCCGAACGGCGTCGCCGGCGACCTCAGTGCCGACGAGGAATCGTCGGATGCGGGCGTCGCCAACTCCGTCAAGACCGACAACACCGAGCAGACGGCGTCGAGCAACGCCGCGGGCACCGGCGGCGGCGCCGGCGCGGTGGGTGTCAACGGCAGCGCCGTGGCTCTGCCGTTCGGCCTCGACCCCGACCGCACGCCCGTCCTCGGCAGCGACGGCAGCGACGGCGACGCGTCACTGACCACGGGCTGGTACCGGTTGCCGAACCCCGAATCGGACGCGGGGGCGGGTGACATCGTCTCCATCGCCGCAGCGGGCCGCATCCGCTCCGTCGACGCGGACGGCGTCGTCACCTACGGGCAGAACCTCGAGGTGGAGTACGGCACCGCACAACCGGACGGCGCGGTCGCGGTGTCGGGACGCGTGACGCCGATCGATATCGGCCCGGCACCGTCCTGGCGGAATCTGCGCGTCCCGCTCGATTCCCTGCCGGACGATTCGGATGTCATCCGACTCGTGGCGTCGGATTCGGACAGTGATCCGCAGCAGTGGCTGGCGGTGACGCCGCCGCGTGTTCCCCGGACGCAGACACTGAACGACGTGATCGGATCCGACTCGCCCGTGATGATCGACTGGGCTGTGGGACTTGCATTTCCGTGCCAGCGACCGTTCGACCACCGCACGGGTGTCGCGGAGGCGCCCGAATACCGGATCCTCCCCGACCGTCCCGGCGCGATCATGACCAGCCTGTGGCAGGACCGGTACGGCGGAGGCCCGCTGGGCTGGATCGAGATGACCCGGGCGAGCCGCACCATACCGTCGTACCTGAGGGACGACTGGGACCGTGACTGGGGCGGAGTGGAGCAGTACTCCCCGCTCGACCCCGACGCGAAGACCGCGGAGATCGACACCACCCGGATTCAGCGTTCGGGCATGTGGAACCCGGCGCCGATCATCACGGCCTACTGAGCGTCGGTGACGCGCCCCTGAGCCGGGCGCGTCACCGATCACCTCAGAGTTCGAATTCCGCCGGAGCGATGCCGACGGCGAAACAGGCGTCGCGCACCACGTTTCGCTCGTGCTGGTCGAAGTTGCCGTCGGCGCCACCGATGACGATGCCGATCTGGATGACGGCACGTGCCTGATCCTGCTTGGACTTCAGCTTCGCGATGGTGGCGGTGGCCTCGATCTTGCCGAACTCGAAATCGGACTGCAGCTTGCTGCAGTACCAGTCGAACTTCTGGCTCAGCTCGTCCGACGGGAACACACTCAGCGCCTCGTTGCTGGTGATCAGCGCCGCAGTCTTCTGACGCTCGGACGGGTCGATGGTCCCGTCCGCCGCGGCGATGAGGGCGCACATGGCCATGCTGGCGTTGGCGAACTCCTTGTTCTGGAACTGTGCCGTCTTGGTCTTGAGCTGGCCGTTCATCTCGAACGCCTTTGCCTTCAGCTGATCCCAGAAAGCCATTGGACTCCTTCTTCGTGTGCCCACGCACGGTGCGTGTGGTGTCCAATTTGCCAGGTTTCACCCGAGGGCGTCGCCGCGGTCGGTCTACCAGCGCAGTCACAGGAATCCGCCGCTAGGGCCGCAACGCCTGCAGGCCTCCCGTCGGCACGTGGATCCACCCCTCCCGTTCGGCAATGGCGCGGTCGTCGCCCTCGGGTAGCGCTGTGCAGCCGACGGCCGCTGCCCGCGCGATGACGGCGGCCAGCACGGCGTCGAGAGCATCGTCCGATTCGCGGCAGATCGGCTGGAATGCACCGAGATCCATCCAGTCCGCGGCCGCCAGGAGCGCGTCGACCAACTCCCCCAGCGTCACCCGATTCTGCGCGCTCTTGTATCCGCGCGACACCAGGCCCCAGGTGCGCAGCGCGGCCGCCGGATACGCCTCGACCACGCGGCCGTCGACGCGTCCGACATCGACGCCGAGGTCACCGAGTTCCGCGAGGATTCCGGCGCAGCGTAACGCGACGTGCGCGATGAGATCGGCCGACACACTGAGCGGGGATATCCCCGTCGCGGCTTGCACCACGAGGTCGGTGCGCCGCTTGGTCAGCGGTCGACGCCCGTCGCGGTTGGCGAGACCGTTGGCCGCGGACAGTCGGCCGGCGTGGTGCTCGGACACCATCCGGACGAACGCGTCGGGCCAGCCGAACGGTGCATCGATACCGGTCCTGTCGCACGCCAGCACGGCCTCGATCACGGCGTCGTTCCCGGCTCCCAGCCGGACGGACTCGACGCGGGCCACACCGCCGGACCAGTCGATGATCGCCAGGGCGGTCTTCTTCGGTTCGGCCGCCAGGTCGACTCCCACGGTACGCATCGACCCAGGCTAGTCCGACCTGCTGAATCAGAATAAGTGATGCAACACATCAGTTAGTTGTTCTGTACAGATTCACTGCCTCCGACCATTGTGGTCTCCACTACTCGACCTAGAAGTGGCGCACTTGCGCCGTTCGGAGGATTGATGCCCGACACCCACGTCGCCCCGATGCTGGAGAAGCACACCATCGGGTTCGTCCCGGAATCCGATCGCCACGGCAAGGTTCGCGATCTGTTCACGCTGTGGTTCGGCGGCAACCTCGCCCCGCTACCGATCGTGACCGGTGCCCTCGGCCCCAGCCTGTTCGGACTCTCGCTGTGGTGGAGCCTCGTCGCATTCGTCGTCGGACATCTCGCCGGGGGCGCCCTGATGGCGTTGCATTCGGCGCAGGGACCCCAGATGGGGATCCCCCAGATGATCCAGAGCCGCGGACAGTTCGGCACGTTCGGGGCGCTCATCATCGTGGTGATCGCCGCCGTGATGTATCTCGGCTTCTTCTCGTCGAACATCGTCCTGGCCGGCCAGTCGATGCACGGGATCGTGAACGGCATACCCGTGGACGTGGGGATCGTGGCCGGCGCTCTCGGCTCCGCCGTCATCTGCGTCATCGGCTACCGGTTGATCCACATCCTCAACCGCATCGGAACCTGGGTCCTCGGAATCGGAATCCTGGTGGGCTTCTTCGCCATCCTCACCGGCGACCTGCCGTCGGACTTCCTCACGCGGGGCGACTTCAACTTCGCCGGTTGGCTGGCCACCGTGTCACTCGGCGCGCTCTGGCAGATCGCGTTCGCGCCCTACGTGTCCGACTACTCGCGGTACCTCCCCAAGGACGTCGGCGTGCCGTCGACGTTCTGGGCGACATACCTCGGCTGCACCCTCGGCTCGTTCCTCGCCTTCGCGTTCGGTGCGGTCGTCACGCTCGCCGCACCGATCGGCATGGGCACCATGGACGGCGTCAAGGCGACGACGGGAAGCCTCGGCAGCATCATGCTGGTGCTGTTCCTGCTCAGCGTCATCAGCCACAACGCGCTGAACCTGTACGGCGCCGTCCTCGCCATCATTACGTCCGTCCAGACATTCCGCGCCCGCTGGATTCCGACCGCCCGCGCCCGGGTGATCCTCTCGACGATCATCCTCGTCGCGGCCTCCGTCGTCGCCATCGCGCTGTCGGCCGACTTCGTGTCGCACTTCGTCGATCTGGTGGTCGTGCTTCTCGTCGTGCTGGTGCCGTGGACGGCGATCAACCTCATCGACTTCTACCTCATCCACAAGGGCGTCTACGACCTCGAGTCGATCTTCCGCTTCGACGGCGGCATCTACGGCCGCTTCAACTGGACGGCCGTCACCGCCTACCTGCTCGGCATCGTCGTCCAGATTCCGTTCATGGCCACGTCCCTCTACACGGGGCCCGTGTCCGCGTTCCTCGGCGGCGCCGACCTGTCCTGGGTCGCCGGGCTGGTGGTGACCGGGCCCATCTACCTGCTCCTCGCGCGGCGCGGCTCGACCGGAGCGAAGACCACCTCCGGCGCCACACCTGTGCCCGCCCGGCAGTAGTCCCCGAACACCGCACCGCCCGAGCCTGTTACAGGCTCGGGCGGTCTGCGTGGCGACCGCCCCTGTCCGCTCGGGCAGGATTCGCCGTTGTCCACCACCCGGCGGTGCCTGCTCGTTAGGGTCGAAAAAAGAGACCGTTCCGCCGGAGAGAGAGTTGTCGCAGATGTCCAATTTCCCGGGCCTCACCCACGTCGCGATCACCGTGTCCGACCTACCGGCCAGCACCGCCTGGTACACCGCACTGTTCGGATCGGCCCCCGTCCTCGACGAGGACGAGGAATCGGGGACCTTCCACCACACGGTGTTCGCGCTCGACGGCGGCATGCTCTTCGGCCTGCACACGCACCCCGACGCCGGCGCTCCCGCACGATTCGACGAACGGCAGGTCGGACTCGACCACATCGCGTTCCAGTGTTCCCCCGACACACTGCCCCGGTGGGTGGAGCGGCTCGATGCCCTCGGCATCGAGCACGGGGGCATCAAGACAGCGCACTACGGTTCGGGCATCTCGTTCCGTGACCCCGACAACATCGCGCTCGAATTCTTTGCCCCACCCGTGAGTACTTCTTAACGTCGGGCGGTTAACAAGTACTCACGGGCGGCGGAGCCGCAGGCGTCGAGCAGTGTCAGGGCGAGGGCCAGCGCGCCGTCGACGGCCGCCCGGTCTGCAGCGGGCGCGGCGCTGGCCGCGGCGAACTCGGCCTGATGGTTGACCGCGGGCGCCGAGTCGATTCCGATATAGGGGTGGATCGCGGGAATCACCTGCGAGACGTTGCCCATGTCGGTGGAGGCCCGGTTCATCAGCGAGTCCGCGCCGGTGCGGAACACGCGGCCCAGTCCCTCCGCGTGCCGGACGTACGACGCGAGCAGCGCCTCGTCGGTGCGGAACTCCGAGTACGGTTCGCTTTCCGGGGCGATGGTCAGTTCACAGCCGGTTGCGACGGCGCCGGCCTCGAAGCAGCGGGCCACGCGGGGCTCGATGCGGGCCAGTTCCTCCAGCGTCTCCGCGCGCACGTACCAGCGACCTTCGGTGCGCTGGGGAATGGCGTTGGGCGCCTCTCCCCCGCGGGTCATCATTCCGTGCACTCGCGTGCTCGACGGAAGCTGTTGGCGGAGCAGCCCGATGGCGACCTGCGCCACCGTGAACGCGTCGGCCGCGTTGACACCCCGTTCGGGGTACGCCGCGGCGTGTGCCGCCTTGCCGTCGTACCGGATGTGGCTGTGGGACACCGCGTACGGTTCGGCCCGGGCGACGTCGACCGGGCCGGGGTGGGCCATGACGGCGGCATGGACGCCCTCGAACGCACCGCGTTTCAGCATGTCGATCTTGCCGCCCCCGCCTTCCTCGGCGGGGGTGCCGAGCACCGACAGGGTGATGCCGAGGTCGTCGACCAGCGGGGCGAGGGCCAACGCCGTCCCCACCGAGATGGCGGAGATGACGTTGTGCCCGCACGCGTGTCCGAGCCCGGGGAGCGCGTCGTATTCCGCGCAGACCGCGAGGTGCAGCGGTCCGGAGCCGACGTGTGCGCGGAACGCAGTGGGCAGTCCGACGTACTGCTGCTCGACCGTGAAACCGGCGTCCGAAAGCACCCCGGCCACCCGGACGCACGAGCGTTCCTCCTCCCACGCGACCTCGGGGTGGGCGTGGAGGTCGTGCGACAGAGCCAGGATCCGGTCTTCCGCCCTCCTGGCTCCGTCACGAACCGCGGCGTCGGCGCTCACAGGTCCCCCGGCACGCCGTAGGACGGGGCGGCCGTCGGGTCGACACCGCGCACCCGGTAGTCCCGCTTCTGCGGTTCCCACACCGTCCACAGCCGGCGCAGTTCGCCGACCGGGTCGTCGTGCCAGTCGACGCGCAGATCGGTGACGGGCCAGGGCACGTCCTCGACCACCTGGACTCCCGCCGAGTGCACGGGCCCCGCCTCCCCGCCCGCGGTGACGGCCGCGGTGAGTCCGTCGAGCAGTCTGCCCTCGAACGTCGGGGCGGTACTCGACACGTAGCCGAACAGCAGCGACCGGATGACGCCTTCGTCGCGAAGCATGTTGCCGGCGACGGCGGCGCCGTTGCCCTGCGCGCTGCTGTGGATGCCCAGCGTCTGCGCGCCCGAGTGCACCGCGGTGCCGCCGTCCGCATCGACGATGACGACCTGGCGGTAGTCCGGGAACTTCTCCTGCGCGAGTGCGGTTTTCAGTGCGGTCTCCGCGTTCGCACCCGAGGCGAGTGCGTCGAGACCGATCGGCCCCAGCTGCGGGTTGGTCACGTTCTGGGAGGCGACGACGCCGACCCCGGACCGCACGTGCAGGCAGCGTGCGGCCACGGCGGGGCTCGAGGAGCAGACGACCATCCCGAACGCGCCCCCGGGATCACGGGCGACGAGTGAGAACGTCATGAGCTGATCACGGCCGTCGCGTCGATCTCGACGAGCCATTCGGGCCGGGCGAGGGCGTCGACGACGATGCCGGTGGACACCGGGTGCACGCCCTTCAGCCAGCGTCCGACCACTCGGTAGACGGTCTCGCGGTACCGGACGTCCACCAGGTAGATGGTGACCTTGACGACGTCCTCCAGCCGGCTGCCCGATTCCTTCAGCAGCATCGCGATGTTCGCCATCGCCTTCTCGGCCTGGGCCTCGACGTCGCCGATTCCCACCGACTCCCGGGTGTCGAGGTCCTGTCCGATCTGCCCGCGGAGATACACGACTCCGCCGGCGACGACGGCCTGGGCGAGGTCGTTGTCGAGGTTCTGTTCCGGGTACGTGTCGCGGGTGTTGAACGAGCGGATGCGGGTGTGGGTGGTCATGCCGCACCTCCGTCGACGTTGTCCGACAGTCCCGCTGCGGCCTTGACCAGCCCGAGCGGACCGTCGAAGTCGAAGTTGCGGTAGACGGCGGCGAGCTGCGCGAAAGGCGGCGACTGGGCGAAGAGCTGGAACGTCAGGCGATGTCCCGCGTAATCGCTGTTGAGCAGGTCGCGGGCGAACGCGAGGAGCTTGCGACGGTCGTCGGCCACCCAGTTGTCGTTGATGGAGTAGAACTTCTCCAGCCACGGCGCGACGTCGGGGTCGGCGAACGTGGCGGCGTCCGGGGTGATGCAGATCTGGCCGCCGCACAGCTCGCGGGCGATGTGCATCATCGCGGGCAGCTGGCTGAGCGCCATCACCCGGCCGGTGTAGAGCAGGGACTGGTTGGGCATGAGCAGGCCGCCGGGGCTGGGCTCGGCGAGGGAGATGGCCGCGGTGAGGTGGGCGTTGATCGTCTCCCGGTAGCAGGCGAGCTGAGCGAGCTTCTCCTGCACCGCCTGCTGCTTCTCGAGCCCGCTCTGCTTGACGTTCCAGAGTGCGGATCCGATCATCAGATCGGCGAGGTGCAGGGTGCGTTGCACGAACGGGAATGCGCTGTAGCGGTGCAGGGTGGAGCGGATGAACGTGGCCGCCCGAGTGTGCCGGTAGAACAGCACGCCTTCCCAGGGGATCTCGACGTTGTCGAACACGACGAGGGACTCGACCTCGTCGACGCGGTTGGCGAGCGGGTAGTCGGCGGACGGCGCACGGCCGGCGAACCCGTTGCGGGAGATGTACTTCAGCCCCGGCGCACCCATGTCGAGCACGAATCCGACGGCGTAGTCGGACAGTTCGCTGTTGCCCCAGTTGGCGATGGTGGGTTTGGTGAACGCCTGGTTGGAGTAGGCGGCGGCGGTCTCGTACTTCGCGCCGCGCACGACGATGCCGTTGTCGGTCTCCTTCACGACGTGCAGGAGCATGTCGGGGTCCTGATCTTGCGGCGCCTTGGACCGGTCGCCCTTGGGGTCGGTGTTCGCCGACACGTGGAACGGGTCCTCCCGGACCGACCGGTCCAGGTGGCGGCGGATGTTCTCCGAGAATCGCGGGTCCACCTCGTTGAGGACGTCCTGGCCGTCGAACAGCGACCACATCTCACCGATGGTCTCGTCACCGACGCGGGTGACCACGCCCCGGGTGTCCTCGAGTACCAGGTCGACGGCGGCGCGCTTGTCGAGCCAGTCCTGCTGCGTGCGGGGAAGCTTGTTGGCGATGGCGTTGCGTTCGCCGGATTCGGGATCGACGTAGGTCATCGCGTCCTGCGTGGCCTCGTCGTGTGCGAGGTCGTAGATGCGTGCCCGCACGTCGACGATCGGCTTGAACATGGGATGGTTGGCCACGTCCTTGACGCGTTCCCCGTCGACCCAGACCTCGCGGCCGTCCCTGATGGACTCCCTGTATTCGTCTCCGGTGCGGATCATTTCGTGCTCCTGGTCCTCGGCGCGGGGTGTGCGTCCGGGTAGTCGGGGAAGGTGGAAGGTTCGAACGCTGCGGGCTTGCTGTAGGTGTGGGAGGCGTACACGAGCGGTTCACCGGGGTGCGCCTCCACGGCGGCGACGCGCCCGATGTAGACGCGGTGGGTGCCGGCCTCGATGACGTCGTGGACGGTGCAGTCGAACGACGCGATCGCGTCGTGGACGCGGGGTGAGCCGGATTCGGCCACGGTCCAGTGCCCGCAGGTGAAGTCCCACCGCTGCTTGCCGGGCCAGGGGCGGCCGGCGAAGGTGTCGGCGACGTGATCGTGCTGGGTGGCAAGCACATTGACGCAGAAGACGCCGTTCTCGGAGATCGCGTCGTTGACCGGGCTTCGTCCGTGCAGGCAGACCAGCACCAGCGCCGGGTCGGCCGAGACGGAGCACATCGCGCTCACGGTCTGCGCGGCGCGCCCGCCGGGGCCGTCGGTCGCGACGACGGTGACTCCGGTGGCGACGGCGCCCATGGCCGCGACGAAGTTGACGGTCGAGCTGTCCGGCATCGGTGCGGCCACCGATGTTCGGGCCGTCGTTTCGACGGCGGCGTGACGGTCAGCGATCGGCATGACGGGCTCCTTTCTGTGTGCGGTGAGCGAGGAGTTCGTGCCGTTGCACCAATCTTGAGGTGCCCGGCGAAATCTGTACAACACAGATAAGTGGCGCACTGCATAAGGAAAAGTGATGAAGTGGGAACCGATGCCGATCACGGCTTCGACCAGGGATAATTCCCTACATCAGCCGATGCGGACGGGGACGATCATGACGCCACTGCAACGCTATATCGCCGAAGAGATCGCGATCGACCATGCCGACGGGCTGCTGTCCCGCCGGGAGGCGTTGCGAAGACTCGGACTCATCGGCCTCGGCGTGGCGGCGGCGTCCTCGCTGCTCGCCGCGTGCGCCACCGACAGCGACGAGTCGCCGACCTCGGCGCCGGTGACGCCGGGCGGGGCGACGCCGCCGCGACCGGGAGCGGCCGAGGCAGTCGAGACCGAAGCGGTCACGTTCCCCGGCCCGGACGGCCGGGTCCTGCAGGGCGCGTGGGCCGACGCCGCCGCGCCCCGCGGAACGGTCCTCGTCATACACGAGAACAAGGGCCTCACCGACCACATTCGTTCGGTGGCGGGACGATTCGCGGGTTCCGGTTACTCCGCGCTCGCCCTCGACCTGCTCTCGGAAGAGGGCGGGACCGCGACGTTCACCGATCAAGCGCAGGCCACCGCCGCGCTGGCCACCGTGCCGCCGGCACGCTTCGTCGCCGACATGAAGGCCGGGATCGACGAACTCGGGCGTCGGGTGCCGGACGAGAAGATGGCGGCGGTGGGGTTCTGCTTCGGCGGCGGGATGGTGTGGCG
This sequence comes from Rhodococcus sp. IEGM 1351, assembly GCF_030056875.1. Classification (NCBI taxonomy): domain Bacteria; kingdom Bacillati; phylum Actinomycetota; class Actinomycetes; order Mycobacteriales; family Nocardiaceae; genus Rhodococcus; species Rhodococcus sp. IEGM 1351. The sequence continues at coordinate 260,519 of NZ_JASHKU010000004.1, read as the reverse complement.
ACTCCTCGCGTCCGGAGAGCCGCGGCTGGCGGCGGCGGTCCCCTTCTACGGTCCCCTGCCCGAGGGCGCCGACTTCTCCGGGTCGAAGGCCGCGGTCCTCGCCCTGTACGCGGAATTGGACGCCCGGGTGAACGCGTCCCGCGACGCCGCGGCCGCCGCACTCGCGAAGGCGAGGCTACCGCACGAGATCGTCACGGTTCCGGGCGCCGATCACGCGTTCTTCAACGACACCGGGCCCCGCTACAACGCGACCGCGGCAGCCGAGGCCTACGAACGTGTCCTCGCCTGGTTCGGCGAATACCTGGGGTGAGGCGGGCGCATCAGCAGTGCGGCCACGAGGAAGCAGACGGCTCCCACGAACGTGCCCAGATCGGCGATCGTCGCGTTCTTCAGCGCGTCGGTGCCGGGCACGATGTACGCGCCCACCGCGGACACCCCGAACGCTATCGACCCGATCATGTTCAGCCAGGTGCTGCGCCAGTTGCGGGCATGCGGATCCCACAGCTTGTCGGTTTCGGTGGTGGCCACCACCGCCAGACCGCTGGCGACGAGGAACGCCGTCGACCCGAAGAGGTCGGGACGCCACCCCCACACCCGGTCCTCTTCGACGGTGAGGCTCTGGATCAGCACGACCCCGGTACTCACGTTGAACAGCAGGGTGCCGACGAACTGGATCAGCGCCGCCCACCAGTCGTAGCGTTCGACCGTCGCGGATTCCTCCCCGGGCACCGGCCTGCCGCTGAGCCGCAACTGGATGAATCCGGCGGTGGTGAAGAACAGCGACCCGACGAAGTAGGTGATGTTGTCGATCTCGGGGCCGACCGCCTGCCCGTACACCCGCGTGGCCGCCATCCCGAACAGGAAGGAGCCGATGACGAATCCCCAGGACTCCCGGCGCAGCCGGAGCGTTCGGCGAGGTGCGGACGAGGTGTGGTCACTCGACACCGTGACGTCACCCCCTCACCGGTCGGCAAGGTCTCAGACTCTCCGAAGACACGCACCGGGTCAAGGTCGGACGCCGAAATTCGGCTGCGAGTCCACGTGGGGTGTGCCAGTGTCGGGACATGACGACGACCACCGCCGGCATCACGATCAGAACGGCGACCGAACAGGACTGGCCGAAGATCACCCTGCTCAACGAGATCTGCTTCGTGACACCGCAGACCGAGGAGTTCACCGCCCACTGGAAGCAACTCGTCAGCGGCGCGCCGCCGATCATCGCGCTCGACGAGGACTCGGTGGTCGGCGCCACCATGGACATCCCCATGACCGTCACCGTTCCCGGTGGCGAAGGCGTTCCCGCGGCGGGTGTCACCGCGGTGACGGTCGCGCCCACCCATCGACGCCGCGGCCTCCTGCGCGCGCTCTACGCCGAACATCACGCCCGCATCCGGACGTCGGGTGTCCCGCTGTCACTCCTCACGGCCAGCGAGGGCGGGATCTACGGACGCTTCGGGTACGGACCCGCGACCGTCGAGACCACGTCGAGCATCGACCGCCGGTTCGCCGTGCCGCACCCGAAGGCACCGGACCCGGGTGGTGTGCGGATGGTCCATCCCGCGGAGGCCCGGGTGGCGTTCACCGACCTCTACGACCGCTGGCAACGGGTGACCCCGGGGGCGCAGGTCCGGCCCGGGATCGTGTGGAATCGGATCTTCGCCGACCGCGAGAGCGAGCGCGGCGGCGGCACAAGCCTGTTCGGGCTCGTGCACGACGACGGTTACGTGCTCTACCGTCGCGTGTCCGGCGACAACGGAACCGTCGCCCGGGTGGAGGAGATCCGCACGGTCACGCGGGACGCGCACGCGGCGTTGTGGCGGGCACTGCTCGGCCTGGACCTCGTGCGCCGCATCGAGGCGCACCTCACCCCCGAGGACCCGCTGCCGTATCTGCTGACCGACGGCCGGCTGGTGCGCACCACCTCGCGCCACGACGAGCTGTGGGTCCGGATCATGGACGTGCCCGCCGCGCTCGAGGCCCGCAGGTACCGAACAGACATCGACGTCGTGATCCAGGTCGACGACGGATTCCTGGACGCCGGTGGGCGGTTCGCGCTGACCGTGCGGGACGGCACCGCGATGTGCACCCCGACCGACTCCGCCCCGCAGGTGGTGCTCGACCTGGACGTGCTGGGCAGCCTGTATCTCGGCGCCCACCGGGCACGCACGTTCGCGGCCGCGAACCGGCTGCAGGCTGCGGACCCCGACGTCCTCGACCGTGTCGATCACGCCTTCGGCGCCGACCGCGACGCCCAGATGGGGTGGCCGTTCTAACGGCCCGAACCGGCCTGTTTCGCGAACACCGCCCGCGCCCGTTCGGCGACGGCCCGGGCCCGCGCCGTGCTCCGCACACCCTTCAGCCGGGCGAGCACCACGGGCAGGCCGGGAACGTCGTCGGCGATCGGCAGCGTCGCGACGCGTCCGCCGTCGTAGGTCCGGCCCTCGGCGGGCCGCTGGTTGAGGATCGAGAAGCCGTGGCCGCGGGCGACGAGCCCGCGCACCGTTTCGTAGCTTGCGGACCGGTACCGGACCACCGGCGTGACCCCCGCGGCGGACAGCATCGCCAGGAAGTAGTCGCGGCTGCTCGGCAGGTCCAGCAACACCATGGGTTCGCCTTCGAGCTCGGCGAGCGTGATCGCGTCGTGGCCGGCGAGCCGGTGGTCGGGCGGAAGGATGACGTGCGGTCGGGCGACCCCGAGCGTCTCCGTCTCCATGTCGTCGCCCAGCGCGAGGTCGTACGTCAGGGCCAGTTCCGCGGTGCCGTTGCGCAGCGCCGCCCGCACCGCCTCCGCCTGCGTCTCGACGACCTCGACCTCCAGGTCGGGGTGCTGATCACGCAGGTCCGAGATCAGTGTCGGGAGGATGAACGGGGTGAGGGTGACGAAGCAGGCCAGGCGCACCGTTCCCCGGACGTTGTCCTCGTGGCCGCGGGCCGCGTCGAGAACCTCACCGAGGTGGGCGAGGACGCTGCGGGTGTCGCGGAGCATCTCCTCCCCCGCCGCGGTGAGGACCAGTCCGCGGGACCGTTGCCGGATGAAGAGCTGAGTGCCGATCTGGTGCTCGAGTTGGGAGATCGCCGAGGAGACCGCCGACTGCGCGACCATCAGTTCGTCGGCTGCCTTCGTCATGCTGGAGAAGTTCGCGGCCTCGACGAAATACCTGAGCTGGGTGAACGTCACGTCGGGTCGTCGTTGCATGCGCTCTCCTCGGGATCTGAGGCCACCAGGATCGCAGGTCTCCGACCGGGGAGCCACCCGCGACACCGTCAGCGGATGTCTGCCTTCACGAGGTCGGGGTCCTGCTCCGATCCGGGGCCGTCCTCCCGGGCGGGGCGCGGGCCGCTCGCGGACCGCACGGACTTGCCGCGCACGTATCCGACGGCGCCGAGGAGCGCGAGCACGGCCAGCGTTCCGAGGGTGAACAGTTCGAACGTCCCCTGGCTCACTCCCCAGATCTCCTCGAAGTCGTAGTCCAGGCCGAACACCGATTCCAGGGTTCCGGGGAAGACGGCCACCCAGGAGCCGAGCAGCACCCATGCGAAGCAGAGGATGCCGAGCACGCGGAAGCCCGCGTTTGCGGTGGGAACCCGGAAGGGCCGCACGACGTCCGGGAATCGTGTGCGCAGGCGGACCGCCGAAGGGATGACGATCAGGTAGCTGAGCAGGAACGTCGAGATCGAGATGGTGAGCACGACCGCGAAAATGGAACCACCGGAGCCGGTGATCTGCATGGCCGCGATCATGAAGACGGTGGCGACGAGTCCGGACAGGAAGTTGACGCGCACCGGCGTTCCGAGACGCGGATGGAAGCGGCCGAAGAACCCGCCGAAGAACGCGCCGTCGGCCGCGGCCATGGCCTGCATGCGGTCGCTGATGATCATCCACGCCGCGCCCTGGGTCATCAGGATGACCGCGAAGATCACCCCGGTCACGGTGAGCATGGCGGGTGCGGCGGGACCGTAGACGCTGTACACGGTCGCGACCGCCTCGAGAAGTCCGCCGACACCGGTGATGTCGTCTGCGGGGACGACGAGCAGGATGGCGAAGATCGGCAGCAGGTAGGACGCGGCGGCGATGGCGCAGGCGCGGGCGATCGAGATCGGGACGTCGCGGGCGGGGTTCTTCATCTCCCCGGCGGCGCTGTTTCCGGATTCGAACCCGAGGTAGGAGAACAGCAGCAGCGGCGTCACGCCGAGGAGCCCGGTCAGGGTGGGGCTGAAGTCGCCCGCCGAGATGCCGGCGAATCCGTTCTTCGCGGCGTAGATGCCGGTGGTGACGAGGAAGAACAGCAGGAAGACGATCTTGAGGAACGCACCGACCGTCGGAATCCATTTGCCGCGGGCCAGACTCACGACGGCCGCGAGCACCGTCAGCCAGATGAAGACGAGTTTGAACAGGTAGTCCGTCACCGATCCTTCCTCGAACGCGGTGACGTAGTGGTTCCAGGTCTCCGCGGCGATGAACGCCATGGACCCGCCGACCCACACGGGCTGGGTCACCCACGTCAGCAGCGATGCGAGGGCGGCGAGGGGCCGGCCGAACGCTCTCCGGACCCACACGTACACACCGCCCTCGCCGGTGAACGTGCTGCCGATCTCGGCGAAGATAAGGCCGTACGGCAGCAGGAAGAACACCGCGAGAACCAATGCCCAGGTGAATGTCTCCGCGCCGAAGGTGGAGACCTGACCGAGAACCTCGACCGACACGACCGCCGCGACGATGAGGAAGACGATGTCGAAACGGCCGAGTGACTTCTGGAGATGTTGCGTCTGTTCGTCCGCCAGGGCGGTGGGGGTGTTGTCGCTCATCGATGTACCTCGTTGCTGGAGCCGATGGGAATGTGCTTGCGCGCTGCCGGTTTTCAGTCGGCCGGTTTCAGTCGGCGCGGTAGACGGTCCGCCCCTCCACCATGTCGGCGGCGCCGAAGATGCACCCTGTTTCAGCGGCTGCGGTCGAATCTGTGGTCATGACGTCTCTCTCGTTGCAGTGATGCCGGTCACTACTGTCGTCCGCACCCGGCAAATCTGTACAGCACAAAGATCCGGGGTACTGCATCAGTTCTCCAGATGCGGAGGCCGCCGGGTTGGCATCTGAATAACTGATGCAGTGGCACGGAAAGATCCTGTTGACTGTTGTGGTCGGGCGGACCGACGATTCTGGCACTGCACGAACCCGAACAGCGTGAGGAACCCACCGTGCGTGATCCGCGATACGACATCCTTTTCGAACCGGTCAAGATCGGACCGGTCACCGCCCGCAACAGATTCTTCCAAGTCCCGCACTGCAACGGCATGGGCTACCGCGACCCCTCCGGGGAGGCGTACATGCGGCGCGTCAAGGCCGAGGGCGGCTGGGCCGTCGTCTGCACCGAGCAGGTCGAGATCCACCCCACCTCGGACATCGGCCCGTTCATCGAACTACGCCTGTGGGACGACCAGGACCTGCCCGCCCTGACCCGGATCTCCGAGAAGATTCACGAGGGCGGCTCCCTCGCAGGCATCGAACTCGCCCACAACGGCCTGAACAGCCCCAACCTGATCAGCCGCGAGACCCCACTCGGCCCGCAGAATCTGCCCGTCGTCTCCTGGAACTACGACCCCGTCCAGGCCAGGGCGATGACCAAGTCGGACATCGCCGACCTCCGGCACTGGCACAAGGAGGCGGTGCGCCGGTCGCTGAAGGCCGAATACGACATCGTCTACGTGTACGCCGGGCACGCGATCGGCGGCCTGCACCACTTCCTGTCCCGCCGCTACAACAACCGGTCGGACGAGTACGGCGGCAGCCTGACCAACCGGGTTCGCCTGCTCCGCGAGATCCTCGAGGATTCGCGTGAGGTCGCCGACGGGAAGGCCGCCGTGGCGTGCCGCATCTCGGTCGACGAACTCCTCGGCGACGAAGGGATCACCCGCAGCGAGATCGAGGACGTGATCGGCCTGCTCGGCGAGACCCCCGATCTGTGGGACTTCGTGCTGGGCAGCTGGGAGGACGACTCCGTCACCTCGCGGTTCGGTCCCGAGGCGGAGCAGGAACCGTATGTCCGCGGGCTGAAGCGACTCACCACGAAACCCGTCGTCGGCGTCGGCCGCTTCACCTCGCCCGACACGATGCTGCACCAGGTCAAGAGCGGCATCCTCGACTTCATCGGGGCGGCCCGCCCCTCGATCGCAGACCCGTACCTTCCCCGCAAGATCGAGGAGGGCAACCTCGAGGACATCCGGGAGTGCATCGGTTGCAACATCTGCGTGTCCGGTGACTTCACGATGTCCCCGATCCGCTGCACCCAGAACCCGACGATGGGCGAGGAGTTCCGGCGCTGCTGGCACCCGGAGCGGATCAAGGTCCGCTCGACCGATTCGAACGTCCTCGTGGTCGGCGCCGGCCCCGCCGGACTCGAGGCGGCGCGCGCGCTCGGGCAACGCGGCTACCACGTCAGCCTCGCCGAGGCGAGCAGGCAACTCGGCGGCCGTGTGACCCGCGAGTCCAAGCTGCCCGGCCTGTCCGCGTGGATCCGCGTGGTCGACTACCGCGAACAGCAACTCCGCAAGCTCCCCGACGTCGACGTGTTCATGGAGAGCGAGATGACCGCGGACGACGTCATCGAGAACGACTTCCATCACGTGGTCGTCGCCACGGGCTCGCACTGGCGCCGCGACGGCGTCGGCCGGTGGCACACCCACGCCGTTCCCGTCGACGAGCACGCCGACGTCCTGACCCCCGACGACGTGATGGCGGGGCTCCGCCCCCGGGGCAACAAGGTCGTGCTCTTCGACGACGACCACTACTACCTCGGCGCGGTCGTCGCCGAACTCCTCGCGAAGGAGGGATTCGACGTCACCCTGATCACCCCGGCCGCGCACGTGTCGCAATGGACGACGAACACCATGGAGGTGGTCCGAATCCGCAAGCGAATCATCAAGGCCGGCGTGCACGTTCAGGTCAACCGCGCCGTCACCGCGGTCACCCCCCAGGGCGTGCGCACCGTGTGCGCGTTCACCGGCGACGAGCAGTTCGTCGACGCGGACAGCGTCGTCCTCGTCACCGCCCGACTCCCGCACGACGGGTTGTTCCACGAACTGCAGTCCCGCGAATCCGAATGGGCCGACGCCGACCTGCGCAGTGTCCGCGGCATCGGCGACGCCTGGGCGCCGTCCACCATCGCGGCGGCGGTCTGGTCCGGGCACCGGTACGCCGAGGAACTGGACGAACCACCCGCCCCGGGTCCGGTCGCCTTCCGACGCGAAGTCACCGGACTGTCCATCGAACCCGTCGAGAAATTCTCCGTCGCCCCGCTCGCCACCGCACAGAACTGAGGAACACCATGACCGCAGTGCACCCGATCCCGACCGACGCCCGGAACATCGCGGCGATGACACCCAGCGCCTACGTCACCGCGGACACGCTCCAGGCAGGCGATCCGAAGGAACACGAAATGGTCCACCTGAGCAGCGGGGACGAGAAGTTCACCATCGGCTCGTGGCGTGCGGAGCCGTATCGCGAGTACATCGAGTCGTACCCGGGCGACGAATACACCCGGGTGCTGGAGGGTTCGGTGACGTTGACAGCGGACGACGGCGTCGCACACACCTTCGGACCCGGCGACGCGTTCACCCTGACCAAGGGGTGGCGCGGCGAGTACCGCGTCGACGAGCCCCTGCTCAAACAGTTCGCCATCTATGTTCCCTGATCGCACACCACCACTTTCGAGCCCGAGGGATGACGATGCCTGATCCGACCACACTCGCCGACTGGACCCGGCTCGCCGCGACGATCACGCTGCGCCGGGAGCTTTTCATCGACGGCGCGTTCCGTCCCGCCAAGTCGGACGAGACGTTCGACTCGATCAACCCGGCCACCGGTGAGCTGCTGGCACGGGTGGCGGCCGCCGACGCCCCGGACGTCGACGCCGCGGTACGGTCTGCGCGCGAGGCGTTCGACTCGGGCGTCTGGTCGCGGAGCCCGGCGTCCCACCGCAAGCGGGTCCTGCTCCGGCTCGCCGAGCTGATCCTCGAACACCGGCACGAGCTCGCCCTGCTCGACTCCCTCGACATGGGCAAGCTCGTGGTGGAGGCGCTGACCGTCGACGTCCCCTCGGCCGCCGAGCTTTTCAGGTTCTACGCCGAGGCCCTCGACAAGATCGGCGGGGAGATCGCGCCCACCGATCCCGGGAGTCTCGCGCTCGTCTCCCGTGAACCCCTCGGGGTCGTCGGGGCGGTGGTCCCGTGGAACTTCCCCCTCGACCTCGCGGTGTGGAAACTGGCGCCGGCCCTCGCGGCCGGCAACAGTGTCGTCCTCAAACCCGCCGAGCAGGCTCCGCTGTCGGTGCTCCGGCTGGCCGAGCTCGCCGCCGAGGCGGGGCTGCCCGATGGCGTCCTGGGTGTCGTCCCGGGGCTCGGCGCCACCGCCGGGGCGGCGCTGGGCCTGCATCCCGACATCGACGTAGTCGCCTTCACCGGCTCGACCGAGACCGGGAAACGGTTCCTCCGGTATGCGGCGGACTCGAATCTGAAGCAGGTCTGGCTCGAATGCGGAGGCAAGAGTCCCAACCTGGTCTTCGCGGACGCCGACCTCGACGACGCGGTGGAGAAAGCCGTCTTCGGTGCGTTCTACAACCAGGGTGCGGTGTGCTCGGCCAACTCCCGGTTGCTGGTCGAGGAGTCGGTGGCCGAACAGGTGACCGAGGCCCTCGTCCGCCGGGCGTCGTCGATCCGCCCCGGCAATCCGCTCGATCCCGCCTCCACGCTGGGCGCGATCGTCGACGAGAACCACGCTCGCACCGTGGCGGGGTTCATCGACCGCGCCCGGTCCGACGGCCGGGTGTTGCTGGGCGGCAACAGGACCACCGTCGACGGCCGCGGATCCTTCGTCGAACCGACGATCTTCGCGGACCTCGCACCCACGGCCGAGGTGGTGACCCAGGAGGTGTTCGGACCCGTCCTCACCGTCCAGACGTTCACCGACGAGGCCGACGCCGTCCGGATGGGCAACGACAGCATCTACGGGCTGGCCGCCTCGGTGTGGACCGAGAACCTGAACCGGGCGCACCGCGTCTCCGCGGCACTGCGGGCGGGAACCGTCTCCGTCAACACCGTCGACGCCATCAGCGCGCAGACCCCGTTCGGCGGGTTCAAACAGTCCGGGTTCGGCCGTGACCTCTCCGTACACGCGTTGGACAAGTACACCGGACTGAAGACGACGTGGATCCGGCTACGACAGTGAGCTCCCGACCTCGCCGGGCGAATGTACCCGTCGGCGCTGCCGAGGCGCCCGAAGGTACATTCGCCCCGAAACAGCACTTCATGGCGATACTTCTACGATTTCGCCGATCACCGTGCGCCGGCTCGAAGCGAGGGACTGGGGGTTGGTGCTCCGAATCTATTCGGAGGGCATCGTCGGCGGGCTAGCCACTTTCGATACCGAGACCCCGACGCAGTCGGAACTGGACGCGCGCTGGCTGGACGGCCACCGGTGGGTGGTCGAGGTGGACGGAACGGTCGCCGGGTGGGCGGCCCTGTCCCCCGTGTCCTCGCGGCGCGTCGGTGCTGGCCATGAACACCGGGTCCATCGCACTGCACCACGCGGTCGGCTACCGGACGGTCGGGGTGCGGCAACGCCTCGCGCAGATCGACGGCGTCTGGCACGACAGTGTGCTACTCGAGCGCCGCCGGGACACCTGACATTGCGACCACCCGGGGATACCGTGGAGGAATGCTCCCCGTCATCGATTTCGCCGAACTGGACACACCGGCCGGGCGGGAACGGCTGCGGGAGATCACCCATCACGTGGGGTTCTTCTACCTCGACGGGCACGGCGTCGACCGGGAGCTGCTCGATCGGGTATTCACCGTCGCCCGGGAGTTCTTCGCCCTGCCCGACGACTCCAAGCAGTCGATCGCGATGCTGAACAGCCCCCACTTCCGTGGCTACAACCGGGTGGGCGGTGAACTGACCAACGGCGAGACCGACTGGCGGGAACAGATCGACATCGGCCCCGAACGGCAACCGATCCCCGGCGCCGACGGCTACCTGAGACTGCAGGGTCCCAATCAATGGCCCGCGGACCTCCCCGACCTCGAGAAGACGATCGAGGCCCTGGACGCCGCGCTCACCGACGTCGGGATGCGGCTCCTGCGGCACTGGGCCGCGTCACTCGACGCCGATCCGGCGATCTTCGACGACGCCTTCGCGCACGCCCCCGCCACGCTGATCAAGGTCGTCCGCTACCCGGAACGGCCGAGCGCCGACCACACCGGCGAGCAGGGCGTCGGCGCCCACAAGGATTCGGGCGTACTGACGATGCTGCTCCTCGAACCCGGCTCGTCGGGACTCCAGGTCGAAACCGAGGACGGCGACTGGATCGACGCACCGGCCCGCGCCGGCTCGTTCGTGGTCAACATCGGCGAACTGCTCGAGGTCGCGACCGGCGGGTACCTCAGGGCCACCCGGCACCGGGTGCTCACCCCGGCCGGTGCGCCCGAGCGACTGTCGGTGCCGTACTTCCTCAATCCCGCTCTCGACGCCACGGTCCCGACCATCGAGCTGCCGCCGCACCTGGCCGAACGTGCCCGCGGCATCGAACTCGACCCGGCGAATCCGCTCTATCGCACGTACGGCGAGAACGCGTGGAAGAGCCGGACCCGCGCGCACCCCGACGTCTACGCCCGCTGGTATCCCGGCGAGGCGGAACCGGAGTAAACGCGCGCCGCCGCCGGGAGTATTGTTCCCGCAGTGTTGTTCCTGACCTCTCGGCGCTACGTCGACCTCCGCCTGCAGGCGAGCGCAATCTGTCCGCGCTCGCGCTGACGCACCTCTCCACTCAGGACTCTCTCTCGCCGTATCCGCCCCACCGGGCGACGTTCCACGGCCCCCATGCGAAAGGCACACCCATGCCCAGTCCCGCGCTGTCCACGCGCGCCGAGACCACCTCTCGACGCCGGCTACCCCAGTGGGCCACCTCCTTCGGCCCCCAGATCGTCACCGGACTCGTCGTCGGCGTCATCCTCGGACTCGTCGCCCGCGCCATGCCCGTCGCCGCCGACGGCAACGAGAACTGGCTCGTCGGAACCGTCCACACCATCGGCTCCAGCTACGTGAAACTGCTTACCGTCGCGGTGATCCCGTTGGTGTTCACCGCCATTGTCAGTTCGATCGCCAACCTGCGTGAGGTGGCCAACGCCGCGCGCCTCGCCGTGCAGACGCTGCTGTGGTTCGCGATCACCGCGTTCATCGCCGTCGTCATCGGAATCGTCATCGGACTCGTCACCCAGCCCGGATCGCACACGACCGTCACCGGCGCCGGCAAGGAACCGGCCACCACCGGGTCGTGGTGGGCGTTCGTCACCGGCCTCGTGCCCAGCAACTTCCTCGGCCTGAACGCCAAGACCACCCTCACCGAGGGCGCCGCCAGCACGTCGCTGAGTTTCAACGTGCTGCAGCTGCTCGTCGTCGCGGCCGCGATCGGCATCGCCGCACTGAAGGTCGGGGCAAAGGCCGAACCGTTCCTGCAGTTCAACGCGTCACTCCTCGCGATCGTGCAGAAGGTGCTGTGGTGGATCATCCGCCTCGCACCGATCGGGACCGCCGCGCTGATCGCGAACGCCGTCGCCACCTACGGCTGGGACGCCATCGGCTCGCTCGGATGGTTCACCGCCGCCGTCTACATCGGCCTGGCCGTCGTGTTCCTCGTCGTCTACCCCGTCCTGATCCGCGCGCACGGACTGTCGGTGCGCGCCTTCTACTCCGGCGTCTGGCCCGCGACGCAGCTCGGCTTCGTGTCCCGTTCGTCGATCGGCACCCTGCCCCTCACCGAGCGGGTCACCGAACGCAATCTCGGTGTCCCCCGCGAGTACGCGTCGTTCGCGGTGCCGCTCGGATCGACCACCAAGATGGACGGCTGCGCTGCCATCTATCCCGCGATCGCCGCGATCTTCGTCGCCGAGTTCTACGGTGTGCCTTTGTCGTTCACCGACTACCTGCTGATCATCGTCGTCTCCGTGATCGGATCCGCGGCCACCGCGGGCACCACCGGCGCGACGGTCATGCTCACGCTCACGCTGTCGACGCTGGGACTGCCCCTCGCCGGGGTGGGCCTGCTGCTCGCCGTCGAACCGATCGTCGACATGGGCCGCACCGCGGTCAACGTCACCGGCCAGGCTCTCGTCCCGACGATCGTCGCGAAGCGGGAAGGCATCCTCGACGAAGCCCGCTACAACGCCGAACGGACCGGCGACCCGTTCCAGGACGACGAACCGGTCGCAGCGAAGTAGCGAAACGCTCGACGAGAGCCTTCCCACGTGGAAGGCTCTCGTCATGGCCGACCTCGACGCGATCAAACGACGGATCGTCATGCAATTCCAGCGGCACGTCGCCAACCCGCTCTCCAGGCGACTGTCGAGCCAGACACTCCTCGAGACCACCGGCCGCGTCAGCGGGCAGCCCCGCCTCACCCCGATCGGTGGCCGGCGCACGGGCACCGAATTCTGGCTGGTGTCCGAGTTCGGTGAGCGGTCGAATTACATCCGCAACATCCGCGCGAACAATGCCGTTCGCCTGCGGATCCACGGCACGTGGCATACGGGCACCGCGACGCTGCTGCCCGACGACGACGCCCGCGCCCGCCTGGCGCAGCTCCCCCGGATGAACAGCGCCGCCGTCCGGGCCGTCGGCACCGACCTGCTGACCGTCCGCATCGATCTCACCGACTGAGATCAGCCCCCGCACACGCCCGGATGAACAACGTCACATACCAGCCTGGCCAGGTGTGATGTTCGCGACTACGCGTTCTGCCTGCACGCTCGGCGCGGATTTGGTACCGCTCGTCGGCTGCGGATCGAGCTACTTGCTCTCGAGACTTAGCCTCGGCTAATCTGCGATTTCGCGCGGACCTGCGACAGTTCCGCACCTCAGACAACGACGTCTGCCTCACCGGCGTATCGGTTCGGGGCCGGTTCTCTGCCGTGATCCTCTCGCCGACGCCACCCGTGCGCCCAGCACGGCCCCATATTCGGCGAGTATCGCGAGGAGACAGTCGGTTGAACACGAGTGCCACCGAGTCCGGCCTGTACGACAGGACGCTCGACAAGAGCAGCTGCGGCGTGGGCTTCATCACCCGCAAGGACGGCATTCAGACCCATGACGTCCTCACCCGGGGCCATGAGGCCCTGTGTGCGGTTCCTCACCGTGGTGGCATGTCGGCCGAGGGTGTCGGCGACGGCGCCGGTGTCTGCGTCGACCTGTCGGTGCCGTTCTTCCGCACCCTGACCGGTCAGGGTGATCTCGAGGCCGGCCGCTTCGGTGTCGGCAACTTCTTCCTCCCCACCGACGTGGCGTTCCACGGCGACGCGGAGGCCGTCATCGAGCGGGCTCTCGCCGAGCAGGGGTTCGAGGTGCTGCTCGAACGCGACGTGCCCGTCGACGCGACCGTGCTCCGGCCCGCCGCGATCCGGCACCAGCTGCCGATCCGGCAGTGGGTGTTCACCGCGCCCGACGCGTGCGCCGACGAGACCGAGTTCGACCGTCGCATCCACGACGCCCTGCTCGCGATCGAGGCCGTCGCGTACACCCAGCCGGATCTGGCCGGGCTGTACCCGCTGTCGCTCAGCGCCCGCACCCAGGTGCTCAAGGGCCGTCTCAACTCGAACGAGGTGATGCCCTACTTCCAGGACCTGGTGGACCCGGCCCACGCCGTGCACACCCTGTACTTCCACACCCGGTTCTCGACGAATACCGACCCGCACCCGACGATGGCGCAGCCGTTCCGTCTGATGGCGCACAACGGCGAGCTCAACACGGACAAGAAGAACCGCCTGTCCGAGACGGCGCTCGCTCGTGCCCGTAACCGGGAGATCGTCCGCCCGCACGGCCAGTCCGACAGTTGCCGCCTGGACCAGACGCTGCAGAGCCGTGTCGTGGAGGACGGACTCGACCTGGTGACCGCGGTGGTGTCGATGATGCCGCCGGCGTGGGAGAACGACTCCACCCTGTCGCCCGAGGTCCGGGCGATGCTCGAGTACTTCTCGCTGTACGAGGAGAAGAACGACGGCCCGGCGGCGCTGATCTTCGGTGACGGCACCGTCGTCGGCGCCCGCCTCGACCGGCTCGGACTGCGTCCGCTGCGCTCGGTGGAGACGGACGAGTACCTGTGCGTCACGTCCGAGGCCGGGCAGATCGACTTCGACCCCGACACCGTCCTGCGTCGCGGACGCATCGAGGCCGGCGGCATGCTGTACTTCGACCACCGCGAGGGCCGCTCGTACTCGACCGACGAGGCACTCGAGCTGCTCGCCTCCCGGAACGACTACCCGACGCTCGTCGCCGAGGCTCGCCGGACCATCGAGGCGCTGCCCGAGGTCGAGGCCGAGCCGGGACCGTTGCGCTACAACGGCGACCTCGAGCGCACCCAGCGCTACGTCGCGTACTCGCACAACCAGGAAAGCTTCAAGTTCATGATGGACCCGATGCTCGCGTCGGGTCAGGAGAAGATCTCCGCGATGGGCTACGGCAACGCCATCAACGCGCTCTCCGATCAGGAAGGCGGGGTGGCCAAGTACTTCTCGCAGCGTTTCGCTCAGGTCACGAACCCTTCGCTCGACAGCATCCGTGAGGCCGACGGCATGACGCTGCGCGTCGCGCTGGGCGCCAAGCCGAACAGCGGGGCGCGGTCGGCGCCGCAGATCGTGGTGCCGTCGCCGATTCTCACCCACATGGACATGCTGCGGATCCGCAAGCAGTCCGAGACGCCGGTGCAGCGTTTCCCGATGCTGTACACCCCCGTCCACGGTGACTCCGCCGCCAACGCGGCCGCACTCGAGGCCGCGGTCGACGGGCTCTGCGACGAGGTGGAGGCGTTCGCCCGCGAGCAGGGCGGCATCGCGATCGTCACCGACCGTCACGTGGCCACCGACCGCGCCGCGCTGCCGATGATCATGGCGATCTCCGCTGTCAACCAGCGGCTGATCGAGGAGGGCCTGCGCCTGCGGGTGTCCGTCGTCGCCGAGAGCGGTCAGATCTCGTCGTCGCACCACGTGGCCGCTGCCCTCGGTTTCGGCGCCGCCGCGATCTACCCGCTCGCCGTCCGCCTGCGGGCCGAGGAGAAGTTCGCCGACGAGGCGGATGTGGCGTTCAAGCGGTTCGCGAAGGCCGCCGAGAAGTCGCTGATGAAGACGATGGGCCGGGTCGGCCTGTGCACCGCCGAAAGCTACATCGGCGGCGAGTTCTTCGAACCCAACTACCTCGACACCGACGACCGGGTGCTGCGCCGCTACTTCGCGAACGTGAAGACGCCGGTGGGTGGTGTCGGGTTCACCGTCATCGCGCAAGCCGTCGCGGACTGGCACCAGCGCGCGCTGACGGTCACCGGGGAGAAGGACGTCCCGCTGCTCGGCCTGTTCAAGGAGCGCGCGGAGGGCGCGGGTCACTCGTACGGCACGGCGGCCGTACGCGGCTTCGTCGACCTCACCGAGGAGCCCATCTCGTTCGACACGGCGGGCACGCAGGACCACACGGAATCGCTGCGACTGCTGCCGCTGAACCGGCTCGAGGACGCGTTCGGTCTCGACGACGACGCCTACCGCAACGCCGGCTTCCAGAAGCTGACCCCCGAGGCGATCGACCGCTTCGAGATCACCCCCGGCTACCGCGCCTTCGCGCGGACCATGGCGGAGGAGCGCACCCGTCGTCCCGCAGCGCTGCGGGACGTGCTGGATCTGCCTGCCGACGTCACGTTCCTCACCACGGCAGCCGAGTTCCGCAAGCAGATGGGCCGCTTCTCCCGCAAGGGCAACAACAGCTTCGCGGTGCGCGGACTCGAATCCGAGGCCATCGGCGAGGACCGGTTCCGGCTCCGGCTCACCGGCCCCCACGCGGGCGAGGCCCGCGTGCTGGCGGCGCTCGGCGAATCGCTGGCGATGCGGTTCGGCGACGACCTCCGCGAGCACAGCGTGGACGGCGACGCTCTTGTCGTGCGCACGTCCGGTGAGGCGCTGCGATGTCTGTCGCTGCTGCGAACCGCTCCGGCGAGCCTACCGATCGAGAAGGTGCAGAAGGCCAGCGACATCACCCCGTTCCTCACGTCCGGCGCCATGAGCCACGGCGCGTTGAACTCCAACGCGCACGAGGCCGTCGCGCACGGCACCAACATGGCCGGCGGCATGTCGAACAGCGGGGAGGGCGGCGAGCACATCTCCCGCTACGGCACCATCCGCGGTTCCAAGATCAAGCAGTTCGCGTCCGGCCGCTTCGGTGTGTGGGCCGGGTACCTGGCCGACCCGATGCTCGAGGAACTCGAGATCAAGATCGCGCAGGGGGCCAAGCCCGGCGAGGGCGGGCAGCTGCCCGCACCCAAGGTGACCGTCGAGATCGCGGCCGCGCGTGGCGGCACCCCCGGCGTCGAACTCGTCTCTCCCCCACCGCATCACGACACGTACTCCATCGAGGACCTCGCGCAGCTGATCCACGACTGCAAGGCGGCGCGGGTCCGCGTCATCGTCAAGCTCGTGTCCTCGGAGGGCATCGGCACCATCGCGGTGGGTGTCGCGAAGGCCGGCGCCGACGTCATCAACGTGGCGGGCAACACCGGCGGCACCGGTGCCGCCGCGGTGACCAGCCTCAAGTACGCCGGACGTTCGGCGGAGATCGGTGTCGCCGAGGTCCATCAGGCGTTGTGCGCCAACGGGTTGCGGCAGAAGGTGCTGCTCCGTTGCTCCGGCGCGCACCAGACGGCGAGCGACGTGGTGAAGTCGGCGCTGCTCGGCGCCGACAGCTTCGAGTTCGGCACCACCGCGCTGATGATGCTCAAGTGCGTCATGGCCAAGAACTGCAACGTCAAGTGCCCGGCCGGTCTGACCACCAATCCCGAGCTGTTCGACGGTGATCCGCGGGCGATGGCGCAATACCTGCTGAACATCGCGCACGAGACCCGCGAGGTGCTGGCCGAGCTGGGAATGTCCTCGCTGCGCGAGGCCCGGGGCCGCTCGGATCTGCTGCAGCTCCTCGACCACCCGTCGAGCGTCGGCCAGCTCGACCTGCGCGCGATGCTCGCCGTGGTCGAGGAAGTGACCATCGGCGATCCGGTGTACCTGGAGAAGGACTACACCCTCGACGACGGCTGGCTCGTGCAGCTGCGCGCCGCGCTGATCGAGCAAGGTGAGGCCACGGTCGAGCTCGGCGACGGGGTGCACCTGAGCAACCGCAACAAGAGCGTCGGCGCCCAGCTGGCGGTCGATATCGAGCGGATGCTGAACCACGAGCTCACCGATGTCGAGCTGCCTGCCGTGCTCCGCGACGAGCGCGGCCGCGGCTATCTGCGCGAGGGCAGCGTCCGGATCGCCACGTCCGGGTCCGCGGGCCTGTCGTACGGTGCGTTCTGCAACGACGGCATGACCCTCGTCCACACCGGCACCGCCAACGACGGCGTCGGCAAGGGCGCCAACGGCGGCAGCATCGTCGTGCGCTCGCCCGGTGGCGGCTCCGACCTGCACGGCGGCAACGTGCTGATCGGCAACTTCGCACTGTTCGGCGCCACCGGTGGGCGCACGTTCGTCGAGGGCCAGGCGGGTGACCGTTTCGCCGTCCGCAATTCGGGTGCCACCGCGGTGGTCGAGGGCGTCGGCGACTTCGCCTGCGAGTACATGACCAACGGCGCCGTCCTCAACCTCGGCGGCTTCGGCAAGGGCGTCGGCAACGGCATGAGCGGTGGCTTCGTCTACCAGTACGACCCCGAGGGCAAGCTGCCCGGCAAGGCCAGCGCGGACTCGATCCTGCTCGGCTCCATCACCGGCGACGACGAGCACGCGGCGCTGCACCGTCAGGCCGTGCACGTGCTGCTCGGGTGGCACCTCGAGGCCACCGGCTCCGCCAAGGCGGCATGGTTGCTCAAGAACTGGGAGACCGAACAGCACCACTTCGTGTACGGCATGCCGCGCGCGCTGCTGCAGTACCAGGACAGCGACGAGATCCTGAACGCCAAGCCCCGCAAGGACCTGGCCGACGAACTCGCCGCCGCGCTGGTCGCGCACCAGGTGCGCAAGTTCAAGCTGGACTACCGGGACGGTCACGCGGTGCTGGACGGCGCCGTGCCCGGCTACGGCGACGCCGACACCGAGGCCATGTTCGCGCTGCTGAACAACTACACCGTGCTGAACGCGGCGCAGGAGATGGCGCTGTCCAAGCTGCCGGGTGTCGCGGATCCGTCCGATCCGGCGGTCGACAAGGCCGTCCGCAACCTGCTGCTCACCGAGGACTTCTTCCTCATGCAGCGGTTGCAGCGGTACGCGCGGGAAGCGTTGAAGGACTACAGCGACGAGGACCTGGCCGTGATGGTGGCGGCCAAGCGTCTCGCCGACTACAAGGATGCGCTGCGCCGCCGCAACGTGCGGTCCATCGACGCCCCCGGCACGTACGGCTGGATCCTGCACCAGGATGCGAAGAACGTCGACAAGATCGGCCGGCTGCCCGGTTTCGAGGAGCTGTTCGCGCAGCACGCTCTCCCCGATCTGATCCCCACGAGAGACGTGGTCCCCTCATGAAGATGCCCTACATCCCCCAGGACGCCCCGTTCAGCGAGGACCAGCGCGTCTGGCTCACCGGCTTCCTCGCCGGCATGAGCTCGCGTCTGGTCGTCGGCGGCTCCGACGCGCCTGCCGCGGCGGGCGGTGGGCAGTTGCCCGCCATGCACGTGCTGTACGGCAGCCAGACCGGGAACGCCGAGGGTGTCGCGGAGGACGCTGCGGCCGCGGCACGTTCACAGGGCTTCGCGCCGGTCGTGAGCGCCCTCGACGACGTCGACACGGACGCCCTCGCCGCCATGCACCGCGTCCTCGTCGTCACCTCCACCTACGGTGAGGGTGAGATGCCCGACAACGCGGAACTGTTTTGGCAGGCGTTGGCGGCGGAGACGGCGCCACGACTGGAGAACACCGACTTCGCCGTGCTCGCGCTCGGCGACACCGGCTACGACGGGTACTGCCAGGCCGGCAAGATGATCGACACCCGGCTCGAGCAGCTCGGTGCCCGCCGCGTCACTCCGCGCGTCGACTGCGACGTCGACTACGAGGACGCGGCCGCCGCGTGGGTCGCCGACACCCTCCCCCTGTTCGCGGCCGTCGAGGGCATTCGCGGCGAGTCCCCTGTCGCCGATGTCGCCGAGCCCGAGACGAAGCCGGCCCGCAAGCGGTCGCAGTGGAACCGCAAGAACCCCTACGCGTCCACGCTCTCCGTGAACCGTCGGCTGTCGAGCGACACGTCCGCGAAGGAGATCCGGCACTACGAGTTCGCGCTCGCCGACAGCGGTCTCGAGTACGAGGCCGGTGACGCGCTCGGTGTGATGCCGATCAACGATCCCGCGCTCGTCGACGCTCTGGTGTCCCGGCTGGGCATCCCGGCGGATGCCGCTGTCACCGGCAAGGAGCGGCCGTTCAGCGATCTCCTGCTGCACGGCTACGAGATCTCCACGCCGAGCCACGAATTCATCGACGAGATCGAGAAGCGGGCCGGCGACGAAGAACTGAGCCACGTGCTGCGGCACGGCGACAAGGAAGCCCTCGACGCCTGGTTGTGGGGCAAGGACGTGCTCGACCTGCTGCTCCTCGAACCGTCGGTGACCCTGACCGCGGACGAGTTCGTCGGGCTGCTGAAGCCGTTGCAGCACAGGGCGTATTCCATCTCGTCCAGCCCGCTCGCCAACCCCGGCAGCGTGCACCTGACCGTCGCCAGCGTCCGCCACAGCTCGGCCGGACGCGACCGCGGCGGCGTGTGCTCCACGTTCCTCGCCGATCGGATCGCCGACGGCGGCAGCGGCGGGATCTTCGTGTCGAAGAACAAGTCGTTCCGCGTCCCCGCGAACGACGACGCACCGATGATCATGGTCGGCCCCGGCACCGGCATCGCGCCGTTCCGCGCGTTCCTGCAGGAACGGCAGGCGCGGGGCGCGTCGGGACGCAACTGGCTGTTCTTCGGCGACCAGCACCGCGCGTCGGACTACATCTACGAGGACGAGATTGCCGCGATGAGCGACAGCGGTCTCCTCACCCGCCTCGACCTCGCCTTCTCCCGCGACCAGGCGGAGAAGATCTACGTGCAGAACCGGATGGTCGAGAACGGCGCGGAGTTGTTCGCCTGGCTCGAGGACGGCGGCCACTTCTACGTCTGTGGCGACGCCACGCGGATGGCGAAGGATGTCGACCGGGCCCTGCACGAGGTCATCGCCACCCATGGCACCCTTTCCCCCGAGCAGGCCGCCGACTACGTGACCACGCTCAAGAAGGAAAAGCGCTACCTGCGCGACGTGTACTGACCACGTCGGCAGCAACCCACGAGGAGCAAGAACAATGGCAGTGGTGATTCTGTACGGCAGCGAGGGCGGAACCTCCGAACTGGTGGCCGACAACATCGCCGACGTGCTCGGCGACTACGGCGACACGTCCCTGTACGACATGATGGAATTCGACGCGGGCGACCTCGACCCCGAGAACTTCCACGTCATCGTGTGCTCCACCTACGGTGAGGGCGAATTGCCCACCGGCGCGGAACCCTTCTTCGAGGGCCTCGAGGAGGACGAACCTGACCTCACCGGGATGCAGTTCGCGCTGTTCGGCCTCGGCGACAAGGTGTACGAGGAGACCTACAACCGCGGCGGCGAGATCATCGCGGAGAAGCTCGTCTCCCTCGGCGCGGTCCAGGTCGGCGAACACGGCAGGCACGACGGGTCCAGCTCGATCCGCCCGAAGGATCAGGCCGAGGAGTGGGCCAAGAACATCGGCGAGGAATTCCTCGGATAGCACCTCACACGGGTAGCCGCGGCTGCACGCTCCGCACCCAGTCGCGGCTCCCGTCGAGGTAGCGGTCCCGCGCCGACGCGAACAGGCGGACACTGTCGGCGCCGGGCCAGGCCCCGGGCAGCATCCCGGCAGGCAGGCCCGGGTCGATGTACGGGATGATGCGCCATTCGTCGAGCAACGGGACGAAGCGGACGAATGCGTCGCGCGGCGACACCTCCTCTGCGGCAGACAGAGCGGCCCGGTGGCGGTCCAGGAAGTCGCGGTGCCGCGCGGCGATGCCGTCCAGGTCCCACCACCGCGTCGCCGCGTCCCCCATCGAATCGGGGACGAACACCGACGTGGACACGAACGTGGTCACGTACTCGGACAGGCCCAGCGCGGCGACGATGTCGTCGACCTCGCGGGCGAGGTACTCGGGGGCGATCCACAGGCCGGGCGACACGGTTCCGCAACCGATCCAGCCGAGCCGTCTGCGCAACTGGTGCCGCACCGCCCGTTGGGATTCGGGGATGGTGAACGAGATCAGCCGCCAGGGATCGGTGTCCGCCATCTGACGGAAGCCGAAGATCCGCGGATCGCCGCGTCTGAACATCGCCTCGGCCTGCTCGGTCACCTCGTATCCGCTCCGCCCGTCGCGGGTCAGCGGCCGCAGCACCCCCTTCTTCTTGAGGCGGGCCACCGCGATGCGCGTCGATTCGGACGGGATACCGACGGCGTGCATCAGTTCCACGAAGTCGGCGATCGCCACCCACCCGCCGAGGTCGCGCACATACGCGCCGAGGACGGTGCGGATCAGGGACGTCGCGCTGCCGGGCCGCGAATCGAAGTCGTCGAGGATCGCGCTCGCCGGTTCAGTCGGTGAGTTCATCACGGATCGCGAGTATCCCGGTGCACACCTCACCGAAGCTCGTGCTCAGCGGGCTCAGGCCGAGCCGCAGGCCCTGCGGGGCCCGGAAGTCGGGGATGACACCCTTCGTCCACAGTCGCTCGACGACCGCCTCGAACCGCGGGTGGTCGATGATGACGTGACCACCCCGCTCGGCGGAATCCACCGGCGATCCGATCTCCACGCCCAGCGGAACCAGTAACTCGCGCACGAGGTCGAGTGCGTACTCGGTGAGCGCGATCGACTTGGCGCGCACGGCCTCCATGCCGACGTCGTCGAGGAGTGCGAGGGTGTCCTGCAGCGCGATCATGCCGAGGACCGACGGCGTTCCGCTGATCACGCGCCGGATGCCGGGCGCCGGTCGGTAGCCCTGCTCCATCGCGAACGGGTTGTCGCGGCCCATCCAGCCCCAGATCGGCTGCACGAAGTCCTGCTGATGGTCTGCACGAACGTAGGCGAACGCCGGTGAGCCCGGCCCGCCGTTCAGATACTTGTACGTGCACCCGACCGCCAGATCGACACCCCACGTGTCGAGTTCGAGGGGAACCGAGCCGACGGAGTGGCACAGGTCGAGCAGCAGGAGCGCACCGGCCTCGTGTGTCACGCGAGCGGCGCCGGCGGCGTCGACCAGGTAACCCGAGCGGTAGGCGACGTGGCTGAGCACGACGAGCGCGGTGTGTTCGGAGACCACGGACTTCAGGTCGTCGACGGTGACGCCGCCCCGGGTATCGGACTCGATCCACCGGAGCGTGAGCCCGAGTTCTCCGGCGACGGACTCGAGCACGTAGCGGTCCGTCGGAAAGTTGTCGCGGTCCACGACGATCTCGGTGCGGTCCGGGCGCAACGCGAGCGCACCGCGTGCCAGCTTGTACAGCAGGACCGTCGTCGAGTCGCCGATGGTGGTCTGTCCGGATGCCGCGCCGAGCACCACCCTCGCGAGGGTGTCACCGATTGTGATCGGCAGGTCGTACCACTCCTCGTCCCACCCGCGGATGAGCCGGCCGCCCCACGACTGGGTGACGAAGGCGGTGACCTGCTCGGCGCTCGCCTTGGTGGGCCGTCCGAGCGAGTTGCCGTCGAGGTAGGCGGGCACCGAGGGGTCGTCGGCGCCGATGAACAGGTCGCGATACGGGCGCAGCGGGTCCGCGGCGTCGAGTTCGGCGGCGCGGGCGGCCGGCACATCGGTCGAGGTAGTCATCATCGTCCGATCTCGGTGCGCACGGCCAGCAGTTCCGGGAAGAACGTCAGGTCCAGTGCCTTCTGCAGGAAACCCACTCCGCTGGATCCTCCCGTTCCGGATTTCATCCCGATGGTCCGCAGCACCGTGCGCATGTGGCGGAAGCGCCACAGCTGAAAGTTCTCCTCGAGGTCGACGAACTCCTCGAAGGCCTCGTAGACGGCCCAGTGTTCGTCGTGGTTCTCGTAGACGAACTTGATCAGGGGCAGCAGGTCTTCGTTCAGCGTGTAGGCGGTGGTCACGTCACGGTCCAGTGCGGAGGCCGGCACGTCGTACCCGAGCCGCGACAGGCACTGCCAGAACGCGTCGTACAGGCTCGGCTCGGTGAGGAGCCGTTCGAGCAGATCGTGGGCGGCGGGATCGGCGTCGAACACCGTCAGCATTCCGGCGTTCTTGTTGCCGAGCACGAACTCGACGGCGCGGTACTGGTACGACTGGAACCCGGACGAATTGCCGAGGAACTGGCGGAACTCCGAGTACTCGGTGGGGGTCAGGGTGGCCAGGACCGACCACTGTTCGGTCAGCGTCTTCTGGATGTGCTTGACGCGCGCCACGCACTTGAGCGCCCGGCCGATCTCGTCCTCGTCGAAAGCGGCTCGGGCGGCGAGTGTTTCGTGCAGGACGAGCTTCAGCCAGAGTTCGGTGGTCTGGTGCTGGATGATGAACAGCAGTTCGTCGTGATGTTCCGGACGGCTCACGGGCTTCTGCGCGCTGAGCAGGGTGTCGAGGTCGAGGTACGACCCGTAGCTCATCCGCTCGCTGAAGTCGGTGACGATGTCCTTCTCGATGGCTCTGGTGTTGGCCTGCACGCCCATGACCGTCCTCACTGCTGGTGTTCGAGTACCGGGCTCCCGACCTTCATATTACATAATCGTGGCGACCGCTATACAGATGTCATCAGCGAAAAGTACGGTGGGCTCGTGACCGAACCAGCGCGCAGAGTCGACATCGTCTTCGCCCCCGGCGTGGTGGCACACCGCGGAACCGCGGAGGAACTCGTGGGCCGGGCGCTGGATGCACGCGGCCTGACCGGTGAGTTGACGTTCGCCGCGGACACCGCCGGGCTGGAGCGGGCCGTGCGGTCGGCGGCGCGGCGAGGCGAGTTCGTCGTCGTGCCCGGCGCCGGGGCATCCTTCACCGCCCCGGCCGGCGGGGCGATCCGCGTCGATTTCGGAGAGTGCGAGGCCGACCGCTCGGCGGGCGCCCGGGTCCACATCCGGGGGCGGGGACTCGACGGACTCCGCTACGCCGTCGACAGCTGGTACCACCACCGCTTCCACCCCGGGCGGATCGTCCGGTACGGCGACCACCCCGATCAGCGAGTGGAACTGCGGATCCCCGATGGCGACGGCCCTTTCCCCGTCGCCGTGCTGATCCACGGCGGATTCTGGCGTCCTCGTTGGGAGTCCGACCTGACGGACGCGCTGGCAGTCGACCTGACGGCCCGCGGGTACGTCACCTGGAACGTCGAGTACCGGCGAGGCGGGGAGAACCGTTGGGCCGCAATGGCGTCCGATGTCGCCGACGCTGTGCAGGCCGTCGCGACCGTCCCGTCGGCGGACCCGGAGCGTCTCGTGATCCTCGGCCACTCGGCCGGTGCTCAGCTCGCGCTCCGCGCCGCCGCCGACGCCGCTGCCGAGGAGGCAGCGGTTCGTCCGGCACTGGCCGTCAGCCTCGCCGGGGTGCTGAATCTGCGACTCGCCGGCGAACGCCACCTCGGTGAGGGCGCGGTGGCGGACGCCGTCGGCAGCGACTGGGCCGGCGACCGTGCGACGTACGAACGGTCGTCGCCGATCGCTCGACTGCCGCTGGGCATCCCTCAGCTGGTGGTGTGCGCCGTCGACGACGAGCCGGACATGCTGGAGATGAGCAGGGAGTACCACGAAGCCGCCGCGGCGACCCCCGACGACGTCGTCCGGATCGAGGGGCCCGGCGATCACTTCACCGTCGTCGATCCGGAGAGCGAGATCTGGCGAAGGACCGCCGAGGCGATCGACGCCCGGATCAGACCTCGGACAACGCCGACTCCGCCGCCCGCAGCCCGGCCCCGGCCCGGCCGCGGAGCAGATCCGCGCACCTCTCGGCCATCGTCATGACCGTGATGTTCGGGTTGACGTGCGGCAGTTTCGGCATCGCCGACGCATCGACCACTCGCAGTCCTCGAACCCCCTTGACCCGCAGTTCCGGGTCGAGCACCGCCATCGGATCGTCGACACCGCCCATACGTGCCGTGCCCGCGGGGTGATACACCGTGTTGTGGGTCTTGTGGATGTAGTCGAGGATCTCGGCGTCGGTCACCGCATCGGGTCCCGGCGCCAGTTCGCGGGCAATCCACCCGCGTAGCGCCTTCTGCTCGGCGATCTTCCGGGCCAGCTTCACCCCGGACAGCATCACCCGGTCGTCGTGGCCCTCGCTGTCGGTGAAGTACCGTGGATCGACCTTTGCGCGATCCCGGAAGTCCCGCGACCGCAGCCGGACCGTTCCGCGGGAGCGGCCCTGAGTGACGTTGGGTGTCAGGCAGAATCCGTTGTCGGTGGTCGGGTAACCCCACCGCAGGGTGTTCATGTCGAACGGGACGCTGCCGTAGTGCATCATCAGGTCGGGATGGTTCAGGCCCTCCCGGGTGGTTGCGAACAGGCCGATCTCCCACCACTGCGTCGATTCGGTGACCATCGGCTGGGACGCCTCCCAGAACACGAGCCCCTCGACGTGATCGTCGAGGTTCGAGCCGACTCCGGGCGAGTCGACGCGCACGGGAATCCCGAACTCCGCGAGATGCTCCGCCGGACCGATACCCGACAGCATCAGGAGCTTCGGGGTGTCGATGGCCCCGGCCGTCACCACCACCTCCCGTCGTGCCGACACCGTGTCGTAGCCGGTGAGGTCGGGACGCTGGTACCGGACGCCCGTCGCCGTCTGCTGTTCGTCGAACAGGATCTCGCTCACCCAGCAGCCGGTCCGAACCTCGAGATTGGGCCGGGTTCCGAGGATCGGGTGCAGGTAGGCGTGCGACGACGACATCCGGGTGCCGTCCTCGGACGCGTTGATCTGGAACCACCCGGCGCCGTTGAGCACCGTTCCGCCGCGGTTGAACGCGACGGTCGGCAGTCCCACGGCGGCGGCGGCGTCGAGAACCGCTCGGCCGCACGGGTCGTTCGGCGGGACGTCGCGCAGCCGCACCGGCCCGCTGCGGCCGTGGCCGTCGCCGGGGGCGTCGTTGCTTTCCAGCCGGCTGACGTACGGGAGGATGTCACGCGCACCCCAGCCCGACGCCCCCATCGCCTCCCAGTCGTCCAGTGCCTCGGCGGGCGGCCAGAATGCGATACACGAGTTGTGGGACGAGCAGCCGCCGAGGACTTTGGCCCGGGCGTGCCGCATGAAGCTGTTGCCCTTCTCCTGCGGCTCGACGGGGTAGTCCCAGTCGTACCCGGAGTCGAGAAGATGCATCCACTGGGACAGCTCGAGGATCGCGCGGTCCCCGACGTCGGACGGGCCCGCCTCGAGCAGGCACACCGTCACCGACGGGTCTTCGCTGAGACGCGCCGCGAGAGCGCATCCCGCGCTGCCGCCGCCCGCGATCACGTAGTCGAATTCCCCTGCAGTGCTCTTCGATTCGCCGTCGGTCATCGGGCGAGCTCCTTGTCGTTCGGTTCGGATTCCGGCGCGGGCGTTACCACCGCCGCGCAGTGTGACGTCAACGTTCCGATGTGGTGCCGGCCGGTGGTGAGGTACCACAGCAGGCCGAACCCGAGGATGACGCCGATGTAGACGAAGGCGCCCCAGGTGTTGTACCAAGGTTCGCCATACACGGCCTCCCGCGGCCAGGCAAGGTTGAGGGCCATCCCGATTCCCCACACGAGCGCGACGATGTTGACGGGTAGTCCCCATCTGCCCATCGTGAAGTAGCCGCCCTCCTTCAGGTCCCGCGGCGGCCACTCACCCCGCAGCCTCTTCTTCAGCATCGGTCCGGTCACCATCAGGTAGGCCAGGTAGATCATGATGATCGCGATGGAGGTCAGCACGGTGAAGATGTGCGGCTGGCCGATGTTGACCACCAGGATCAGCGCGGCCACCACCCCGATCGTCACCGCGGGCACGACGGGTGTCCGCGTTCTCGGGTGCACGCGGGCGAGCCGCTCGCCGAACGGGAGTGCGTTGTCGCGGGCCATGGCGAAGGTCAGCCGGATGGCGGCGGTATGCACCGCCAGCGAGCAGACGGTCACCGCGATCACGATGCACACCAGGAAGATCGTGCCCAGCGGCCCCCACATCACCTGCTCGACGATGTACTGCAGGCTGCCGTCCGACGCGCCGATCTTCGGATCGTCGAGGTCGGGTGCCGCCATCACGGCGAACACGAGGATCGCGCCGCCGATCACGAACGACGCGAGGATTGCGCGGAAAATCGCCTTGGGGGCGGTGCGGCGGGGTTCGACCGTCTCCTCGCCCAGCGAACTCGCGGTGTCGAAGCCGTACATCACGTAGCCCGACGCGAGCGTCGCCACCAGGAACGCGCCGAGATATCCACCGCTTTCGCCTGCGCCGTACCCGTGGGTGGAGAAGAACACCTGCGGGCCGCGGGTCATGTTGGCGGCGAGGATGATCGCGATCAGCACCGCCGCGATGATTTCGATGAACACACCGGCACTGTTGATCATCGCCATGAGACGGACACCGAGCGCGTTGACGACGGTGGTGAAGCCGATCATCACGGTCCCGAGAATGACGGCGTTGGTGGCGAAGTCGTGTTCTCCGGTCCCGTCACCGACGATCTGGAAGCCGCTCCACAGCCGCGGCAGGTTGAGCTGCAGCGCCAGCACAACGGCCGACAGGGTGACGATCGACGCGGTGAGCATCAGCCAGCCCGCGGACCACCCCACTATTCTGCTGCCGAGCGTCTTCGCCCAGTTGTACACGGAGCCGGCGATCGGATACTTGGCGGCCAGCTCCATGAAGCACAGTGCCACGGCGAGCTGGCCGACGAACACCAGCGGCCACGACCACAGGTAGGCGGGGCCTGCGGTGCCGAATCCGAAGTAGAACAACTGGAAGGTGCCGGTCAGAATGGAAATGTAGCTGACGCCCGCGGCGAAGCTCGCGAACTTGCCGATACTGCGATCGAGGGACTCCTTGTAGCCGAAATCCTCGAGTCCACTGTCGTGATCGCCGGTCGTATTGTCGGTACTGGTCATTCGATCACTTCCTGAGAAGTTGAGTGGGCCTGCTCGCGCGCCTTGCCGGGGCACGTCAGGTCGCGGTGAACCAACCCGCGGCAGGCGAGGTCGTGTTGTTCCAGATGTGTTTGACTTCCTGGTATTCGGAGAGCCCGGCGGGTCCGAGTTCGCGGCCGTTGCCGGACTTCTTGAATCCGCCCCATTCCGCCGCCGCCGTGTAGTAGCCGAAGTCGTTGAGCCACACGGTCCCGTGGCGCAGGCGGCGCACCACCCGTTCGCCCCGGGCGGCGTCCGACGTCCGGACTCCGGCGGCGAGGCCGTACTCGGTGTCGTTGCCGAGCCGGACCGCGTCCTCCTCGGTGGTGAATCTCTCGACCGTGAGAATGGGCCCGAACGTTTCCTCCTGCACGATCCGCATGGAGCGGTCGCAGTGGTCGAAGATGGTGGGCAGGTAGTAGCTGCCGCCGTCGAGCGCGGGATCGGCGGGCCGGGAACCGCCCGTCCGGAGCGTCGCACCTTCGGAGATACCCAGTGCCACATAGTCTTCGATCTTGTCGCGCTGCGCCGCCGACACGAGAGGCCCGGTCTCACTGCTGGGATCGAGCCCCGGGCCGACGCGGATGGCCTCGGCGCGTGAGACGAGGGCGGCGACGAAGTCGTCGGCGATCGACTCCTCCACGATCAGCCGCGTCCCGGCCGAGCACACCTGCCCCGAGTGCAGGAAGACGCCGGTGAGCACCTGGTCGACCGAGGACTCCCATTCGGCGTCCGCGAACACGATGTGCGGGTTCTTCCCGCCCAGTTCCACGGCGACCTTCGTGACGTGCTTCGCGGCCGTCTCCAGGATGGTGGTGCCGGTCGCGAGTCCACCGGTGAACGAGATGAAGTCGACGTCACCGGTATCGGTCAGCGCGGGGCCGAGGTCGGCGCCGCTGCCCTGCACGAGGTTGACGACACCGGCGGGCACACCCGCCTCCTCGATCAGCCGGGCGAACGCGATCGTGCTCAGCGGCGTGACCTCACTGGGCTTGAGCACCATCGTGCAACCGGCGGCCAGCGCGGGTGCCACCTTCCAGGAGATCTGGAGCAGCGGGTAGTTCCAGGGTGCGATGAGGACGCACACCCCGATCGGTTCGCGAACGACCCGGGAGACGACCGCGGGGTCACCCACGTCGACCACTCGGTCGCTGGAGACGAGGGCGAGCCGGGCGTAGTACCGGAATACCGAGACGACGTCGTCGATGTCGATTCGGCTCTCCACCAAAGTCTTACCGGTGTCCAGCGTCTCGATCAGCGCCAATTCCTCCTTGTCGCGCTCGAGGAGATCTGCAATGCGCGACAGGAGCGACGATCGCACGGCGACCGCCGTCTCCGGCCAGTCCCCGGCATCGAAGGTCGCCCGGGCCGCCAGCACGGCTCGCCCGGCGTCTTCGGGCGACGCCTCGTCGACCGTGGCGATCACGTTCCCGCTTGCCGGGTCGATGCAGTCGCGGGTGCGCCCCGACGTCGCCGCGACCCACTCCCCCGCGATGAAATTCACCTTCCCGAACAACCTCGGGACGTCGAGATCCGCGGATAGTGCCGACATCTTCATACTGTGTCCGAAACCCTCTCGTGTGCAGACTTTTTCGATGAACCGACGATGAGCGGATCACGGGAGACGTCCCGATACAGCGAGAAGCACAATCCGATCATCACCAGAAGGAATGGCGCCGCCGCGATGATCGTCATCGTCTGCAGCCCCTGAAGGGCGTCCGAGCCGCCGGTCCAGAGGATGAGTGCCGCGGTGCCCCCGGTGAGGGTTCCCCAGAAGATGACGACCCACGTGCTCGGTTCTCGTGCACCCCGCTGCGACAGCGTGCCCATCACCAGCGAGGCGGCGTCCGCGCCGGACACGAAGAAGATCGCGACCAGCACCATGACCAGCACGGTGGCGAATCCGGTCAGCGGCAGATGGTCGAGCATCCCGAACAACTGGCCTTCGGTCGACGAGCGTGCCGCCAGGTCGACTCCGTCCTGCTGCTGTCCGATGCCTGCGCCGCCGAACACCGCGAACCACACGAGGCTGACCGAGGTGGGAATGACGATCACGCCGATCACGAACTGCCGGATGGTGCGGCCGCGGCTGATCCGGGCGAGGAACATTCCGACGAACGGAGTCCACGACACCCACCACGCCCAGTAGAAGATCGTCCACGACGACAACCAGGACGCCGTGTCGTCGCCGGCACTCGCGGCCGTCCGTCCCGACATGGTGGCGAGCTGCGCCGCATAGTCCGCGATCGCGGTGGGGAGCAGATTGAGGATGAGGACGGTCGGACCGAGCACGAACACGAACAGCGCGAGAATCACCGCCAGCACCATGTTGATGTTGGACAGCCAGTGGATGCCCCGCGCGACTCCCGACACCGCCGAACCGACGAACGCGAACGTCAGCAGCCCAACGAGGGCAACGAGCGCGAACGTGCCGACGTTGTCCATCCAGCCGATGATCTCGAGGCCGGAACCGATCTGCAGTGCGCCGAGCCCGAGCGACGCGGCGGTGCCGAACATCGTCGCGATGATCGCGAGGATGTCGATGACCTTCCCCACGGCGCCTTCCGAGCGGCGGCCGAGGAGAGGGAAGAACGCGGCGCTGATGAGTTGCTTGCGGCCACGCCGGTAGGAGCCGTACGCAATCGACAACCCGACGACCGCGTAGATCGCCCACGGATGCAGCCCCCAGTGGAACATCGTCGTGGCCATCGCCGACCCCACCGAGCCGTCCGTTCCCGGCGGCGGGCTCACCAGATGAGCGAGCGGTTCGGCGACGCCGTAGAACATCAATCCGATTCCCATGCCGGCGCTGAACATCATCGCGATCCAGCTCACCGTTCTGAACTCCGGTTTCTCGCCGTCGCGGCCGAGCGGAATCCGGCCGTACCGGGAGAACGCGAGGAACAGTGAGAAGACGACGAACGCCGACGACGCGGCGATGAACAGCCAACCGAGGTCGGCCACCAGCCAGTCCAGCGCCGCGGTCGACACGACCGAGAGGTTCTCCGGTGCCAGCAGTCCCCACAGGATGAGTCCGACGCCGAGCGCCGCGGCCGTGCCGAACACCACCTTGTCGACGCTCCGCCGCCCCTCGCCGCCGGACGGCGCCGCCGGCTCCTGCTCCTGGTGCCGGGGTTGCGGATCGACATCGTTCACCCTGGGAGGGTCGGTCACCCTCGGTTGCTCGCCGGCGTAGGTCATCGGGGATCCCCGCTCAGCCTTTCGAGTAGCCAGTCGTGGAATTCGCCGATGTGGTGTTCCGCGGGCACCAGCACACCCCCGTTCCGGTACGCCTTCGACGCCATCGTGGGCTGGGTCCGCTCACAGGCGTCGAAGTCCTGCTGGTTGACCCGGTGGAACAGCTCCACCGAACGGGAGACGTCGCGACCCGATGCGGTGACCTCCGGGGAGTACAGCCAGTCGCATTCGACGATGGTGCGATCCGCGGACACGGGGTACATGCGGTGGAAGATGACGTGGTCGGGCACGAGGTTGACGAAGACCTGCGGCCGGATCGTGATGGCGTAGTACTTGCGGTCCTGGTCGGGACTGATGCCGGACAACGAGTCGAATCCGCCGCTTCCGTCGATGGTGAATCCCTCGACGTCGTCACCGAAGGCGGCACCGTGCCCCACGAAGTACTGTGCGGCTAGGCCGTCCGCGAACTCCGGGAGTACCTCGGTGAGCTCGGGGTGGATGGTCGCGCAGTGGTAGCACTCCATGAAGTTCTCGATGATCAGCTTCCAGTTGGCCGCGACGTCGTAGACGATCCGGCGGCCGAGTTCCAGGGTTCCGATCTGGTACCGGTCGATGGCCGCCGGATCACCGAGTCGTTCGGTGACGGCGCCGACGACCTCGTCCTCGAACGACGGCGGTTCGTCGGCCAGGCACACCCACGCGTAGCCGAGCCATTCGCGAAGCGCGACCGGCACCAGTCCGTACCGCACCCGGTCGATGTCGGCTCCGGTCTCGTCCCGCAGCGCGGCCATGTTGGGGGCCGCCACCAGTTTGCCGTCGAGTCCGTACGTCCACGCGTGGTAGGGACACTGAAGGTTTCTGCGGATCTGCCCTTCGTCCTCGGTACACAGCATGGCGCCGCGGTGCCGGCAGATGTTGAGGAAGGCGCGCAGTTCCCCGTCGCGGCCGCGGACGAGGAGCACGCTCTCCCGGCCCACCGTGATCTTTCGGAAGGCTCCGGGGGCGGCGAGATCGGCGGCGCGGACGGCGCAGAACCACATCGCCTCGAACAGGTTCTCCTGTTCGTCCGTGAAGATGTCGGCGTCGGTGTAGTACCGGCCACCGAGGGTGGGGATCAGTGCCGGTGCGGGCGCGGAGGCGGGAGCGGGGGCTTGGACGTCCGGAGCGGACATAGATGTCACCGTTTCTTTCGTTGCCGGGAAAGATGCGTTTCGGTCGAGCTGTGACCTGATGTCTGTGTGCGTAGGGGGCGCAGATCGCAGGGGCGTCGTTGCCGAGTGTGACGACATGCGTGCCCGATCCGCGGCGACCGTTCGAACAGCGGGCAGCTGTTCCCGCCGAGTCATCGCGGCGTCAGCATTGTTGCGTCATCAGCAACGCTATGCGATTTACACAACTTAGACTGTGGCCCGCGGACGTGTCAAACATCACATTCGGCACTTCTTTCGCGGACGAGACACGACCGAAACACCGCGTTAACCGCGGACGGCCGAAACCCGGGCAAACGGGACTATCCGCTCGTCCCGCCTTGAGGGAGAAGCACTTCCGGGCGTTCAGTCATCCGCGCCGACGGATTGCTGCGCCTCGATCCGCGCGACCGCGTCGGCGAGTTCGAGCGCCACGGCCTCGAACCGTTCGGGCGCCAGCCGGTACTCCGGCCCGGATACACAGATCGACGCGACGATCCGGTTGGTGACCTTGCTCCGCACCGGCACGGCGATGGAATTGAGCCCCGCTTCGAGTTCCTCGGCCGTGGACGCCCACCCTCGCGACCGCACGCGCTCGAGTTCGACGTCGAACGCCCGGAAGTCGGTGATCGTGTTGGGAGTGAGCGGGCTCAAGTGCGGCCCCAGCCGGCTCCGGAGCTGGCCGGACGTCAATTCCGAGACCAGGACCTTGCCGGTCGCGGTCGCGTGCGCCGGGGTCACCTGACCCACCCACGTACGCAGCGCGACGTGGCGATCACTGCGGGCCTCGAGCACGTTGAGGGTCGCCGCACCGTCCAGCACCGCGAGGTTGACCGTCTCCCCGAAGGCGTCGGCCAGGCGGTCGCACTCCGGCTGCGCAACCTCGACGAGCCCGCTCTGCGCGACCGTGGCCTCGGCCAATCGCACCACCGCGAATCCGAGCTGATACTTGCCGCGGACACCCGCTTCCTCCACGAATCCTCGTTGCTGCAGCGATGCGATCAGGCGTGACACGGTCGATTTGTGCACGCCGAGCCGCACGGCGATCTCCGAGGCGCCGACACGGCCTTCTGCCGCGACGATCTCGAGTACGTCGATGGCGCGTTCCACCGCGTGCACGGTCTTCGCCTTTCCTTCCGTTCCCTGGGCCGCGGGCGCCGTTGCCTCGGATTCACTCATGCCCCGAGGTTATGCCCACCGACTTCGGGAACGCAGTTTTTACACGCGAATGCTTGACACCGTGGGGCAGCACCGGAGAGCATTGTGTTGCACAGCTTGCAAGTCGTCGCGCATAGCGCAACAACCGCTCCACAACTTGTCCTTCCTCCCCGACGCTTTCGGAGGTATCGAGTGATTCTCGATAACGATTCCCCAGTTGTGACCCACCCCGGCGCCACGGCCTTCCCCGTGTGCGAACTCGTGACACTGCCCGTGGGCGAAGTCGTCACGGTGACCCCGCCGGGCATGGCTGCCATCTCCGTCTTCCACACCTCCGACGGTCTGTATGCCATCGACGACACCTGCACCCATCAGGACGCCTCCCTCGCCGACGGCTGGGTCGAAGGCTGCACCGTCGAGTGCCCGCTCCACGAAGCGTGCTTCGACCTCCGCACCGGAGTGCCGTCGGGTCCGCCGGCCAAGATCGCAGTCCGCACACACGATGTGTCGATCGTCGACGGCACCGTGCTGCTTCATCTCGAAGAGAAGGGCGACGCCCGATGAACACTGTCCCGAATTCCATTGTGGTACTAGGTGCTTCACTCGCCGGATTGTCGGCGGTCCGCGCACTGCGCGAGAAGGGATACGCAGGCCGCCTCGTCGTGGCCGGGAGCGAGCAGTCCCTGCCCTACGACCGGCCGCCCCTGTCCAAGGAATTTCTCACCGGCGACCTGACCGACGAGGACCTCCTGTTGATGAACAGCGACGACGACACACTCGACGTCGAATGGCGCATGAACCGAACGGCCACCGGTCTGGTTCGCTCCCCCGACGGGATCCACCGCGTCACGTTCGACGACGGGTCCCACTTCGACGCCGATGCCGTCGTCCTCGCGACGGGCGCGCGCGCCCGGACCCTGCCCGGACACTCCCGTCTCGCCGGCGTACACACGCTCAGGTCGGTCGACGACGCACGCGCACTGCGGGATTCGCTGTCACGTGCGCAGAACCTCGTCATCGTGGGAGCCGGCTTCATCGGAGCGGAGGTGGCCTCCAGCGCGGCCGGCATGAGCCTGAACGTCACCGTCGTCGAGGCCTCGCCCACGCCCCTCGCCGGCCCGCTCGGCATCGAACTCGGGGCGATCTGCGCAGGACAGCATGCCGCACACGGCGTCCGGCTCCTCACCGGGGCAGTCGTCTCCGCACTGCTCGGTGACGACGCGGTCGAAGCCGTCCAACTGAGTGACGGAACGATCCTCCCCGCGGACGCCGTGGTGGTCGGAATCGGGGCCGTCCCCAATGTCGAATGGGCAAGCGATTCGGAACTGATGATCGAAGACGGTTTCCTCACCGACTCGTCGTGCCGCACGAACGTGCCCGGCGTGTACGCGATCGGCGACTGCGCACGGACTTTCGACGACGCCCACCAGGTGCACCACCGAAGCGAGCATTGGAGCAACGCCGTCGCACAGGCCGCCACCGTCGCCGACACGATCATGGCCACACCGTCCGGGCCCGCCGCGATCCCGTACTTCTGGTCCCACCAGTACGGCAAGATGCTGCAGTTCGCCGGGACGAGACACAGCACCGACGAGGTCCGATTCGTCGACGGCGACCCCGGAACCGGTACGTTCGTGGCCACCTACGACCGGGACGGCGACACCGTCGGCGTCTTCGCGATGAACAGTCCCCGGCTGTTCACCCGGTACAAGAAGCAACTCGCCAGGTCGCGGGCCTGATGCCGGCGCTACGAGACGGCATAGCCCAATCGGCTGCTGATCTGCTGGGACGTGTCGAGTGCGGCGCGGGCGACGTCCTCGAACCGTTCCGGCAGCAGCCGGTAGGCGGGGCCGGACACACTCAGAGCAGCAATCATTTTCGACGTGTAGTCCCGGATCGGGACGGACACCGCGTTCAGCCCGAGTTCGAGTTCCTCCTCGGATTCCGCCCACCCCCGCTCGCGAATGGTTTTCAGCGATTCCACGAGCGCAGGCACATCGGTGAGAGTTTTCTCCGTGAGAGCAATCGGAGTTTCTCCCACCCGCTCCGCGAGTTCGCTGTCGGACAATTCCGTCAGCAACAACTTTCCACTCGCCGTCGCATGTGCCGGGCTGCTCTGACCCACCCAGGTATTGGTACCGACGCCGGACGGACCGTCCGCTTTGACGATGCTCACCGATCGATTGCCGTCGAGTATCGACACATTGACGCTCTCTCCGACAGTTTCCGCCAGTTCGGCGCACAATTCCTGACTCTGCCGCACCAGATCGCCGTCCGGCGACGCGGTGCGGGCCAGACGGACGATGGAATTGCCGAGCTGGAATTTTCCCCGGTTCTTCAATTGGGCGACGTAACCTCGCGAATCCAGAACGGCGACGAGGCGCGACGCGGTCGACTTGTGGACACCCAGCTCGTCGGCGATTTCCGTGACGCCGGCGGTACCGAGCCTGGCCAGGATTTCGAGTACCGCCAGCGCGCGGTCCACTGACTGCACAGCGCCGGACGGCCGGCTCCGATCTCCATTCGAGTTATCGTCCAATTCAGTCATCGCGACTTCAGGATAGGCGACATCACCGTGCGACGGTTACCTCCATCCACACCCGGTTCCGCGTCATCACCGTCGCGCACGGTGCACATTTCCGCGGTCGATCGCGGAATTGCTGCTATTTCCTCAACCAATCATCGTGGAATTACCCGCAATTCGGGGTTGACCCCCTTACTCTTCCCGACCTAATGTGTTGATATATCAGTTGTCGATGTCGGGTTGGATCAGTCCGATCCGTTTCGCAATTCACAGTTCTTCCCGGCGCCGTTCGAGCCAACACCGAACACCGAATCTCCCGCTACCTCGCCACACACAGGCACCCACCCAACCAGGAGGACCATTATGGGGTCACCGCGCGTAGTGATCATCGGAGCCGGCATCGTCGGCGCGAACCTGGCCGACGAGCTCACCGCTCGCGGCTGGGATCGGATCACGGTTCTCGACCAGGGACCGTTGCCGCTCACCGGAGGCTCCACGTCACACGCACCGGGCCTGGTGTTCCAGACGAACGCGTCCAAGACGATGACCGAATTCGCCCGGTACACGGTGGAGAAGTTCGTCGGACTCGACGTGGACGGCGAATGGTGCTTCAACCAGCTCGGCGGGCTCGAGGTGGCCACCACCCCCGAGCGACTCGCCGATCTGCACCGCAAGCAGGGCTGGGCCACCTCCTGGGGCATCGAGGGCGCCGTCCTCGACCCGGCCGAGTGCGCGAAGCTGCACCCGCTGCTGGACGAGAAGCGGGTTCTCGGCGGGCTGTACGTGGAGACGGACGGCCTCGCGAAGGCGTCCCGTGTCGTCGTCGCGCTGGCCCGGCGGGCCGAGGCCCGCGGTGCCGTGTTCCAGGGTTCGACGAAGGTGATCGGCATCGAACAGAGCGGCGGCAAGGTGACCGGCGTCGCCACCGCCGACGGTGTGATCCCCGCCGACATCGTGGTGTCCTGCGCGGGCTTCTGGGGTCCCGACATCGGCGCGATGGTGGGCATGGACGTCCCGCTGCTTCCCCTGGCGCACCAGTACGCGAAGACCGAGCAGATTCCCGAACTCGTCGGCCGGAACACCGAACTCGCCGAGGCGGGCTTCCCGATCCTGCGCCACCAGGACCAGGATCTGTACTTCCGTGAGCACGTCGACCGCCTCGGTATCGGCACGTACGCTCACCGCCCGATGCCGGTGAACCTGCGCGACCTGGACGCGAGCGACGACGTGTCCGCGTCCGACATGCCGTCGATGCTGCCGTTCACGGAAGAAGACTTCGCGCCGTCGTGGGAGCAGAGCAAGTTGCTGCTGCCGTGCCTCGAATCCGCGAAACTGGAGGCCGGTTTCAACGGGGTCTTCTCGTTCACCCCGGACGGCGGACCGCTCATCGGCGAGTCCCCGGACGTCGCCGGGTTCTGGATCGCCGAGGCAGTGTGGGTGACACACTCCGCCGGTGTCGGCCGGGCGGTCGCGCAACTGCTCGTCGACGGCCGCTCCGAGGTCGAACTGCACGGCTGCGACGTGCACCGCTTCGAGGAGATCCAGCTCGCACCCGACTACGTCAGCGAGACGTCGCAGCAGAACTTCGTCGAGATCTACGACGTGCTGCACCCGCTGCAGCCCAAGGAGTCTCCCCGCGACCTGCGAGTCAGTCCCTTCCACGCTCGCCAGAAGGAACTCGGCGCCGTGTTCCTGGAGAGCTCCGGCTGGGAGCGCCCGCACTGGTTCGAATCCAACGCCCATCTGGTGCAGGACCTTCCGGCCGAATGGCAGCCGCCGGCCCGGGAACCGTGGGCGGCGATGTTCCACTCCCCCATCGCCGCGGCCGAGGCCTGGCGCACCCGCACGTCGGTGGCGATGTACGACATGACACCGCTGAAGCGGCTCGAGATCAGCGGTCCCGGCGCGCTGGCCCTGCTCGACCGGCTGACGACCGGCAAGATGGACAAGTCCGTCGGGTCCGTCACGTACACGCTCGCGCTCGACGAGACCGGTGGCGTCCGCAGCGACCTCACCGTCACACGACTGTCCGACACCGTCTTCCAGGTCGGCGCCAACGGCAACCTCGATCTCGACTACTTCCGCCGCCAATCTCCGGACGACGGCAGTGTGCAGATCCGGGACATCACCGGCGGCACGTGCGGGATCGGGTTGTGGGGTCCGCGAGCCCGGGATCTGGTGCAGGCGCTGAGCTCCGACGACTTCACGAACGAGAACTTCAAGTACTTCCGCGCGAAGCAGGTCCGCATCGGCGGTGTTCCCGTCACGGCGATGCGTCTGTCGTACGTCGGCGAACTCGGCTGGGAGCTGTACACGTCCGCCGACAACGGTCTGCGACTGTGGGATCTGCTGTGGGCGGAGGGGCAGAAGTACGACGTCATCGCCGCGGGCCGCGCCGCGTTCAACAGCCTGCGGATGGAGAAGGGTTACCGCTCGTGGGGCAGTGACATGACCACCGAGCACAACCCCTACGAGGCCGGTCTCGGTTTCGCGGTCCGACTGCAGAAGGGCGACTTCCGTGGGCGTGACGCGCTCGACGGCGTCTCCGACGAGACGGTGGAGCGGCGCCTGGCGTGCCTCATGATCGACGACCGCACGTCGGTGGTCCTCGGCCACGAGCCGGTGTTCGTCGACGGACAGCCCGCCGGGTACGTCACGAGCGCCGCGTTCGGTCACACGGTGGGGGCGCCGATCGCCTACGCCTGGCTTCCCGCGAACGCGACCGTCGACACCGCGGTGGAGATCGAGTACTTCGGACGCCGCATCCCGGCAACGGTCGTGGCCGAGCCGCTCGTCGACCCCGAGATGAAGAAGATCCGGTCATGACCCTCCGAGACGACACGATCGCCGGATTCCTGGACTCGCTCGCCGCTCGGACCCCCGCGCCCGGCGGCGGCGCGACCGGTGCGCTCCACCTCGGCCAGGCAGCCGCGCTGGTCTCGATGGTCGCCCGCTACACCACCGGCAAGAGGTACGCCGACCACGGGATGCTCGTCGAACGCATCTGCGCCTCAGCAGATGCGTTCCGCGAGAAGGCACTGCAGTTCGCCGATGACGACATGGCGGCTTTCACGGCCGTCATCGACGCCTACCGCCTCCCCCAGGACACGGACGACGAAACGGGTGCCCGCACGTCGGCGATCGCGACCGCCCTCGCCGGCGCCGCCGCGGTCCCCGCCGAGGTGGTGGTCGCGGCAGGCGACGTCGTCGCACTCGCCGACGTCCTGCTGCCGGTGGCGAACCGCACCGTCGTCAGCGACGTCGCGGCCGCCGCCGAGGCTGCCCGCGCAGCCGCCACCACCGCCCGGGTGAACATCGAGGTGAACCTGCCGGGTATCACCGATCCGGACACCCGCCGGGCCCTCACCGAGTGCCTGTCCGGCGTCGACGCGATCGTCGAGCGTGCCGACGCAGTCACGACACGAGTACGAAAGCAGCTGAGTTCATGACCAGAAGCCTCGGTGGCGCCGAACTCGCCACCTCCATCCGCAACGACGCGTCCGTCGCCGCCGCAGCCCTCGCCGAAATCGGGGTCCGGCCCAAGCTGGCGGTCGTGCAGGCCACCGACGACGAATCGACCGCCTGGTACGTGCGTTCCATCGCGTCGGCCGCGAAACGCACCGGAATCCTCTGCGACATCGTCGATCTCGGCGCCGCGGCGTCGACCGAGCAGATCCGCAGCACGCTCGTCGAACTCGGCCACGACCCGGACGTCCACGGAATCATCCTGCAGACACCCCTGCCGGACGGAACCGACCTCGACGCCCTCCGGGAGGCGATCAACCCCGCCAAGGACGTCGACGGCGCGAACCCGGTCAGCCTCGGCCGCCTCGTCGCGCGTCTGCCCGCGTTCGCGCCCGCCACCGCACAGGCCGTGATCGCCCTCCTCGATCACCACGGAATCTCCCCGCACGGCAGGACGGCCGCGGTGGTCGGCAGATCGACGGTCGTCGGAAGTCCCGTCGCGCATCTGCTCGTGCAGCGCAACGCGACGGTGACCGTCTGCCACCGGCACACCACCGACCTCGCCGCCGGCACCCGTGACGCCGACATCCTCGTCGTCGCCGTCGGCATTCCCGGACTGATCACCGCCGACCACGTCGCCGACGGCGCCGTCGTCATCGATGTCGGGACCACCGCGACCGCGGACGGCCGACTGCTCGGTGACGTCGACGCCGCGGCCGTCGACGGCCGGGCGGACGCGCTGACCCCGGTCCCCGGCGGGGTGGGACCGGTGACCACGGCGTTGCTGCTCAATCACACGGTCGACGCCGCCGCGACCCAGTACGCCCAGACTCGATCGGACTCCCTGCTCGCCGGGTTCCGTAGCAGCGTCTGACTCCGTCTCCACCCCTTGACCCGCTCGTCCAGCCTGAAATAGCATGGGCCCATTCTGATATATCAGTTCGCTCGGACTGACACCTTAAGTAGTGACACCATAACCAGTCCGGCATCGAGGAGACCCACATGACCCAGACCTTCACCCTGACGCTCAGCTGCGCTCAGCGTCCCGGGATCGTTCACGCAGTCAGCTCCTTTCTCTTCGAGCAGAACTGCGATATCGCCGAGCATCAGCA
This sequence comes from Rhodococcus sp. IEGM 1351, assembly GCF_030056875.1. NCBI lineage: Bacteria > Bacillati > Actinomycetota > Actinomycetes > Mycobacteriales > Nocardiaceae > Rhodococcus > Rhodococcus sp. IEGM 1351. Next base: position 219,770 of record NZ_JASHKU010000004.1, on the reverse strand, counting down.
GTTCGACGACACCCGGAGCGACGCATTCTTCCTCCGCACGTCGTTCGTGTCGGCGGAAGATGTCGACATCGAGCGCCTCACGGCGGAATTCGGGAGCGTCGCCGCGAAATTCGGCATGACGTTCAACTTCAACGGCAGCGACCTGCCCCGGGTGATCGTGATGGTCTCCAAGATGGGTCACTGCCTCAACGACCTCATCTTCCGCTGGCGAGCAGGCAACCTCGGCGCCGAACTCGTCGCCGTCGTCTCCAATCACGAGGTGCTGCGACCGATGGCCGAGGCCGCCGGGCTGCCGTTCGTCCACGTCCCGGTCACACCGACCACCAAGCCGCAGGCCGAGGCCCGGCTGCTCGAACTCGTCGAGGAGTTCGACGCGGATCTCGTGGTCCTCGCCCGGTACATGCAGGTGCTGTCGGACGACGCGTGCCGCGCGCTACGCGGACGGGCCATCAACATCCACCACTCGTTCCTGCCCGGTTTCAAGGGCGCCAAGCCCTACCACCAGGCGTTCGATCGCGGCGTCAAGCAGGTGGGGGCCACCGCCCACTACGTGACACCCGATCTGGACGAGGGTCCCATCATCGAGCAGGAAGTCATCCGCATCGACCACTCCTTCGACCCGGCGCGACTCGCCACGGTCGGGCAGGACGCCGAGGCCCTCGCGCTGTCGCGGGCCGTGCGCTGGCACTGCGAGAACCGCGTCCTGCTGCACGGTCATCGGACGGTCGTCTTCAGCTGAGGCGCTTCGCGCCCGTGCGCCTTTTTGGTAGCTCCCGCTACCAGAAAGGCGCACGGGCCGGAGGCCTACAGCAGGTCGCGGATGGCCTTCTCGAAACCGGCGACGTGGGCGAGGGTGAGGGACGAGGCAGTGCTCTCGTCGCCGTCGACGATGGCCCGGAGCAGGGACACATGCTCGCGGACGTGGCTGGCGACGTCGGGCAGCCGGTCGAGGAAGAGGCACCAGATGCGGGTGGCATGCGCGTCGAGGCTGACGAGGATGTCCTCGAGGTGAGGGTTCCCGGACGCCCGGTAGATCTCGCGGTGGACGCGCACGTCCTTGCGCAGGACTTCGCGCGGATCTTCGCTGTCGTCTATCTCGGCGATCTCGTCGGCGAGCGCGGTCAGCCGGGCTCGCGCGTCCGGGGACGCCGTCCGGGCCGCCCGGGCCGCCGCGGTGGGTTCGAGTTGCTTGCGGATCTCGGAGATGTCGGCGAGGTCGGTCATGTCGACGGCGGTGGCGAACGTGCCGCGACGCGGGTAGGCGACGACGAGGCGTTCCCGCTCGAGGCGCTTGAGCGCTTCCCGTACCGGTGTCCGGCCGAATCCGAGTTCCTCGGCGAGACGGTCGTCGTTGATCGGTTCGCCGGGCCGGATGTCCAGCATGACCAGGCGTTCGCGCACGATCTCGTACGCGCGGTCGGCGTTGGTGCCGCCGTTCGACGCCGTGTCCGCGACCGATGAATGCGCCAGGCTCATGTTCCGTCTCCCTGATTTTCCGGAGCTATTGACCTTTGTCCGGTGCTGACCTTACTCTACTTTCCAGTTGATATATCAGTTCGAAGTCAACTGACCTTCCAGAAAGGCGAACCATGACCGTGGACACCGCACACCTCACCGAGGTGGCAGCAGCGAACCCGACGCTGACTCATTCGCTCGCCGATCTCGACCCCGCCGTGCACCAGGCGATCGCGGCCGAGCTCGAGCGACAGCAGGGCACCCTGGAAATGATTGCCAGCGAGAACTTCGCCCCGCTCGCGGTGATGCAGGCGCAGGGGTCGGTACTGACGAACAAGTACGCCGAGGGCTACCCCGGACGCCGCTACTACGGCGGATGCGAGCACGTCGACGTCATCGAGCAGCTCGCCATCGACCGCCTCACCGCACTGTTCGGTGCGAAATTCGCCAACGTGCAACCGCACTCCGGAGCGCAGGCCAACGCCGCCGCGATGTCGGCACTGCTGAAGCCCGGCGACGGCATCCTCGGCCTGGACCTCGCGCACGGCGGTCACCTCACGCACGGAATGAAGCTGAACTTCTCCGGCAAGCTCTACGACGTCGCCGCGTACCACGTCCGCGAGGACGACCATCTCGTCGACATGGACGAGGTGGAGCGTCTGGCCCGGGAGCACCGCCCGAAGCTGATCCTCGCCGGCTGGTCCGCCTACACACGCCAGCTCGACTTCGCCGCGTTCCGTCGCATCGCCGACGAGGTCGGCGCGTACCTCATGGTCGACATGGCGCACTTCGCCGGACTCGTCGCCGCCGGACTGCATCCCTCCCCCGTCCCGCACGCCCACGTGGTCACGTCGACGACGCACAAGACGCTCGGCGGTCCGCGCGGCGGTGTCATTCTCACCAACGACGAGGCATTGGCGAAGAAGTTCAACTCCTCGGTGTTTCCCGGTCAGCAGGGTGGTCCGCTCGAGCACGTGATCGCCGGCAAGGCCGTCTCGTTCAAGCTCGCCGCCGAGCCCGAGTTCCGGGAGCGTCAGGAGCGCACGCTCGCCGGTGCGAAGATCCTCGCCGACCGCCTGCTGCAGGACGATTCGCGGGAGGCGGGCATCAACGTCGTGTCCGGCGGCACCGACGTGCATCTGGTGCTGGTGGATCTGCGCAAGTCCGAGCTCGACGGTAAGCAGGCCGAGGACCGGTTGCACCGGGTGGGAATCACAGTGAACCGCAACGCGGTCCCGTTCGACCCGCGTCCGCCGATGGTCAGCTCCGGGGTGCGGATCGGTACTCCCGCGCTCGCGACCCGCGGTTTCGACCTGGACGCGTTCACCGAGGTCGCCGACATCATCAGCTACGCGCTGCGGCCGGCCACCGACGAGGCCGGGCTCGACGAACTCCGCAGCCGCGTCGACGCGCTCGCGCTGCGTTTCCCGCTCTACCCCGACCTGACGGAGGCGAACTGATGAGTGCCACCCAGCCCCCCGGCGCGCACCTGCCCGACCACCCCGACTTCCTGTGGCGCAACCCGGAACCGAAGAAGTCGTACGACGTCGTCATCGTCGGCGGCGGCGGGCACGGCCTCGCCACCGCGCACTACCTGGCGAAGAATCACGGCATCACCAATGTCGCGGTGTTGGAGAAGGGCTGGCTCGCGGGCGGCAACATGGCCCGCAACACCACGCTGATCCGGTCGAACTATCTGTGGGACGAGAGCGCCAAGATCTACGAGCACGCCCTGAAGTTGTGGGAGGGCCTCGAGGACGATCTCGATTACCCGATCCTGTTCAGCCAGCGCGGCGTCCTCAATCTCGCGCACAGCCTGCAGGACGTCCGCGACAGCGTCCGCCGGGTGGAGGCGAACAAGCTCAACGGCATCGACGCCGAGTGGGTCGGACCCGACGAGGTCAAGAAGCTGTGCCCGCTGGTGAACATCTCGAGCGACATCCGCTACCCCGTCCTCGGCGCGACGTATCAGCCGCGGGCCGGGATCGCCAAGCATGACTACGTGGCCTGGGGTTTCGCGCGCCGCGCCGACGAGGCGGGCATCGACATCATCCAGAACTGTGAGGTCACCGGGTTCGTCACGGACGGCAACAAGGTGACCGGGGTGAGCACCACCCGCGGCGACATCGCCACCGGTCAGGTCGCGCTGTGCGCGGCCGGGCACACCTCGACGCTCACCGACATGCTCGGCATCGCCACCCCCGTGCAGTCCCACCCGCTGCAGGCGCTGGTCTCCGAACTGCTCGAGCCCGTGCACCCGACCATCGTGATGTCCAACGCCATCCACGTCTACGTCTCGCAGGCGCACAAGGGTGAATTGGTGATGGGCGCCGGTGTCGACTCCTACAACGGGTACGGCCAGCGCGGCGCGTTCCACATCATCGAACGTCAGATGGCGGCCGCGGTGGAGTTGTTCCCGGTGTTCGCCCGCGCGCATCTGCTGCGCACCTGGGGCGGCATCGTCGACGTGTGCCCCGACGCCTCCCCGATCGTCGGACGCACCCCATACGACAACGTGTATCTCAACTGCGGTTGGGGCACCGGCGGATTCAAGGCCACCCCGGGGTTGGGCTGGTGTCTGGCGGACACCATCGCGAACGACGAACCGCACGAGTTCATCGCACCGTTCAGCCTCGACCGGTTCGTCACCGGCGCCCTCGTCGACGAGCACGGCGCCGCGGCCGTCGCGCACTGATCCCCCGTCGCGTACTGAAATTCAGGAGCCACAATGCAACTCATCGAATGCCCGTGGTGCGGGTCCCGAGAGGAAACCGAGTTCCACTACGGGGGCGAAGCCCACGTCCTGTATCCCGAAGACCCCGAATCGCTGACGGACGAACAATGGGCACATTTCGTGTTCTTCCGCGCGAACCCGAAAGGTCTTTTCGCGGAACGGTGGAACCACAGCGCCGGCTGCCGGCGCTGGTTCAACGCCGTACGCGACACCGCCACCTACCGATTCCACAGCGTCTACCGCTTGGACGAGCAGAAGCCGACGATATCGTGAACGCACCCTTCCGCACCCGCCAGGGCGGTCGCCTCGACCGCGACACCTCCTACACCTTCACGTTCGACGGCCGGGAACTGACCGGTCACCCCGGTGACACGCTCGGTTCGGCCCTGCTCGCGAACGGCGTCCACCAGATCACCACCAGCATCAAGCTCGGCCGGCCCCGCGGCATCACCGCGGCGTGGGCGGAGGACACCGGCGGTCTCGTGCAGATCGAGGAGCCGTTCCCCGAGCCGATGCTGCTCGCCACCACGATCGAGTTGTTCGACGGTCTCGTCGCCCGCGGCATCCCCGGTCAGGGACGGCTCGCCGAGATCGCTGATTCGGCGAAGTACGACGCGAAGCACGTCCACACCGACGTCCTCGTCGCCGGCGCCGGACCGGCCGGTCTGGCCGCCGCTCTCACCGCGGCCCGGGCAGGTGCGCGGGTGGTGCTCGTCGACGAGCAGGGCGAAGCCGGCGGAGACCTGCTCGGCAGCACGGACCTCATCGACGGCGCCCCCGCCCTCGACTGGGTCGCGGCCGCGGTCGCCGAACTCGCGACCTACCCGGATGTGCTGCACCTGCAGCGCACCACCGCGTTCGGCAACTACGACGACGGCTTCGTCCTCGCGCTGCAGCGTCGCACCGATCACCTCGGTGTCGAGGCTCCCGCGGCGCTGAGCCGCCAACGGGTCTGGCGGATCCGCGCCCGGCACATTCTCGTCGCCGCCGGCGCGCACGAGCGTCCCGTCGTCTTCACCGACAACGACCGCCCGGGCATCATGCTCGCGCACGGCGCCCGCACCTTCCTGCACCGCTACGGTGTCAAGGTGGGCGAGCAGGCCGTCGTGTTCACCACCAACGACAGCGCGTACGAAGCCGCGATCGACCTGCACGACGCCGGGGTCCGCATCAACGCGATCGTCGAGGCCCGCGACGAGGCACCCGCCCGCTGGCAGCGCGAGTGCGACGCGCGCGGCATCACGATCCGTACGGCGTCGGTGGTGTCCGGCACCCGCGGCAACGGCCGGATCAGTCACGCCGTCGTGTCGCACCGCACGGACACCGATCACCGGTTCCGCGTCCCCCTCGCCTGCGACGTCCTGCTGGTCAGCGGCGGCTGGAACCCGGCCGTGCACCTGTTCTCCCAGGCCCGCGGCAAGCTCCGCTACGACGAGAACCTCGGTGCCTTCGTGCCCGGCGAGGACCTCGACGGAGTCTCCGTCGCCGGGTCCGCGAACGGTGTGTTCGACCTGGACGGGTGCCTGCGCGACGGGCAGACCGCCGGCCAGTCGATCATGCGCGACCTCGGCTACACCGTTCCCGAACGCACGATCGACCCGGAACCTGCACCCGCGATCGAACAGTCCACTCCGCTGGTGCTCTGGCGGGTGCGGGACGTCGCCGGTGAGGACACCCAGTTCGTCGACGTGCAGCGCGACGCGACGGTCGCCGACCTCGCCCGCGCGGTCGGCGCCGGAATGACGTCGATGGAGCACATCAAGCGCTACACCACCATCGGCACCGCGCACGACCAGGGCAAGACGTCCGGTGTGATCTCCTCCGGCATCACGGCCGAACTGCTCGGCAGGCCGATCGAGACACTGGGCACCACCACGTTCCGGCCGCCCTACACCCCGGTCGCGTTCGCCGCCCTCGCCGGCCGCAGCCGCGGCGCCCTCTTCGACCCCGAACGGGTGACGGCACTGCACGATTGGCACGTCGGCCGCGGCGCGGTGTTCGAGGACGTCGGCCAGTGGAAGCGTCCCCGCTTCTACCCCCTCCCCGGGGAGGACATGGACGCCGCCGTGCTGCGCGAATGCGCCGCCGTGCGCCGCAGCATCGGCATCCTCGACGGCTCCACCCTCGGCAAGATCGACGTCCAGGGCCCCGACGCCGGGGTGCTGCTCGACATGGTCTACACGAACATGATGAGCACCCTGAAGGTCGGCATGGTCCGCTACGGCGTCATGTGCGGCGTCGACGGCATGGTCATCGACGACGGCACGGTGATGCGCCTGGACGACGACCGGTTCCAGGTCTTCACCACCACCGGCGGCGCCGCGAAGATCCTCGACTGGATGGAGGAATGGCTGCAGACGGAGTGGCCCCACCTGAAGGTGCGGCTCACCTCGGTCACCGAACAGTGGGCCACGTTCCCCGTCGTCGGACCGCGCTCCCGCGACGTGATCGGTGAGGTCTTCCCCGACCTCGACGTCACCAACGACGCGTTCCCGTTCATGGCGTGGCGCGACACCTCCCTCGGCGGCGTCCACGTACGGGTCGCGCGGATCAGCTTCTCCGGCGAACTCGCGTTCGAAGTCAACGTCGACGGCTGGCACGCTTCCGCGGTCTGGGCGCGCCTGATCGCCGCGGGCGAGAAGTTCGACATCACCCCGTACGGCACCGAGACCATGCACGTCCTCCGCGCCGAAAAGGGTTACCCGATCATCGGTCAGGACACCGACGGCACGGTCACCCCGCAGGACCTCGGGATGAGCTGGGCCGTGTCGAAGAAGAAGCGCGACTTCATCGGGAAGCGCTCCTTCACCCGGGCCGAAAACCAGAACCCGCTGCGCAAACAGTTCGTCGGGCTGCTGCCCCTCGACAAGCAGACCGTGCTGCCCGAGGGCGCACAGATCATCGAAGAGGCGTTGGACGGCATCCTGCCGCCCGCACCGGTGCCGATGCTCGGGCACGTCACGTCGAGCTACCTCAGCGCCGAACTCGGCCGCCCGTTCGGGCTCGCCCTCGTCAAGGGCGGCCGGGCCCGGCTCGGCGACACCCTGCACGTCCCGGTGGACGGAAACCTGGTCGCCGTCGAGGTCACCGGTTCCGTCCTCGTCGATCCCGAAGGAGCACGCCGCGATGGCTGACACCCTCGTCCCCCTCAGCCCCCTGCACGGCTGGGACCAGAAATTCTCCGAACTCCCCGAGTCGGTGACCATCACCGAGGAACCGTTCGTCACCATGGTCGACCTGTGGGTCGACCCGACCGGACCGGGAGCCGCGGCCGCCGCAACGGTCCTCGGGTTCGACCTCCCCACCGCGGCGTCGACGTCCGCCGGCACCGACGCGATGACCGCGGTCTGGCTCGGTCCCGAGGAGTGGCTGGTCACCACGCGGTCACAGCCGGCGCCCGCGCTCGAATCGGACCTGCGGGCGGCGGCGGCCCCCCACGGCGGTGCCGCGATCGACGTCTCCGGACAGCGAACCACCCTGCGGCTGCGCGGCACTCACGCCCGCGACGTCCTCGAGAAGGGTTGCTCACTGGATCTGCATCCCACGGTGTTCGTCCGCAGCACTGCGGCGCAGACCATGCTCGGCCTCGCGGGCGTGATCCTGATCGCGCTCGACGACCGGGGAACCGACTACCGGATCCTCGTGCGGTCGTCGTTCGCCCGGTATCTCGCGGAGTGGCTGATCGACGCCGCCGAGGAGTTCGGCGTCGACCCCGTGTAAGCGACAGCGCCGGTTCGGTGGACGGCACGGCGTCGTCCACCGGACCGATCCCCCCCTTCTGGAAGGAGGTGCGCCCGAATGGTTCCGTTCCCGACGCTCACCGCCACCGGCCCCGGCCGACTGCTCGAGGCTCTCGCACGCGATGTTCCCCTGGTCTGCGGCATCGTGAACGTGACCCCGGATTCGTTCTCCGACGGTGGCCGATACCTCGACACCGAGGCCGCGGTCGAGCACGCCCTGTCTCTGGTCGCGGAGGGCGCCGACCTCCTCGACGTCGGGGGCGAGTCGACCCGTCCCGGGTCCCGCCCGCCGTCCGTCGCGGAGGAGATCGCGCGCGTGGTGCCGGTAGTCGCGGCACTCGCGATGTCGACGTCGGTCCCGATCTCGGTCGACACCTCGAGACCGGACGTCATGCGGGAGGCGGTTGCCGCCGGCGCGTCGATGATCAACGACGTTCGTGCCCTGCGACTTGCGGGTGCACTGCGGGCTGCCGCCGATCTCGACGTACCCGTGTGCCTGATGCACATGCGCGGCGAGCCCGAAACGATGCAGACGTCGCCGGAGTACGGCGACGTCGTGTCCGAGGTGCGCCGGTTCCTCGTCGACCGTGTCGGCGCCTGCCGGGGCGCGGGAATTCCCCTCGAGCACCTCATGGTCGATCCGGGTTTCGGCTTCGGCAAGACCCTCGCCCACAACCTTGCACTGTTGTCCGAGCTTGGGCAGATCACGGATCTCGGTGTTCCCGTGATGGCCGGACTGTCCCGGAAAGGCATGCTGGGCACGATCACCGGTCGCAGCGTCGACCACCGTCAGGCCGCCTCGGTGGCCGCTGCGCTGATCGCCGCACAGAACGGGGCAGCTGTACTCCGAGTGCACGACGTGGCCGCCACCGTGGACGCGGTGTCCGTGCTCCGCGCGCTCGTATATCCTGGTCGCGCCAACTCCAGTCCCGCGTCGAATCGAGCCTTCGCATTGTGAACAGCTCCGTGTCCGCCGCCGGCCTCGCGACGATCGATGCTGCTGGGGTCCAGCCGATCGATACCGTCGCGGCGCAGCTGATCGGTGCCGGTGCCCAGCTGATGGAGACGATGTTTCACGATCCGCGGACCGGCCTGCGGCACGCGGAGCGTCACCTGCGGCGTCTGGCCCGTTCCGCGGCCGTGCTCGGGTACGAGTTCCGGGAACGTGACGTCCGGCGCCGACTCACCCAGCGGCTGTCCGGCGTCGGGCCGGCTCGGGTCCGCGTGCGCCTGCACCGCGACGGCGGTGTGGACGTCGACGTCTTCGGGCCGCCGGTCGCACCCGCGTCGGTGTCTCTCGTGCTCGACGACGAGCCCGTCGACTCCCGGGACGTCCTCCTCGGACACAAGACGACGTTGCGCGAGCGATACGACCGCAGACGACACCGCCATCCCGGGGCCGGCGACGTCGTGCTGGTCAACGAACTCGGGCACGTCACCGAGACCACGATCGCTAATCTCGCCGCCCGGATCGACGGCGTCTGGTGGACGCCACCATTGGCGTCGGGGTGCCTGCCGGGTGTCGAGCGGTCCTGGCAGCTCGACCGCGGGCTGATGCGCGAACGCATTCTCACGCCGGGCGATCTCCTGGCCGCCGAGGCGCTCGCCGTGACGAGCTCACTCAAAGGCGTGCTGCCCGCGACCCTCCGGCCGTAGCCTGCGTCGTTTCCGGATGTAGTGCACACCACCTCTTGACCCGCCTCCGCACCTGACCTACTGTTATCGCACACACTGATATATCAATATCAGACCTATTGGATCACACGCGCGACTCCGCGACCACAACGCCCGACTGTCAAAGGAAAAGGCATGAGAGCTGGAAAGATTCCCTCGGATCGACGGTTCACGGCGACACACAGCTGGTTGGCCCTCGCACCGGGACAGAGCTTCTCCGACTACCCGCTCCGGGCCGGGGTCACGGACACGGCACTCGACGAGATCGAGGTGGTCGGGCTTGAACTTCCGGCAGTGCGCAGCACGATCGAGGCGGGCGCACCCTGCGCGCTCGTCTGGACGTCCGCGCGGACCGTCGTCACGGTGTTTGCGCCGATCAGCGGACTCGTCACGATGACGAATGACGACGCCCTCGCGAACCCGCAACTCGTCGCCGACGACCCGTTCCATCGCGGCTGGCTGTTCGCCGTCCTCCCCTCACCGACGTCGTCCGCCTACGGACTTCTCACCCCCGCGCAATACACACACGAACTCAGTGAGGCGGTGTAATCCCATGACCATCAGCGTGTTCGACCTGTTCTCCGTCGGCATCGGCCCCTCGAGTTCGCACACCGTCGGACCGATGCGCGCCGCCGCACGGTTCGTCTCCGACCTCCGCGCTCTCGACGCCCTGCCCGCAGTCGCGGACATCCGCGTCGACCTGTACGGGTCGCTCGCAGCCACGGGAGCGGGCCACGGAACGATGTCCGCGGTGCTGCTCGGACTCGAGGGGTACTTTCCCGAGAAGATCGAGACCGAGGAGATGGAACGACGTCTCGAGGAGATGCGCAGTACCCGGCACATCAGGGTCGGCGGATCCCACGAGGTCGCGCTCGCCGAGGACGAGATCGTCCTCCATCCGCTGACCATCCTGCCGCTGCACCCGAACGGGATGAAAATAACCGCGTCCACCGCCACCGGCGTCGAGATCCACAGCGAAACCTACTTTTCCATCGGCGGCGGCTTCGTCGTCACCGAAGCGGAGAGCGCGGAGCCGCCGGCCACCGCCACCGGCGGTCTGTCGTTCGGGTCCGCCAAGGAACTCCTCGACGTCGCGGCCCGCCACGGCTACGCCATCAGTGACGTGATGCTCCAGTTCGAACGCGAAACGCGGTCGACCGTGGAGATCTACGAGCGGCTCCTGCATATCCGCGACGTCATGGTGGAATGCGAGAAGCGCGGGATCGCGCGCGACGGAATTCTTCCCGGCGCTCTGCGCGTGCGCCGGCGCGCACGGGACTGGTACCTGCGCCTGAATAAGGAAGACCCGCACCGTGATCCCGCATTCGCCGAGGACTGGGTCAACCTCGTCGCGCTGGCCGTCAACGAGGAGAACGCATCCGGTGGCCGGATCGTCACCGCGCCGACCAACGGGGCCGCGGGCATCATCCCCGCGGTGCTGCACTACGCCGTTCACTACACCCCGGCTGGGAAGTCGGATCCCGACGACACCGCGATCCGCTTCCTCCTCGCCGCCGGCGCCGTCGGATCGCTGTACAAGGAACGCGCGTCGATCTCCGGAGCCGAGGTCGGTTGCCAGGGCGAGGTGGGTTCCGCGGCGTCCATGGCCGCTGCCGGGCTTGCGGAGATCCTCGGCGGCACAATCGAACAGGTGGAGAATGCCGCGGAGATCGCGATGGAGCACAGCCTCGGACTCACCTGCGACCCCATCGAAGGACTGGTGCAGATTCCGTGCATCGAACGCAACGCGATCTCGGCGGGCAAGGCCATCAACGCCGCTCGCATGGCCCTGCGCGGCGACGGCACCCACCGGGTCAGCCTCGACCAGGTGATCGAGACGATGCGCTCGACCGGCGCAGACATGCTGTCGAAGTACAAGGAAACGTCGACCGGTGGTCTGGCCGTCAACGTCCCGGTCAACTATGTCGAGTGCTGACATGATCACCGACGAACTTCGCCTTCTCCCCGCCCGCGCCGCGCACTTCATCCGGCGGCACCCGGTTCCGAAGCGCGGCGACTTCGCACCCGAGACCCGTCTGTCAGTGCTCGACGTCCTCGTGCACTGCGCACCGGTCCGCGGCGACGCGTTCGTGGCCTTCCAGCTCCTCAGCCGGCGCGAGCTGCCCGGCTCGTACCTTCTCCACGTCGACGTCGTGGACGACGCGCTGTCCGCCCTCGACACGTTCGCCGTCACCGAGTACGAATGCGAGCAGAGTTTCGGCCCGAACTGGCAGGACGTCGTGCGACACGCCGTGGAAGCGGCAGCCCTCCTGCACGGGCACTTCGGAGCACTCACGCGGACGACAAGCGTCGCCGACAGCCGACGACGGCTCGGCGCCTGGGCCTGCGCACGCGATGCGGCCTGGGAAGCGGGCCGGATCAAATCCTGGTACCGCGCCCAGGACGCCGCGTGGGAACGGCACTTCATGGACGAGGCGACAGTGCGCGAGGACGAGCAACTGTGCGCGGACATCGCGACCGCGGTGCGCGACGCGGCAGCAGCGCACGCCGTGTCGGATCTCGTCGGGCGGCACGATTTCACCAGCGCACACTTCGACACACTGCTCGCCCCGTGGCGGACGGCCGCCGCGCACCTGCTCCCGCGGGATGACTACTGCGCGGCCGCGAGCACAGTGTCGACGAAAGTCCGCGGCAGGTCGGGGTGACCGTTCTCCCGCAGCGCCGACAGCGCCGCGACGACGTTCGGGCCGCCGTCGGGTAGGAACCGGTTCAGCCCGTGCCGGGCGCACTCCACCGCCGCCGGCAGCAGCATCGCCTGCGCCTCGTCGCGGCGTCCGGCCGCCCACAGGCACGACACGAGCAACCGGACCGCCTGCAGGCAGGCCCGGTGCCGCCCGGTCCCGTCGAGTTGCCGAACCCAGTCGTTCGCCCATTCGCACGCGAGATCCGCGTCCGCCGGATCGCCCCGCGCCGCGAGCAACGTGATGGCCGCCTCTTCCTCGAGTTGTGCCGTCGCCAGGTCGAGGCCGTTCGCCGGGGTGCGCCGGGTCTCGCGTGTGACGGGCACGAACCCGGGTGCCGGGGGCAGCCCGATCCGCACCCGCTCATTGTCGACGGCGGCCCGCAGCCGGGGCAGGGAGAACGTCTCGGCCGTCCGCACCCCCTCGTCGAGTTGTCGTGCCGCGCCGTCGCGATCGCCGCGCACCGCCATGATCCGCGCCCTGAGGCAGTAGTGCCGGATCATGAAATCCGGTGCGCCACCGAGCGCGGCCGCGTCGAACGTCTCGTTGAGCAGCTCGTCCGCTTCATCGACCCGGCCCTGCTCGTAATGGACCTCGGCGAGTAGTGCGCGGGTGAGTCGCGCATGTTGCGACTGCGTGTTCTCCGCCTCCCGGACAAGCTGGAACGCCTTGCGGTACAGCTCCATCGCACCGCCGACGTCGAGCTGCTCGAACTTCGCGAGTCCGGCGAAACAGTACCCGTAGGCGACGGAGTACGGTCCCGTGTTCTGCCGGTGGTACGGGGCCGCCCAGCTCTGCCTGCGGTGGGCGTCCTCGAACCGGAATTCACACGTGTCCACGAACGTCTCGATGAGAGCGGCCATCGACACCACGAAGGGGTGGTACTCCGTGGGATGGGCGAGGCATTCGGTGACGAGCTCTCGCACCCCCTCGATGCGGTCGGCGGTCACCTCGATATCACCTTGCAGGACATCCGCTTCCACCCGGAGCTGGGCGGCGCGACGCTCGGGCATCTCGCCGCTGTCGATCTGCTCGAGCGCGCGGGTTCGGGCGGTTTGCGCGAGTTCGAGTCGCTGGAGTTCGCAGTTCGCCCATCCGATGGTGAGCTGCAGCCGCGGGCTTGCGTCCACCAGGTCGGCGGGCAGCTTCCCGATCAGGCAGAGCAGCGTCGACATCTGTGACCGATCGAGGAGGTAGAGGTCGTCCTCCTCGAGCAGTTCCACCGCTCGCTGCGGTTCACCGGCCGCGAGGATGTGGTCGACGGCCTCGCCCAGCCGGTGCCGTTTCCGGAACCAGTCGTATGCCCGGCGGTGCAGATCGGTGATGCGCCCGGGGTGGTCCCGTTCGAGACGCTGATGGAGGATCTGCGCGAACAGGTGGTGATAGCGATACCACTGGCGGTCGTCGCCCGTCCTCCCGAGGAACAGGTCACGGGCAACGACCTGCTCGAGTTTCGCTTGCCCGTCCTGCACGCCGCCCAGCGCCGACGCCAGATCGCCGCACACCTTGTCGGGGACGGACGTGGCGAGCATGAAGTCGAGCATGTCGGGTTCGAGGGCGTCGAGCACGTTCTCGGCGAGATACTCGCCGATCGCGTCGGTCCCCGTCCGGAGCTGTTCGATCAGGTTCTCCGGAGTTCCGGCTTCGCGCAACGACAACGAGGCCAACTGCAGTGCCGCGATCCAGCCGTCGGTCGATTCCCGGAGTTGTTCGATCTCGGTGTCCTTCAGGGGAACCTGTACCCGGTCCGACAGGAAGTTCTGCGATTCGCCGAAATCGAAACACAGGTCGTCGGACGCTATTTCGTTGAGTTCGTCGAGCACCCGCATCCGGCTCAGCGGCAGCCCCGACCGGCTCCGGCTCGCCACGACGATCTTCAAGTGGTGGCAGCCGTTGTCGAGCAGGAACTTCATCGAGTCGATCGGCCCGGAGCCAGTGATGCGGTGCCAGTCGTCGATCACGACGACGAGGGCCTCCTCGCTGTCGTGAAGCCGGTTGATCAGCGACGTGAGGACGAACCGTTCGACCGCGTCCCCGTGCTCCTCCAGCGACTGGCCCAGATCGGTGACGACCTCCGGGCGTACCCGCCTGATCGCCTCGACGAGGTGGGTGAGAAACCACATCACGTTGTTGTCGTCCCGGTCCACGGTCAGCCACGCGACCGCCGTCCCGCCGTCGACCAGGTCGTCGCGCCACTGGGCGACCAGACTGCTCTTGCCGAACCCGGCCGGCGCGTGGACGAGCGTCAGCCTGCGGTCCCGGCCCGCGCGGAGGACGGCGAGGAGCCGCCGGCGCGGCACGAGCTGCCGGGTGGTGGTGGGTGGGCGGAACTTCGTCACCGGCGCGGGCGGGGTCGGCGGCGTCCGCACGTTGTACGGGAGCCCGGGGCCCCGGGACCGGGTGGATTCGCCGGCATGATCGTGCAGCTGCTCGGGTGCCCGCCGAACCGGGATGTACATGTCGTCGACGACGACACCGTTGCGTCGCTCGACCGCCCGGAGCTCGTTGCCGAAGTCGGCGGCGCCGCCCGGCCTGTCCTCGACCGCGCGGGCCATGGCATGTTCGACTGCGCTGCACACGTCGTCGGGGATTCCGGCATCCCGCAGGTCGGGGACCGCCTGCCTGGAGATCCGCAGGAACTGCCCGACGACCTGCTCACCGCTCCGGCGCTCGTACGCCGCATGCCCGGTCAACGCGCAGAACAGGGTGGACCCGAGACTGTAGACGTCCGACTCCACCGTCGGTGGCCTTCCTTCGAGCACCTCCGGCGCGGTGAACGCCGGGGACCCGGTGATCGAGCCTGCCGTCGTCTCGAATCCGCCGGAGACGCGGGCGATGCCGAAGTCGGTCAATTGCGGCTCGTCGTATTCGGTGAGCAGGATGTTCGCGGGTTTGACGTCGCGGTGGAGCATCCCACCGCGATGCGCGGTCTCGAGGGCGCCGGACATCTTGATCCCGAGCCGCAGCACCTCCTGCCACCCGAGGGGACCCGACCGACGGATCTGCGCATCGAGGGAACCGAACGAGTGGTACGGCATGACGAGGAACGGCCGCCTGCTCCGGGTGACACCGACCTGGTAGACGGCGACGATGTTCGGGTGCCCGGACGTCCGGCCCATCGCCCGTTGCTCGCGCACGAACCTCGTCACGTTGTCGGGGTCGAGGTTCGACGTCAGGACCTTGACGGCCACCGTGCGGTCGAGGTCCTCCTGCAGGCAGCGGTAGACGACCCCGAACCCGCCGCGGCCGATCTCCACGGCATCGTCGAACCCTGCCGCGGCCAGCTCGGTCGTGATCTCCGGCTGGCGCTGGGTTGCCCACGGATCGTCGTTCGTCATCGGCCCTGCACCACCTCTGACACGCTCCACCCAGAATAGTCCGCGGAGTCCATCCGACGAGCGGAGGCGATGCGGTCAGTCGCGGGTCGCGACGGGTGCCCCGAGTCGTGCCGACACCCGCCTGCCGGATTCCGCGACCGCCCGACCGAGCGACTCGAGCATGGACTCGGGGACCCGGAACCGTGGGGCGGACAACATGACGGCCGCGACCAGTACGCCGCGATGATCGCGGACCGGCGCCGAGATGCCGACCTCCTCGATCGACGTGCGTCCGTCGTTGACGGCGTATCCGCGGTCGCGGGTGTCACTCAGCTCGTCGAAGTACTCGCCGCGTGACTCCTGCTCGTCGGGTCCGACGAGCAGACGCCGGTCGAACAGCCGCTCGGTCTCCGCCTGCGGCATCTCGGAGAGGAACACCTGGACGGACGAACTCGCATAGGTGTCGTAGCGGGTGCCCACCGCGGCGGTGTGCTTGACCTGCTTGGGACTGGGAATCTGTTCGACGACGACGGATTCGTGCCCGTTCCACACCATGAGCGCGCTGGTCTCGCCGGTGCGGCGGGTGAGTTCCTCCAGTTCCGGCTGCGCCACGCGGCGGACGTCGAGGTTGGCCAGCAGTGGCCCCGCGAGAGCGATGAGACCGAGGCCGAGCCGGTAGCGTCCGGTGCCCTCGTCACGCTCGACGTAGCCGGCTTTCTCGAGGGTGGCGAGCATGCGGGAGACGCTGCTCTTGTGCAGATCGACCTTGCGCGCGATCTCGGTGACGCCGAGGACCGGTTCCGCGATCGAGAAGGATTCGAGCACCCGCAGTCCGTTGAGGAGGACCGACGGGGACGGTTTCGCGTCACCGTCGTGCTCGCCCGGTCCGTTGTCCGCGAGTCGATCGACGTCGTCCACACTCATGATCGTTGCGCTCCTTCGGTTCCGCCTATACCACCGCCGACCCTGCCACACCCGTGGCAGGGTCGGTGTCCCGGTCAGACGCCGAGGATGTTGTGCTCGGGTCCGAACGGGAACCGGGTGATGTTCTCCGCGCTGGCCTCGCCGACGACCAGGATGTCGTGTTCGCGGTATCCGCCCGCGCCGGGCTGCCCCTCCGGCACCATGATCATCGGTTCCATCGACACCACCATGCCGGGCTCGAGGACCGTGTCGATGTCCTCCCGCAGCTCGAGTCCGGCCTCGCGCCCGTAGTAGTGCGAGAGCACGCCGAACGAGTGCCCGTACCCGAACGTGCGGTTCGGCAGCAGTCCCTCGGCCTCGTACATCTCGTTCAGCTCGGCCGCGATGTCCTTGCAGACCGCGCCCGGCTTGATCAGTTCGAGTCCGCGGCGGTGCACCGCGACGTTGACCTCCCACAAGCGCAGGTGCTCGGCCGACGGTTCCCCGTAGAAGAGGGTGCGTTCGAGCGCGGTGTAGTAGCCGGCGATCATCGGGAAACAGTTCAGCGACAGGATGTCTCCGCGCTCGACCTGCCGGCTGGTCGCCCAGTTGTGGGCGCCGTCGGTGTTGATGCCTGATTGGAACCACACCCAGGTGTCGCGCAGTTCGGCGTGCGGGAAGGTGGCCGCGATCTCGCGGATCATCGCGTTCGAGCCGGCGATCGCCACCTCGTATTCGGGGACCCCCTCGGTGATCGCCGCGCGGATCGCCTCGCCGCCGAGGTCACCGATCCGGGCCCCGTGCTTGATCAGTTCGATCTCCTCGGGCGACTTGATCATGCGCTGGCACATCGCGGCCTTCGCGACGTCGGTGAACGTCATCCCGGGCAGAACCGCCGCGATCCGGGTCCGCACGTCGGGGGTCAGGTGGTCGTCCTCGACACCGAGTGTGCCGCGCGAGATGCCCTGCTTCGCCAAGACCTGCTGCACGGCGTACTCGAAGTTGTCGCGGCGCCAGTCCGTGTAGACGACGTTCTCGCCGAACGACCGCCGCCACGGCATCCCGGCATCGATGTTGGCGGACACGGTGGTCGAGCCGTCCTGGCTGACGACCAGGGCGTACGGCCGCCCGAACGCCGTGTAGAGGAAGTCGGAGTAGTAGTTGATGTTGTGGTAGCTGGTGAAGAGCACGGCATCGAACCCGTTGTCCGCCATGTGCTTACGCAGGGCGACCAGCCTGCGGTCCATTTCCACCGGGGAGAACGTGGGAACGACCTTCTCGCCGTTGGGGATGCTCTTGATGCGCTCCAAGTTCATGATGTTCCTTTCGAGTTGCCGGCGGCATCGCGTGATGCCGCACTTCTGTGGGATCTACGGGTGGTCAGGTGTCGGCCAGGGGGCGCTGGGAGGTTTCGCGGGCCATGAGCATGGCCCCCATGGCGACGAGGGCCGCGGCGACGAGATACCAGGCGGGCGCGAGGGTGCTGCCGGTGAGCTCGATCAACAACGTGGCGACGAACGGCGCGGTGCCGCCGAACAGTGCATTGGCGGTGTTGAAGCTGAACGCGAAACCGCTGTAGCGGACCTGGGTCGGGAAGATCTCGGCCAGGAAGGTGGGAAGCGTGCCGTCGTTCATGGTGAGGAACGCGCACAGCACGATCTGGATGAGGACGATTCCGACGATTCCGACGGCGCCGAGTGCACTGAACAGCGGGACGGTGAACACCGCGAAGCAGACCGACGCGGCAATGAGAACTCGCTTGCGGCCGAAGCGGTCCGAGAGCGCACCCATCCCGAAGATGAAGACGATGTAGCAGGCGAGAGCGATCGACGCGGCGACGAACGAGGCCGTGTGGCCGACGTTCAACACCTCCGACAGATACGTCGGCATGTAGCTGAGGATCAGGTAGAAGCCGACCGCATTGAGGCAGGTGACACCGAACGCGATGGCGATCGCGCGCCGATGGTGGGTGAACAGGATCGACAACGGCGCGTTGGACTCCACCTTCTGTTCCATTTCCTGGAACTTCGGGGTGTCCTCGAGCTTCAACCGAATGTAGCGGCCGATCAGGCCCATCGGCGCCGCGAGCAGGAACGGCAGCCGCCAGCCCCAGCCCTCGAGCTGTTCCGTCGACAGCACCGCGGTCAGCAGTGCCGCGATCAACGATCCGAACAGCAGCCCGGCGGCCGTGGACGCGGGCACGACGCTCGTGAACAGCCCGCGCTTGCGGTCCGGGGCGTACTCGGCGAGGAACGCCGAGGCGCCCGCGTACTCGCCGGCGGCGGAGAATCCCTGCACCATGCGGACGAGCAGCAGCAGGACCGGTGCGAGGTAGCCGATCTGATCGAAGCCGGGGATCAGGCCGATGCAGAACGTCGACGCCGACATGATGAGGATCGACAGTGACAACGCCGTGCGACGTCCGATCTTGTCACCGAAGTGCCCCCAGACGAGTCCGCCGATCGGGCGGATGACGAACGAGATGGCGAACACGGCGAACGTGGCCAGCAGACCCGTCGTGGGCTCGGCCTCGGGGAAGAAGACCACCGCGATAACCGTTGCGAGATAGCCGTATACGGCGTAGTCGAACCATTCGACGAAGTTGCCGATGAAGCTCGCTGTGATGACCCGCCGGAGAACACGGGGCGAGGGGTTCACCGCGCCGTCCTCGTCCGATTGCGGCGGGGCTGAGGGGGAATTGAGGTTTTGGGCCATGCCCACTCCTTCTCGGGGCGTCGGCGCTTGCCGACTGCGACGAATGGCATTTGTTGCTTTCATTGCAACGACAATTCGTTCACCGACCATATTGTGCTCAGCATCACATGTCAACGATGTTTTGCTTCTCATGACCGGACTGCGGTTGCAAGGGGTGAACCAAGGTGACACCGCAGTAAACACGGACGGGCGCAGTTGCGCTACCCCGATCCGCGGTTCCCGGCGATGTTCACGGGAATGCAACACCGTTGCAACAGCTGAGTTCGGAGGTGGCTTTCCCGGTCACCCGTGAAAGTCAGAGCGCGCTCGCGTCGACCGCACCGCCGAGATAGAGGCGGGTCGCGAGGTGCACGGCAGCGAGACGCGGCGAACCCGTCGGATCCTCGCCGAGTAGCGCGAAGATCTGATCGAGCCGCTGATACAGCGTCTGACGCTGCACATGCAGCCGGGCCGCCGCCTCGGTCTTGTTGCACCCGCACTGCAGGTAGACGTCCAGCGTGTCGATCAGACGGCGAGCACGTTCGGGCCCGACCGCGAGAAGCGGCCCGAGCAGTTCCCTGACGAACGACGTCAGCAGGGCCGGATCGCCGATTCGCCGGCCGAGGCGTTCGAGAGCGAGTTCCGCGGCGTCCACGATGGTGTCGGCGATACCCAGATCGGCCGCGAGGTCGAGCGCGAACCGCGCCTCCGCCAGCGTCTCGGGGAGCCCGATCAGACCGATGACCACCGGACCCACCGCAACCCGCGCCAACTCCGCCTGCGGTGTCGCGCGCAGCGATTCGACCAGCGACGCGCAGGAACCGACTCGGTCGTCGGCCCGGAGCACGACGATTGCGTGCAACTCGTCGCCGGCGATGGACGACACCGTTCCGGCCGCGTACCGGTGCAGTGCCGCATCGACAGCGCCGAGCGATACCGGACCGTCGACCGAACGTCCGACAACCCCCGACGTATGACGCTCCGTCGGCCATCCCGGCCGCGCGCGCCGCCGCAACGAGACGCTCCGGGGCAGGACTCGGCTGGCAGGCGATCCGCAGCAAGGCCTGCGAGCCGCGGACCGCGGCCGAGGGAGGAAACGATCGCAGGAGGGAGATCGCCAGCGCTGCCGGTGCTCGCTCGACGATCGCCTCTGCGGTGACGAGATCGGCCGGGTCGTCCGGAGACACCATGAGCGTCGCCACACCGACACCCTGAACGGACACCGGCACGGCGAGCACGCCCGAGCCGGTGGCAGGGGCGGTGATCTCGTTCCCGAGGGCCGCGATCACGTCGCCGGTCGCGTCGAGCAGGGTCACGTCACCGGGCAAGAGTCGCGCGAGCACCTCGAGCAACTCGTCGGGTCCGCCACCGCGGGCCAACTCCTCGGACAACGCGTGCGCGACCGCGTCACCACGACGCAGTCGCTGCACCGATTCGTTGACCAGCAGGCCGTTGATCGCCTCGGCGACCTCGACGAACGGAACGACACCACGCAGTTCGAGGACGGGCAAACCCGCCTCCGACCCCTCCTCGACCAGCGCAGGCGGGATCAGCGGCAGTTGCGACCCGGTCTCGATGGCCACTCCGGCGACACGGCGGGCCGACAGTTCACGCACGTACCGCCGCAGTCCGGCCGGGTCGGCAGACGCGAGTGCGAACCCGCCGGTCAGCAGCAACTCGCCGCCGCGAAGAAGGTGCGCGACGTCAACTGGACCACGATGGGATGCTTCGTCGCCGGAATCGCCGCAACGTGGCTGTTCATGTACGGCGCCACGAGCCTCACCCAGGGCTTCGCGGCTCGCGCACTCGGCGGGCTCGACCTGTCCTGGCTGGCCGGTGGCGGAGTTGCCGCCGCCCTCTACTCAGTCCTCGGCCCCCGAGCACACCGCCCCTACCGCATCACCGGCCAACCCCCGACACGATCGTCCGCGACCACCGACTCCCCCGACGTCCTCGCCGGCAACTGAACCCTCCCGACACCCCAGGAGCACACCGTGAACAACGACTTCACCTGGCCGCAGGGCCACACCGCAGCCGCCGCCTTCACTTTCGACGTCGACGCCGAATCCTGCGTCCTCGCCCACGATCCCACTTCGGCGGACTGTATGTCGCTGATGAGCCACCAGTCGTACGGGCCCCGCGTCGGTGTCCCCCGCATTCTGCGAATACTCGAACGTCAGGACGTTCGCGCAACGTTCTTCGTGCCGGGATTCACCGCCGAGTGCTATCCCGACACGGTCCGCGCCATCATCGACGGCGGTCACGAGGTGGGGCACCACGGGTGTCTACACGAACCGATGAAGGGCCTCGACCCTGCGACCGAGGCACGCTACCTCGACTGGGGGCTCGACACGCTCGAGGAGGTCGCGGGCATCCGCCCCGTCGGATATCGCGCACCCTGGTGGGAAATGAACTGGCACACACCCGAGTTGCTCGTCGATCGCGGGTTTCTGTACGACTCGAGCCTGCTCGACGGCGACAAGCCCTACCTGATGGCGACGAGCCCGGCGTCGGAACGAACACTGATCGAGATCCCCGTCGACTGGGCACTCGACGACTGGGAACAGTATGCGTTCTACCCCGGTGTCACCGGCAGCGGCGTCATCGAAAGCCCCGCCAAGGTCCTGGAGATGTGGACCCTCGAAGCGGAGGCCCACCATGCCGAAGGCGGGTGCTTCGCCCTCACGAACCACCCGTTCATCTCCGGAATACCCTCCAAGGCAGCCGCATTGGAACGACTCATCGAGAACGTCAAAGCGATGGACGGGATGTGGGTGACCACCCTCGCGGACATCGCGGCACACGCCCAGCGCGTCTGCACCGAACCCTTCGTACACACCCGATTCGAAATCCCCACCTTCCCCGACGTCCAGCTCCGGCGGACTTCCCCGGCCCCCGAAACTGTTCGTTCCGAACGGTGAGGGATCCTCAATCGTCGACCGTCACCCCGTACTCGGTGGCGAGCGTGGCGAGATCGTATTCGTACCCCTGCCCCACCGCGCGGAGACGCCACTGCCCGGCGCGTCGGTAGATCTCGGCGAAATGCATCGTCCGTTCGGTCGTGCCGGCGTCCAGAACGAACGATGCGATTGTGTGGTCCGGAGCGTCGACGGTCACCGAGATCGGACCGAGTTCACCGAAGGTGCGATCTCCGCCGATCGCCGCCGATACGGACACGCACTGGTAGTCGGAGTGCAGGGCAGCCAGTTCGATCCGCACTCCTTGCTCGCTGCTGCCGTCGCAGGACAATTCCACGGTGCCGTCCGAACTCGTCGGCGAGTTGTAGAAGAGGAAGTCCTCGTCGCAACCGACCCGGCCGTCTTCGCCGAGAAGAAGCGCAACCACATCCACGTCGAACGCATCGTCCTCGGTGTGGGCGCGCCAAGACGCGTTGACCGTCAGCGATGTCGTCTGTGGTGGCAGGTCGATCACCTCTCCGCGAGCGAGCAACGGCGCAACCCACTGAGAAGGCGGTCGGATCGGCTCGCGGAGCGCCCCCCGCGCGGGTGGTGCCGCCGGTTCGAGTGCGGAGTTCACATCGGGGGCGGTGAGCAGAGGCAACTGACGGGCCGACACTCGGTCCATGCGGGGATCGAGTTCACCACCGTCGAGAACGAGGACATCGGTGACTCCTGCGGAGAGATTGACCGACGGCTTGGCACCCAACTGCACGATGCGGGAGCGCATCAGAACGGAGTCCGCATGCGAGCCACCGACGATGAGCACTCTTCTTCCGTGCCAAGGCTTCGTGGAGGGAACAGTTGTCGCAGGTCGAGGCCACTGAACTTCGGACGGTGCCGCGGCCCCCTTCGGCTCACCCGGTGTCACGTGCAGCAACATCTCGCCGAGCTGCCGCTCGGTCAGGACAGGAATCCCGTCGGCCACCGCGCGGCGCACCTTTGCACTCGACGAGTGCGGGTCGTTGCAGACGACGACACTCGTCTGACGGCTGACCGAATTCATGACGTCCAGGCCGGCGGCGGTCAACCGTGCGGCGAGCGCAAGACGGGGAACATCCGTACTGCCGCTGATGACCAGTTTCATGCCCTGGACCAGTCCCGCCCCCGGATCCAGCCGACCCGGATTCCGCCACGGAGACTCCACGCGCGGAACCCGATCGGGGTACACCGCCCGCCGATCGGCGCAACCGACGACCGGCAGAGGAAGTCTGAGAGACTCGGCCAGCGAGGCGCTGTGCGCGAAGACCTCCGTCAGCACGAGGGCGTCGTCGTAAGCGTCGTGAGCCCGGTTCTGACGAACCTTCCAGTGCGCAGCCAGAGTGGACAACTTGTGATTGGGGACGTCGATCTCGAGGCGGCGCGACAGGGCGAGGGTGCAGAGCCTCTGCCGTGTCGGCATCGTCATCCCCGCCCGCCGTACCTCGGCGTCGAGGAAGCCGTAATCGAATGACGCATTGTGCGCGACCAGCGTCCGACCGTCGAGAAGCTCGAGCAGATCTTTCGCGACCTCTTCGAAACGGGGCGCCCCCGCCAGACGCTGTGGCGTGAGATTGTGGATATGGACCGGCCCCGGGTCGCAGCCCGGGTTGAGCAGAGTCACCAATTCACGCTCCACCGAACCGTCTTCACGCAACGCCAACGCCGCGACGCTGAGCACTCTGTGCGTGGACGAACGAAGACCGGAGGTCTCGACGTCCACGACGACCCAGCGGTGCCCCGTCGGCAATCGCGCCGGCCGGGTCATGGTCGAGGAGGCAGATGACAGCACAGAGCGACTATAGAGCCCGGTTCTCGCCGTTCTGATCGACGACACGGAAATATCCGGCACATATCGTGCCCATTCTGAATTTCTCGGTAGTTTTTTGTTCAAGTACAGGTCGAGGGTTGTGTCATTCGAGTGAATGACACAGAGGTCCATTGCGCCTCAACAGCTTTCGAAGTCCGTTACCAATTGGCTACTATCCTCGTCACACCGGATGGATTGGCCGTCGTGGCATTTCTCGACCATTCTGTGGAAGCCCCACCCCACCCCTGAACGAGGTAAACATGAAGGCTCGACGGTTAGTTCTCAGCGTCCTCGGTTGCGCCGCCATTTCGATGGCGGCCGCGCCCTCCGCACAGGCGGCGACGATCTTCGATTTCCTCCCCCCGGAGATTGCGTCCTTGATTCCGAGCGGTTCGGCCGACGCCGTGAACCCCCTCCTGCCGCCCGCGCCCGCCGCTCCGGCAGCACCGGCACCCGCGCCGCAGGTCGCGCCGGCCCCGCAGGCAGCCCCCGCACCGCAGGTGGCTCCGGCACCGCCGGCACCCGCGCCGCGGGCGGGGTACAAGAACTGCACCGAGGCCCGCAATGCGGGCGTGACGCCGATCTACCGCGGCCAGGACGGCTACGCGCCGCACCTCGACCGCGACAACGACGGCATCGCCTGCGAGTAGTCCGTCCCCGGCGCGCCGCCCTCCCACACACGCACCCCTTCTGCGCCCACGCACCCCTTTTCGAGCCCTGGAACGGGTGCGTCCACCGAGAAGGGGTGCGTCGATGTCTCGCAACGCCTCACCTGCGTGCAGGTGTCGCCATTCCCCGTGCGGCGCAGTGCGCTCGGCACTAAGTTCGGCGATGACGGTTGAGGTTCTACGCGAGGGGGCGGTCCGGCATGAGCAGGACACATTTCAGGGCTCTGACACTGGGCGCGGTCGCGCTGGCCGGGGGTGCCGCACTCACTGCGGGCACCGGAACGGCCGCGGCGGACGTCCTCACCGAGATCAACGGCTGCAGGATTGTGGCGAATCCTAATCCCGACGATCGCACGACCTGCCCCGGCGCCGATCTGAGTTCCGCGAACCTGGCGGGCCTGAACCTGAGCTTCGCCGACCTGTCGGGCGCGAACATGAAACGGGCGAACCTCACCGGCACCAACTTCGCCGCCGCGAATCTGTCGTACGCCGACCTGAGCGATGCGAACCTCACCGGAACGAACTTCACGGATTCGCAGCGCAACGCGGTGATCCTGTACAGCACGGACATCGACATCTTCGGCACGATCGTCGGGGACATGAACATCACGACCGAACACGAATGGTCCACCGACGCCCACGAGCGCGCACTCGCCTCGGTCGTCCCGGTGACACCGACACCTGCGGCTCCGGCTCCGTAAACCACTCCTGACCCATTCACCCGGGCCGCGCACTGCGCGGTCCGGGTTTTCGTATGCCCACACCCCTTGACATTGGAAACCCGCACTATCCACTATTAGATAGTATCGGTATCCAACATTGGGAGGCATCCGATGACGACGATCGACCCCACCCGTTCGACGCACCACTACGACGGCGAACTGGTGGTCTTCCTGATCGGGATGACCATCAACCGACCCTGGCGACCGGACCTGTGGCTGCCCACGTTCCTCGCGATGCCGAGGATGCTGCGTGAGCTGTCCGAAGACCCGGATTCGGGTCTGATGGGCTACCGCCTGACGTTCGAGGGCCGCGGCCCGACAGTGATCCAGTACTGGAACTCCGTCGACAAGCTGTACGCCTACGCCAGTGACAGCCAAGCGAAGCATCGTCCGGCCTGGGCCGCATTCAACCGGCGGGCCCGCAAGGCACCCGGTGCGGTCGGCGTCTGGCACGAGACCTATCCGGTGGACCGCGCCGAGTCGATCTACGTCGGCACGCCGGCGATGGGCCTGGCTCGCGCCACCGCACGTGTGCCCGTCGCACAGAAGTTCAGCCGCGCCCGAGACCGGCTGTCCCGCAGTAACAACGCCCACGAACAGTGATCGATTCAGGAGAAACCATGGAACCCTTGATCGCCCTCGTTGCCGTCACTCTGGCACTCCTCGTCGCAGGCGCGGCGGGTGTGCGCCGGTTCCGGCCGTGGCCCGTTGCCCTGAGGGGCGGACTCGCGGCCATGTTCACGCTGACCGGCATGGCCCACTTCGTGGGGATGCGCGCGGAACTCGTCGACATGGTCCCGCCGTCTCTGCCGAATCCCGGCCTGCTGGTGACCGTGACCGGTCTGCTCGAACTGGCCGGCGCCGCGGGACTGCTGATACGACGCACCGCGCCGTGGGCGGCGGGCTGCCTCACCGCCCTGCTGATCGTGATGTTCCCGGCGAACGTGTACGCCGCCGTGGAGGGACTCTCGACGGGACCGTTCGAAGCGCTGATCCCCCGCACACTCCTGCAGGTCGTCTTCGTGTCCGCGACTCTCGCCGTCGTGATCTCCTCCCTCCGGAGCCGTGCTACGGAATCGCCCTCCGAAGCCCACTCGCCCTCAGCACCCGACGTTGCACTCCCGCCCGCACTGCATCCTCGGACCCGATGATCCGCACGTGCTTTCGTGCCCGGGTGATCGCGGTGTACAGCAATTCGCGAGTCAGCAGCGACGACGCCTCGCCGGGAAGAACTACGGACACCGTGTCGTACTGACTGCCCTGACTGCGGTGAATCGTCATCGCGTACACCGTCTGCACGGCGGACAGATGCGTCGGATGCAACAGGAACGGTTCGTTGCCCCGCACGAATGCGGCGACGAGTTCGTCGTCGTCGCGGCGCACGATCACCCCGGTGTCGCCGTTGTAGATCTTCGTTTCGTGATCATTGGCAGTCACCATCAGCGGCTGGCCCGGAGACCAGCGATCCGGGTTCAGTCGCTGCCCGGTCGCCTCCCCTATCCACTCCATCGCCTGCCGCGCCCACCGCTGCACGCCGTACGGACCTTCGCGGTGCGCGCACAACAGCCGGTGCTCCTCCGAATGCCGCAGTGCAGCAAGGGCATCACCGGATTCCGCGGACCCGGTGACCGCGGCGGCCGTCCCCACCACGTCCGCCCGCAGTGCGTCCAGATCTTCGGGACCGTGGAACGACACCTCGGGGAAGCCGCTCGACAGGATCTCCATGACCTCGTCCGGTTCGCCCTTCCGTACCGCGACGGCCAGCTGCGCGATGCCGCCGCCGAACCGCCGCCCGCGGCTGAGCCGCACCACTCCGCCCCGCAATCTGTCCCGTTCTCCCGCACTCAAGGCGGCTTCGAGCGGGTCGTCGGCTGCCTCCAGGTCACCGCCAACGATCCTGGCGAGCACCGGATTCTCGGTTCCCGTCACCGGCCGGGCCACGAGATCGGCCAGGACCGCGCCCGCGTCGACGGACGTCAGCTGATCGGGGTCGCCGACGAGCACCAGCCGGGTGTCCGGGCGGACGGCCTCGAGGAGGCGGCACATCATCGTCAGCGACACCATCGACGTCTCGTCGACCACGATCGCGTCGTAGGGCAGGTGATTGTTCGCGTTGTAGCGGAACCGGCTACCACGTCCGCGCTGCCAGCCCAGCAGCCGATGCAGCGTCATCGCGGTCAGGTCGGGCGGCAACCCGAGTGCGTCGGACTGCTCGCGCACCGATTCCTGCAACCGCGCCGCGGCCTTCCCGGTGGGTGCGGCGAGCGCGATCCGGAGGCCCGGCCCGGGCTGCCTGGTCAGCAGCGCCAGCACCCGGGCGACGGTGTGCGTCTTGCCTGTTCCGGGTCCGCCGACCACCACCGACGTCCACTGTGTGGCGGCCACCGCGGCGGCGATCCGCTGCCGATCCGGAGCCGGGGCCGGCGCCCCGTGGTCGTGCTGGTCACGGAACAACGCGTCCAGGCCGTCCTGCAGCGACTGCTCGTCGACGAGGGGATGCCCGACCGCGCGCTGGTCGAGTACCCGCCGGATGGTCGCTTCCTGCCGGAAGTACCGGTCGAGGTAGAGCAGCCCGCCCTCGGCCGTGTCGACGAGCCGCAGCGGTCGCAGCGGACCCGCCGAACCACCCGTGACCAGCGGGCTCTGCCGCAGTGCCTCGACGACGGTGCCGTCGTCCGGCCACGGCAGTGCGTCGAGATCGACTTCGGACTCCTCGTCGACGGTCACCTCACGAATCCGCGTCAGGTCCAGGCACACCGAGCCGGACCGCACCGCCCGCACCGCCAGCGCCGTCGCCAGCACGACGTCTTCCGACGATTCGCCTCCGAGCGCCGACAACCGCAACGCGACGTGCACGTCCGCGGCGGCCAGCACACCGGCCTCGTTGAACACCCGCAGCATCCCCTTGCCGCGCTGCGCCACCTGCACCTCGGTCATCGCGTCCCCTCCCGCTCGGAGACCGACCCGGACAGCAGATCGGACAGCTCGGTGATCAGCGCGGCGGGCGGCGCCCAGTCGAAGACTCCGCAGCCGGGTGGGGTGCCGGGGCCGACCATTCCGCGAACGAACAGATACCGGACGCCACCGAGGTGCACCGCCGGATCGTAGTCCGGTTGCCGCCAGCGCAGGTAGCGATGCAACGCAACGGAATACAGCAACGCCTGCAGCGGATAGTGCGCCCGCAACATTTCGGCGGCCATCCTCTCGCGGGTGTAGTGCGCGGTGGTCAGGTCGCCCTGCGCGAGGCGATTGGTCTTGTAGTCGACCACGACGTACCGCGGTCCGGGCAACCGCAGCACGACGTCGATGCTGCCGGTGAGGTATCCGCGCAGCGGAGTCGGTTCGAGTGTCTGCACGGCATCGGCGTACGACCGCAGCGGATCGTCGACGGGAAGGTGGGTGCGCAGCAGCCTGCCGACGCCGTCGAGCATCACGGTGAGCGAGGGTGTGTCGCCACCGGCGAGCGGCAGTTCGAAGTCGAGCTCCGCCAGCAGGTCTGCGGGTGCGATGTCGGCGAGAGTCGGCTCGCCCCCCGCGCCGAGGGGAGTCCGCAGCACGGGCAGCAGCGCCGTCCCCAGCTGGGCGGGGTCGATGTCCGACAGCGTCGACGCGATCACGTCGCGGCAGCACCGCAGGACTTCTGCTTCCAGATCGGGTGCCGCGGTGTCGACGATCTCGAAGACGGCATGGACGAGCGTGCCGAACGTCGCGCCGCCGGGCAGTTCGTTCATCGTCGACGGCACCCCCGAAGTGACGTCGGCCGGCGCCTGCAACGGAGGCTCGTCCGGTTCGTCCGTCTTCTCCTCGACCTCGGCCTCACTACCCACTGCGGGCGCGTCGTGCGCAGATGCGGTCAACGCCGAGTACGACGTGCGACGCCAGCGCGTGTCGAGCAGCCGCCGGAAGCGCGCGGCTTCCAGGTCTCCGCTGGGCTCACGCTGTGGTGTCCACCCGACCCGCGCGATCGGGTCGGAACCCACCGCCTCGACGGTCACCGTCTCCGGAGCTTCCGTACCCCACGCGGACAACCGTTCCGCGACAACCGGATCCTCGGGGACGGTGACCTTCGGCGGGACCTCCCGCTGCCCGGGCTGCCGCCCCAGGATCATCCGGTGCAGCGGTGCGCCCGCCGTCGTGAACGCCGGTGCCCACCACACCACGAGCCCGCACATCGCCCGGGTCACGGCGACGTACAGCAGCCGCAACTCCTCCCCCGCCTCTTCCGCGTCGTGCCGGTTCCTGCGATCCGCGTAACCGGGGCTGCCCGGACCGCCGACGTCGAGGATGCGTCGCCCGTCGTCGTCGTGCAGCAGCAGTTTGCTCGGTTTCGAGATCTTCGCGGCGTCCCAGGCGTACGGCAGGTACACGAGCGGGAATTCGAGGCCCTTGCTGGCGTGGACGGTCGCGATCTGCACCGCTGCGGCGTCACTGTCGAGTCGCCGGCTGCGGTCCACCCCACCCGAGGACGGATCCTTCATCCGTTCGGTGAGCCAGCGGGTGACGGCCGTCAGACCGAGCGACTGCTCGACGGCGGCACCGTTGAGCAACTGCGCCACGTGCCGGAGATCGGTCAGTGCCCGCTCACCCGCTGCCACCCGAAGCAGTCTCGCCTCCAGCGCGCCGACCGCGGACAGTCGTTCGAACAGGGCCGCGAAACCGGACTGCGCGAACACCGCGCCGAGCTCACGGAGCTGCCCGCCGACCTCGGCGACGATGTCGTCGCCGCGAGCGTCGAGTTCCTCGGCCGTGTGCCCGAGCAGCGGGGTGAGCGCGGCCAGCCGCACCCGGTCGGAACGATGCGGTTGCTCGATGGCCTGCAGAATCCAGAGCCAGTGCTGCGCAGCCGGAGTCGTGAAGACGCTGGCCCCGCCGGCGAGCACGGACGGCACACCCGCCCGGTCGAGGGCGTCGTGGACCAGTGTGATCTGCGCGTTGGTGCGCACCAGGACGGCGATGTCGCCCGGTTCGACGAGTCGGGCGCTCCCCCCGACGTCGAGTGTCGCGCCACCGTCGAGGAGGGCGACGATGTCGGCGGCGAGATCTGCCGCGATCCGCTTACGGAGCGGCCCCACCGCGGGGTATCCCGACTTGTTGATCGGCCCGGCGCCGGTCCTCGGCAGATACCGCAGCCGCAGCGGCGCGGCACCCGTCAGACGCGACTTCGGTCTCGCACCGTCGACGCGGTGCACCACGATCTCGGGATGCCCGAGCGCGGCCCCGCCGTGCAGATATTCGAGCCCGTCGAGGAGTTCCTGATCGCTGCGCCAGTTGGTGGTCAACTCCTGGTGACGGTCCGCCGACCGCACCGCGTCCAGATAGCTGAGCACCTCCGCCCCACGGAACGCGTAGATGGCCTGCTTCGGATCGCCGACGAGGACCAGAGTTCCGCTGCCGTGGAACGTTCGGCGCAGAATGTCCCACTGCAGCGGGTCGGTGTCCTGAAACTCGTCAACGAGCACGACGCCGTAGCGTTCGCGGACTCGCCGGCACGCCGCCGCACCGTGCTCGGGATCGCTGAGGACGCGATGGAGCAGCATCGGGAGATCGTCGAAGTCACGCAGACCCACCGCACGTTTGCGCCGCTCGACTTCGGCGCGCACCGCCTCGGCGAACGCCACCCGATCCCCCGCCGGGGTGCCCCGCGCATCTTCCGGGGCGAGCACGGCCTGCGGGTCGAAGATGGCCGCCCGGGCGGCCGCGGTGGCTTCCGCCGGAGTGAACGGCGCCGACTCGACCCGACTGTAGGCTCGCAGGTACAGGTCGGCGATCACCTCCGTCGTGAGGTCGTCGGCGGCCTCGACCAGCACCGTGTCGGGGTCGCGTTCGCCCGCGATGCCGAGCCCGTCGAGCATGCGCTGGCAGAAGCTGTGGGTGGTGACGATGGTGGCGGCGTCGAAGTCCGACAGTGCCTGCAGCAGGCGTCGGCGGCGCAGCGTCACCTCGTCGGTGTCGGCTTCGGCGAGATGCCGGATCAGTTGATCCGCGCTCAGTCGCGCCGCCGCGGGATCGGCCAATGCGGCTGCGGCGGAACCGAACCGCTCACGGGTGCGTTCCCGCAGCTCCTGCGTGGCCGCCCGGCTGAACGTCACCAGCAACAGCTGCGACAGGTCCACGCCACCCTCGGCGACGAAGCGGGCGGCCAGACCGACGATCGCGTACGTCTTGCCGGTGCCGGCGCTCGCCTCGAGCACCGTCGTGCCCTCCGGCAGCGGACCGAGGAGGTCGACGCCTCGCGCGCCGGTCACGGCTGCGCCAACGTCTCGGCGGCGAGCAGCGGCGCCCACAGTTGCCGGGCGTAGTTCTCGATCGTCACCGTGTCGCCGAGGACGTCGAGCCCGGGCGAAGCCCCGTACACGTACGTGATGTGCCGGTCGCGTGAGTCACCGAAGTCACTGCTCCATTCCTTCCGGGCCGCCTCGATCGCGTCCTCCATGCTGCTGCCGCCGTGGCGTCGTTCGGCATAGGCCGCCGACGCGCCCGTGGCGATCGGCAACGGCGCGTGCAGCCCCAGATCGCGCAGTTCGACGAGTCGCACCAACTCTTCCACTGCGTTCTCGGGTGCGGTGAGGGTCGAGCGCCACGCCGGACGGCTGTACGCACCGCGGCCGGTCGTGACCGCAGTCCACTCGGTCTCGTTGTCGGACGCCGCGACTGCCAGCAACTGCGCCCAGGCGGCGAGGCGGTGTTTCGGCCCCAGCTTCGAATACGTGGTGCTTGCGATCACCGACCCGTGCACACCGCCGACGGTGCCGGTGAGGCGCCGTCCGGAGCCGAGATCGACATCGACGTCCACGGTCTCCGCGCGCCCGACGTGCACGGACCCGCTGACGGCGACGAGCGACTCGACCGCGTGCTCGATTCCGCCGAGCACCGACTCCCCCAACTTGAACGGCGGCAACGTCCCTCGGCGCCACTCCGCGGCGCGGAAGTCGGCCAGTTCGACTCCCGCCAGCCTCGCGACGAGCATCCTCTGGCCGAGATCCCACCGGGCCAGCGGATCGGGCGCCACGTCCAATGCGTCGGCGAGGTCCTCGTCGACGTCGGGGACCCGTAACCCGAGCCGTTGCCGCAGAAACGCCTGCGTCGGGTGGACCAGGAACGCGATGAGGTCGGCGAGATCGACGTCCCCCAGCGGCGGCGGCACCAATGGCGCAGGCAGGAACGCGGGCTCCGGTTCGGGCGGGTGCTGCGCGGCGCGGGCACCGGCCAGCGCCGCCCGGTCGAAACTGAACGGGTGCCCGGGTCGGAAGTTGCGTGCATCGAACGGCTGCAACGGATGCCGGGTCACGATTCGGGGCAGGGCATCGCTCCCGACGGTGGCCGCCACCGCGTCCAGCAGCTCGGACAGCGGGATCGCCGGCGGCCGCGACATGCCGGTGACGGGGTCGGCGCCCGTGTAGAACAGCAGGAGTTTCTCACTCGCCGACATCACGGCGTCGAGCAGCAACTGCCGGTCCTCGCTGCGCGGGTCGCGTTCACCGAGAAGGGGATTACGGGCCAGCACGTCGTCGCCGTCCACGCTCACGCCCCGCGGGAACACTTCGTCGTCGAGGCCGAGGAGAACGACCACACGGTGCGGCACCGACCGCATCGGCACCATCGTGCACACCGTCAGCTCGCCCGTGCGGAAGTTCGCGCGGGTGGGGCGGCCCGCGAGCCGGGTGGCCAGCATGGCGCGCACGTCCGACAGTCGCAGGACCGCGTCGCCGCCGTGTTCCATCGCCGCCCCGAGTTCTCGTCGCGCCTGCGCGAGTTGCCACGTGTCGGCGGCGCTGACGTCGACGAGGAGGTCGAGCGCGCGGGTGAGCGCGCTCGACCAGTCCGCGACCGATTGCGGCCCGCCGAGCCCGCGCAGCGCGACGTCGAGCCGGTCGACGAATTCGGCCAGCCGCCCGGTGAGGTCGATATCGTTGCTGTCGACGTCGTCGAGCGGCAGCGCCAGGGCGAGCCATTCGCCTTCGGACTCGTCGGCCGCGGCGCCGAGCAGGATGCGGTCGAGCGCAGTGGTGAACGTGTTCTGCGGGAAGTCGCCGAGACCGAACGCCGCGCGCTGCCGCGGCCCGATTCCCCAGCGGGCGCCCGTCGCGGTCGCCCACTCCCGGATCCGTTCGAGGTCGTCGTCGCCGAACCGGAACCGCCTGCGCACCGGCGCGGCCGCCGACAGGTCCAGGACCTGACTCGCCGTCACCCTCGCGTCGGCGAGTTCGAGGAGAGTCGACACCACGGCGAGAACCGGATTGGTCTGGTGCAGGGCACGATCCGCGAGCCGGACCCGAAGTCGATGGCCGGGATGCCCGAGCACGTCCTGCCCGAACGCGGCCCGGATCAGGGGGGCGTACGACTCGACGTCGGGGCACATGACGAGCACGTCGCGCGGTTCGAGAGTCGGATCGTCCTCGAAGAGATGCAGGAGGCATTCACGCAGGACCTCCACCTGGCGGGCCGGTCCGTGGCACGCGTGGACCTGGACGGACGCGTCGGCCGTGCACTCGGCGAGCGCGGGCGCCCGGTCGTCCCGGACGTCCGCCTGCAGGCACCCCAGCAGGGAGTCGCGGGGCGCAGGTCCCTCGTGGTGGAGGTCGTCGACGTCGAGGCGGGTCAGCCTCGACTCGAGTTCGCGGACGTCCCGCGCCAGGCTCGACAGCAGCGGATGGGCGACGGACAGCGCGGTGTCGTCGTCGGCGCGTGCGAGAACGCTGGCTGCCGTGGACAGCGACGACCACATCGCGGGACTCGGATGCGGAAGCCACAGGTGCACATCACGATTGACGGCGAGGGCGGCGAGGACCGCGATCTGATCGGTCGCGAGGCGTGTCGGACCGAACAGCGACAGTCGGGCGGGGAGTTCGACGCGGTCCGGTTCCTCGCGCAGCCGGGCGCAGGCGGAGTCGAGCCGCTCGGCGGGAGCGGGGCTGCCGACACGCTCACGCAGCCGCCGCCACAGTTCGGCCTGCCAGAGAAGGTCGTCGTCGAGTGGACCACCCGCACCGTCGGTGTCGCGGCCTCCGGCCCAGTCGACCAGCATCGCCGGCCGCTGTGCGGCGTAACTGCGGAACAGATCGGTCAGGTGTGAGGCGGTGGCGTAGCGCCGGCCCGGCCGGTTATCGTCCGGGTCGCGATCCGGGAGGCCGTGGCCGAGGTGTTTCGCGAGGACGGCACACCAGGGCTCACCGAGGCAGTCGTCGACGACGCCGAGCAATGACCACAGCACGCGGGACGGATTCCACGGGTCGTCGTCGGCGGCTACCCCCGTGGCGGCGGCGAGGCATTCGTCGACGAGCCGGGTCGGGGACGGGAAGTCGATGTTCGCGGCCACCCCGTCGCCGATGTCGGGCCGGGCACCGAGCGCGGTCGAGAGGCGCTGCGTGAGCCAGCGCTCCACCCCCTTCGCCGGGACCGCGACGACCTCCCGGGCGAACGGATCGGGCAGCGGGGTCGCGAGCACGTCGCCGAGAGCCGACGCGAGAGTGGTGGAACGCTCGGCGCGATGCAGTACGAGCACGTGGCCTCCCTTCGCTCCCCAACTCCGGTCGGCTCAGACTTACCACAACCCACCGACTCGGGAGGCCCACTCTGCAGGTGAGTGGCAAAGTGTGCCGGGGCACGCTTCGCCACTCACGTCAGCGGCCGGGGCGCGCCTGGGTGAGGTGCGGAACCCAGCCGTGGCTGGGCCACTTCTTCAGACCGACCTTGGCGGGAACGATCCGCTTGTTCACGAATTGGCTCTCCAGTTCGGTGTCGGGCTCGCCCGTGAACCGCCACAGCGCCGCGTCGCCCGGTCGGGCGACCGAGGACCAGGACTTGGCACGGTATGCGGCACGAACGATGTTGTCCGCGAACACGATCACCGGGATGTCGTCGGTGTTGCGGACGGCAGCGCCTGCCGCCCACGCGCCGCGGGACAGTTCGTATACCTCCTCGGGCGTCACGCCGCGCCGGGACGTGGCGGGCACCTCGAGGACGACGCAGGGAGTCGGCAGGTTCGGGACGGGTTCTGCTGCGTACTGCAACACGAGGTCGTCGACGGGCACCGCACGATGCTCGCCCGCGCCACCGGCGAGATTGCTGAGCACCGCACCCTCGTTCAGCCCCAGCGCGCCTACGATTCCGCCCCGCACCGCGCCGGCGACGTCACCGGTGTCGGCGATCCGATGCGCCACGATGTAGTGCTCGACCTCGTGGCCGGAGTCGTAGATCTCGCGGATGCGGGCGATGGTCGCGGCCTTCACCTCGGCGCTGTCGGTCTCCGGATCCTCGAGCGTCTGCCGGTGCTCGTTCTCGGCCAACGCCTCCCACACGTAGCCGTACACCCGGGTGCCCCGCCCGGCGCCGACGTAGAACACCGACCTGTTGCGGGGATCGAGGAGCGCGTAGACGTAGGTGCCGAGTTCCTCGCCCACCCGCTTCGGGAACGGCTGCGGCGCGTGACGGGTCTGATACACCTCTTTCAGGATCAGGCGCAGCGCCGCCAGTTTCAACGCGACGGGGACGCCGCCGTCGATGCCGTCGAAGAGTGCGGTGGCCGCGCCCTGCACTGAGGAGAAGGTGTGCCCGATGTGGCGTTCCAGCGACTTCGTGACGTCCGCGAACTGCGCGAACCGCACCCGGGGGTCGGGTGCCGCGTTGTCCAGGTCGTTGGACGCGAGGAAAGTCTGGACCTCGGAATTGTCGAGCCAGCGAGAAGTGATGTCGATCGGGATCGTCCAGACGGTAGCCATGCCCCTACCGTAAGGGAAAACCTGGGTGAAGAACTCGCACGAGGAAGGCTCGAGGAGATTCGAACCCTTTCGACGTCCTACCGAGTGCGGGAGGATGGAGTTGTACCCATTGCGACGCAGGTTGGGAGAACATTCATGACAGCGCCCAGCTACTCCACCCGCACGGCCGTCGACATCGCGGTCGGCATCCTCATCGCTTACCGCGGATGTTCCGAGAACGACGCGTTCACCGAACTCGCGGAGACGTCCCGCAGGCACAAGGTCGCCCTCGCCCGCACCGCCCGCGCGCTGATCGCGTTCATCCAGACCCATCACCACGACCTTCCCGCGTCCGACGTCACCGCTGCTGCTCTGCAGTGGAGCCACGCCACTCCGTACCGTGGCGCGTTCGGCACGGCGGCCTGAATTCGGTCGAAGTCTGAGAATTCTCTGGCTTCGACGGCGCGACGCTGCCCAAACCTTCAGACTCGATGTGAGACCGAACGACCAGCGCACCGAGATACGAAGAGGTAACTGAGTTGACGATCCGCAAAATCACGGTTGCCGCGGTAGCGATCGCCGCAGCCCTCACGATGTCCGCCTGTGGTTCCGACGAGCCGTCCGGGCCGAGTGCGACCACCACGTCCACGACCACCGCAGCGGCCGAGACCACCGACGACCTCGTTCTGCCGACCGCG
Source organism: Rhodococcus sp. IEGM 1351 (assembly GCF_030056875.1). Taxonomy (NCBI): domain Bacteria; kingdom Bacillati; phylum Actinomycetota; class Actinomycetes; order Mycobacteriales; family Nocardiaceae; genus Rhodococcus; species Rhodococcus sp. IEGM 1351. The sequence continues at coordinate 183,020 of NZ_JASHKU010000004.1, read as the reverse complement.
GCCGAACTCAACGCCCTGCTGGCGAAGGGCCTCGACCCGGCCACTCCCCTCGAGGAGAAGATCGCCATGGTGGAGGGTTCGGAGCAGGACCCGAACCTGTTCAATCAGGTCGCTGCCGCCGCCCAGCAGGCGGGTGCGCAGGTCACGGTCTTGGACCCGGTGATCGACAACGGTGACGGCAGCGCCAGCGCGCAGCTGCAGCTGACGATCAACGGCCAGGTGCAGCAGAACACCCTGCCCGCCATCTTCGTGCCCGGCGAGAACGGGACGTGGAAATTGTCGAAGGCGACGGCATGTTCCATCGTGGCGATCGCGCAGCTGACGTCACCGGCCTGTCCGCCCGCCTGATCCGGACCTCCGCGTCACGCGCCTTCCAGGGCCTCCCCGATCTCCTGGACGGCGCGGTTGTGCTGATCGGTGATCAGGATGTGCCCTGCCGCGATGGTCAGGGCGACCGGCCATTCGATGATCTCGACTGCGGCGAGCAAGCCGATCGCCGCGAAGAATGCCAGTTGCTCGGGACGCGGCAGCGGCACCCTGCCGAGGATCGGTAGCTGCACCGCGAAGCTGTGGGCCTCCCGCACCCGCTGGACGGCGTCGCTCTGCGATTCCGCCTCCGACGTTCGTTGGGCCATAGTTCGTCTCCCTTGTCCGTGCCGTTTCCCGGTCAGCCACCTTGATCGCGGACCGTGGCCGCTGTGCTGAGTTCCGTCGCCCAGACCGCTGCCGGTGTCTTCTCCGCCGCCGGGGACCCGTTGACCGGGGTGGTCACCCGCGTGCTCACCCCACCGCTGCGGGAGGTGTACGCCGTGCTGCTGCGGGCGGGCGTGATCGAGATCGTCGACTGATCGCCCACAAGCTTTTCGAGCAGCCCCGGTGCGAACGCGGCCGCCGCGGTCGCCGCACCCGCACAGCCCAGCGCCTGGGCCCACCCGACCGGTCCGAGCGGGGTGCAACCGAGGAGCTGACTGACACCGGGAGTACTGACCATCACGGTAAGTGCGGCGAGTGAACCGCCCGCGGTGAGCACCACGAGCGGACTCCGCGAATCGATGAGCGTCTGACCCAGCTGTGTGCCGACCAGCGCCACCAGCCCGACCGTCGACGCCCGGCGTTGCCTGCCCGTCACGCTCGCCAGCGCCCACGCCGTCGTCGCGCCCGCCGCGGTGGCGGCGCCGCGGATCGCGACTGTCCGCCACAGCGCCGCGCTGTCCGGGCCGCGGCCCTCTCCCCGGGCCTGTTCGTTGGGCGGACTGACCGCGAGCGCGGCCGCGGGCAGGGCGTCCGTGAGCACGTTCACCAGCAGGAGCTGACGCGCCGTCAGCGGCGACCGTCCGGCGATCGCACTGCCGATCAGGGCGAACGCCACCTCGCCTGCGTTCCCGCCGAGCAGCACCGACACTCCCGCCTGCACCCGCCGCCACAGCTGACGGCCCTCGTCGAGGGCGTCGAGCAACGCGTCGACGCGGCCGTCGAGGAGCACCACGTCCGCGGCGCTGCGGGCCGGGTCGCTGCCGCGCGAGCTGACACCGATCCCCACGCTGGCCGCCCGGATCGCGGCCGCGTCGTTGGCGCCGTCGCCGACCATCGCGCAGACGTGACCGACACGCTCGAGGGTCTGCACGATCTGCACCTTGTTCTCCGGCGACATCCGGGCGAAGACGACGCACTTCTCGACGGCATTCTCCTGCCCCCGGTGCGACAGGGTGTCCCAGTCGGTCCCGCTGATCACCTGCTCGGACGACACCGCCAGTCCCAGCTCTTTCGTGATGGCGGTGGCCGTGACGGGATGGTCGCCGGTGATCAGCCGGACCCCGACCTGTAGCCCTTCCAATGCCGGGAGCAGTCCGGCCGCTTCGGGGCGCGGGGTGTCCGCCAGCCCGAGCAGTCCGACGAGTTGCAGCCCACTGCCGCACAGATCGTCGAGCACCGCGGTGTCGTCGGCCGCGCGACGCGCCTGGAAGGGCGTGACGGTCCGGCGGGCGACGGCGATGACGCGTAACCCGTCGGCAGCCATGCCGAGAACGGTGTCGTGGACCTCGTCCGCGTCGATTCCGGCGCACGCCGCGACCACGACCTCCGGCGCACCCTTCAACGACACGTGTGTCCCGGACAGCGAGGCGGAGTAGGACCGTCCGGACCGGAACGGAAGGTAACTGCTCCGGTCCTCCCCCTGCGGTAGCAGGTCCACTGCCGCGTCGGCGATCGCGGCGTCGGTGGCGTGTGCGGCCGGACTGCCGTCTGGGGTCACCGCGCTCCGGCCCGCGCACACGAGCACGTCCTCGCGATCGAACCCCGCCTCCGGGACGGCGGTGACGACCCGCAGTCGGTTCTCGCTCAGGGTGCCCGTCTTGTCGAAGCACACCACGTCGACGCGGCCGAGCGCCTCGACGGACCGCGGCGTCCGCACCAGTGCGCCCGACCTCGTCAGTCTGCGTGCGGCGGCCTGCTGCGCGAGTGTCGCGACGAGCGGTAGACCCTCGGGAACCGCCGCCACCGCGACCGCGACGCCGCTCGTGACGGCCTGCCGCAGTCCGGTGCCGCGCAGGAACCCGACGGCGGTGACCAGCGCGCCGCCTCCCACGCTGACGGGCAGCACCCGGTCGGTGAGGCTTCTGAGCTGCGCCTGCAGACCCACGTGCGACGCACTCGCGGGGGTGAGGGCACCCGCGCGTCCCGCTTCTGTTGCGTCGCCCACCGCGGTGACGATCGCCGCCGCCGTGCCGGTGAGGATCGTGGTCCCCGCGAACACCATGCAGGCGCGGTCACTGAGTGGTGCGCCCGGAGTCGGCGACGTCTGCTTGCTCACCGGCAGCGATTCCCCGGTGAGCGAGGACTCGTCGACTTCGACGCCCGACGCCTCGACGAGCCGGCCGTCGGCGGGCACCACCTCGCCGGGACCGATCTCGATCACGTCGCCCGGCCGCAACCGCGACGCCTCCACCCGCTCGGTCACCCGGCGCTCCGGAGGCCCGGCGACGCGATGCGCGGGCGGATCGCCCGCCGCCAGCAACCGGTTCAGCAGACGTTCCGCGTGCAGGCGTTGCACGGCCGACAGCGCGGCGTTGCCCGCCAGCACGGACCCCACGAGCACCGCGTCGATCGGCGACCCCAGCAGGGCGCTCGCCGCCGATCCGGTGGCGAGGACGGGGGTCAGCGGATCCGACAGTTCCGTCCGCATCGCCCGGCCGAAATCCCAGGCCAGCCCGACCGGCCACGCCGTGAGCCGCCCGATCGCCTCGACCGGGGTCAGCACCAGATTCACCGACCGGCGCCGGGAGACCGCGGCCTCCTCCTCGTTGCGCGCGGGAAGCAGCCGGCGCACGTCCGGCACCGGCATCTCGTGCCAGGCGTGAACCGGGGCGGCGGGTGGAACCTCGGCCCGCAGCACAGCGCGCGCGAGGGAATGCCCCGTCCACAATCCTGCCGCCGCGCCGACCGTGACGGGTCCGGGTCCACGCCCACGCACTCCCGGCAGCATGACGAGCGCACCGAGCATCGACGCCGCCGTTGCGATCTCGACGCCGCGCCTGCTCGCCGTCCGCGCGTCCGGCAGGGACCGCAGCACCCGCCACACTCCGACGAGGTCGTCGACCAGCAGGTCCGCGCACCACGGCGGCGGGGCGTCGTCGACGAGGACACCGATACCGACATCGGCGGACGACAGTGCGTGCGGCGCCCGGCCGGCGACCACCGCCACCGTCGCGCCGTTCGCCTGCAACTGCGCGACGGCGTCGCGCAGATCGACATCCAGTGATCCGCTGGAGGGCAGCAGATCGTCGAACGCCGAGCGGAGTCCGCCGAGCGTGTCCACGTTCACCGACACCACCTGGGCGCCCGACGAGCGCGCCTGCGCGAGCACGGCCGCTGCGCTCGGATGGTGCGCCGGGGTCACGAGTACGGCGGCATCTTCGTCCACGGCTGCCGCGGCGACATCATCCGGAAGGTCGGTCAGCGCGTGCCAGCCCACCCCGAGGGCGCCGGCCTCCACGGCAGATCGAGCGGCCTCCCACACTCTCGTCCGGTCGGCGTCCCGAACCGCACGGATCCCGCTCACCCGAAGTTCGGCCGTGTGCAGCACCGACGGGTCCACGACCACCGCGTCGACCCGGTCCAGGCAGCGGAGCGCGCCGGGACGCAGGGCCAGCACGGCGTGGCGATCGGCCAGTCCACGGCCCAGTGTCGCGGCGAAGGCCTCGCGTGCGGTGCGCGCCGCCTTCGGCGCGGCGACCAGGGCCGCGTCCGCGGCGCCTGCGACGCTTCGGGTCGCCGCTCCCACCGCGGTCGCGCCCACCCACTGCGCGATCGCCGCCCGGTCCACGTCCCGCTCCACCGGTCCCGATGCGCCGCGCGGGCGGGCGGGGCGATCCGTGTCGTCCGCGGGGTCCCGGGCCAGTTCGGGTTCGCGGCGGTGCCACACCCGCCGGCCCGACCACGCCTCCGCCGTGATCGCCGACCGCAATGCCACGTCCACGGCGAGTGACGCAGGTGCCCGCCGCAGCACGTCGCCGACGGCCTGAGCGGTGGCGAGCAGCAGTTCGGCGGCGTCCGGCCCGAGCCGGTCCTCGACCATGCTGCGCAATCGGGGTTGATAGTTGACGAACGTGACGGCGGCGGCTGGCACCGCCGACGGCAGGGCGGGCATCGGAAGCAGGCGAACGCCGGCGGCCGCGACCAGGCCCGTCGTGACGGCGGCCAGTGCGAGCGCGCGTTCGGCGAGTGCGACGTCGTCGCCGGGAAGTTCTCCGGGCCGGTCGCGGACGGCACCGCGGGCGATCGGTCGCGCGACATCCTCCGCGCCCGCGCCCACGGCACACAGCGCGGCCACCGACGGTCCGTGCTCGTCGACCGTCACCACCAGCCGGGACAGCGCGCGGTTGAGTTCGGCTCCCGCCACACCGGCGGTTTCCCGGACGGCGCCGAGAACGGTCGCGGCCACGTCGTCCCCGCGAGGTCCGTCGAGTCCGCGGACCTCGATCCAGGCACGACCGTGTCCGGAACTCGTGCGGCGGGCGGGGGTTCCTCCGAGCACCTCGGTGGCGATCTGCGACGCGGTCCGTGCGGTGGTCGCCATCAGATCGGCAGCGACCGTGCCCCCGTAGGACGCCACCCCGAGTCCGACACCGGCGCCGCGCACCGGCAGCGATGCGGTGGCGCGGAGGTATCGACCGACTCCCACGGCAACTACTGCCTGGAACCTGCGCCGAACTGCCGCAGCACGAGCGCCGCCCCGCGGACTCCGCCGACCACACCGCCGATCGCGGCGCCGCCGACCGCACCGACCGCACTGGTCGTCGCGTTCGCAGCACCTGACACGGCGTGCACTGTGCCGTCGACGATTCGCATGATGAACTCCCATCGGCCGTGGCCACTACCGCCGATGCGCGGGCGGATCATGTCTGCGGTACCCACCTCAGGGTATTCTCAACCGCCGCGCGCCGGAACAGTTTCAGGGAACTCTCAGCCACTATCGGATGCTGTTCTGTCCCATGGGAATTCGATCACCTTGTTCGGTGCGCCAGAATTCCCAGCCGTCGTGGGTTTCGATGTCTCCGCTGATGTGACTGGCAACGGCGGTCGCCGCGGTCGTGGGGTCGGGAAACCGGCGGCCCTGCATCGGACCGCGCATGATCTCCAGAGTCTGGGTGTCGGGGTCGAACCGTCCGACCAACCGATATCCCTCGAAGTCGGCCACGACCTCGAGGCGGGTATCGATCAATTCCTCCAACGCCGCCGTCGCCTTGGCCGGCTTCTTCCGGGCCGAAGCGCGGGCGTCGGCGTCGGCGCGCAACGTCGCCGCCGTCGTCGCGCGTTGCGCGTCGCTGTAGCGGCTGGGGTCTTTCTCCCCCGCCAGCCCGAGAAGATCCCAGCGCCCACGACCGTGCGCGACCCGGCTCAGCGGAATCGCGTGATGTCCGGTCCGCGTGCGGCCCGGGGTGTCCATCATCCACAGATCCACCTCGGCGCGGATGTCGTCGGCCACCTCGGACGAGGGCACGACGAAGAACTCCTCCGGCGAACTCGCGAGATCCACGAACACCCAGAACTCCGAGCCGGTGTCGTCGTCGTCGAGCGATTCGTCCTGTTTGCGGGCCTGCCAGTCACCGCTGAGCTTGGAGCGCACCCGCACGATGCAGCTCGTGCCGTCGTCGCCCCAGACCTGGACGGGGTTACGTCGCGAGTGGGTGAGCCGGACTGCCTTGCCGCCCCGTTCCACGACATCGGCGATGAAAGCCTGGATTCCCCGGCTGGCGGTGTCTTCCACTGTCTACGTGTCCGTCCCTGATTCTGCGTCCCGTACGCAGGTGGAGAGAGGTGTGGCGACGGGTTTGCGCAGCACGACTCGGCGTTCTTCCCCTCACCTTACGTGCCGAGCCCGGCGCGCGGTGACTACCCGACCGCGCGGGCCGCTTCCGCCGCCTCGGCGAAGAACCACGACAGCACCAGGGCACCGGGGTCCACGACGCCGCGCGCCGCCTCCCCGATGTAGCTGGCCCGGCCGCGCCGCGCGGTGATGTCCGCGGTCGCCTCGGCGCCACGTGCGGCGGCGTCCGCGGCCTCGGCCAGACCGTCGGCCGGACTCTTCCCGGCCGGGGCGGCCGATTCGAGGGCGGCGACGGCCGGGTCGATGGCGTCGATCATCGTCTTGTCTCCGGGCTGCGCCCCGCCGAGTTCCTGGATCGTATCGAGGCCCGCCCGTGCCGCGGCGGCGATCGCCTTCAGGTCAACACCGTGCGGTGCGTCGGCGGCCACCCGGTAGAACTGCCGGAACCAGACACCGAACAGCGCGCCCGACGTGCCGCCCGCGTGACCGAGATAGGCGTCGGACAATGACTCGAACACCGTCGGCGGGGAGTAGCTGTCGCGGATCCTGGGAACGTCGACGTGGTCGAGTGCGGCTGCCATGTTGGTGCCGAAGTCCCCGTCGCCTGCGCGGCGGTCGAGGTCGGTGAGGTTTGCCTCCTCGGCGAGCACCTTCTCCACGAACGCGCCGATCCACGCGCCCACCGCCGCACGGCCCAGCGTGTCGGCGGTGCCGGACACCTCCGGCTCGTCCTCACGGGAGGCGACGTTCGACCGGAACCGCACCTCGGATTCGTCTGCGATGCCGCGGAATTCACCGGCCGGGGCGTTGGGCCATCCCGGTGCGGCGGTCGGTGCGTCCCACAGGTCGAGGAGCTGGTCGTCGCAGCGCACCAGTGTGATGGACGCGCCGTCCATGTCGAGGGCGGTGACGAAGCTGCCGACCAGCGAACGCCGGATCACCACACCCCGCTCCGCGAGGTGGTCGGCGAGTTCACCGAACAGCAGTTGCAGCTCCAGCGGATGCGCCGCGCCGAGCCCGTTGACGATCGCGATCACCGGCTCGCCCCGCTCCACGCCGAGCGAGGCGAGCACGGGGTCGGTGAGCCGGCGGACCAGTTCGGCCGCCCCCATCGCGTCGACCCGTTCGGTTCCGCGTTCGCCGTGGATGCCGATCCCGAGTTCGATCTGCCCGTCGGGGAGGTCGAACGACGGCGAGTCCGCCCCCGGGACCGTGCACGCTCTCAACGCGACCGCCATGCTGCGGGAATTCCGGGCGGTGCGTCGCCCGAACTCCGCGACGGTGGCGAGGTCGTCTCCGCGCTCGGCCGAAGCGCCGCAGATCTTCTCGACCGCGATCGTGGCAGCGGTGCCGCGACGTCCGGGCCCGTCCTCCCGTTCGGAGGCGACGTCGTCGTCGACGAGCACGTGCTCGACCGTGATGCCGTCCTCCGCCGCCAGTTCGCCGGCGATGCGGAAGTTGAGGACGTCGCCGGTGTAGTTCTTCACGATGTGCACGACGCCGCCGCCCGCGTCCACGGCCCGGGTGGCGGCCCGCACCTGCAGTGCGTTGGGTGAACTGAAGATGAGGCCGGGACAGGCTCCGGTGAGCATGCCCCGGCCGACGAACCCGGCGTGCAACGGTTCGTGCCCGGACCCGCCGCCCGACAGCAACGCGACCTGCCCGGCCGGCAACGGTTCCCGCCGTGTGAGATATCCCGGTTCCGGATGCCATTCGAGGTCGTCGGTGGTGGCGACGGCCCCGCGGAGCGCGTCGACGACGAAGGACTTGGGCGAGTTCAGGAACTGTGGATGCGCCATGCTCCCAGGCTAAGCGTCCGCATGTGAGTGCCGCGGCGTGCCTGAGGACACTTTGCCACTCACGTGGGAGGCGGCGGCCAGTGCTTCCTCGAACTCCCGCCGGCCCGACTGCGATCCGAGCAGCAGCGCGAGCCGGGTCAGGAATCCCTCGCGGTCCGATTCGCCCGCCTGGTCGAGCGCCTCGGACAGTCCCATCCACACGTTCTCGCGCAGCAGTTCGTCCGGCGTCGCCGTCGTCTCCGTGTGCGTGGGGACGACGCCCAGCGCGGGGGCGGTTGCCGTTTTCAGGTGGTCGCGGACGTCGCCGAGCAGCAACAGGTCCCGAACCCGACACAGGACGAGTCCGTCCGGGCGAATGACGAAGCACTCACCCGCGGACGCGCCGAGGGCCTGCGCCAACGCGCCGTCGGGGTCGTCGAGGACCGTCAGGTCGGCCGCCCCGGCCACCGCCACCGCCGCCCCCGGTGCCGGGACGACGACCGCCCGCACCGATTCCGGCGACAGCGCCATTGCGAGCGCGGACGCGTGCGCGGCGATCATCCGAGCACCGGCTGGGTCGACTCCGACACCGAGCACCGCGAAACCCGTTCCCCGGACACGGTTCAGCGAGGACTCCACCGACCCGTCGGCGGTGGTGACGCGGACGCGGACGCGCCGGTCCTCCATCGGATCCCCGGGCAGCACGCCGGTGGTCCCCTCGGCCACCGGCCACGTGAGCGGCGACAGGTGCGCGTGCGTCGCACTCGACTGCCGCGGGTTGACGAGGTGACCGAACTCCGGACGGGTCGTGGCCAGCGCCAGCACCGCGTCGCGGGTGGTGTGGTAGCCGTGGCTGCCGGGCGACATGATGAGCGTCGACTTGCCCGCGTTGTCGACGTTCTGCTGCCAGGCGGCGCGCCGTTCGGCCGAATACGCCTGCAGGAGAGACTCATCCGCGGTACCGTGGACGACGGCGGCCAGTGTCCAGGCCAGGGTCTCGGCGTCCTCCATGCCGGAGTTCAGCCCGCGGACTCCGAAGATCGGCACCAGGTGGGCGGCGTCCCCGGCGAACAGGATGCGACCGTGCGTGAAGTCGTCCAGCGCGAGCGCGTGCGCGCGGTAGAAGCCGTGCCATTCGAGGGTCCACGGCACGTCGTTCTCGAGCCAGTCGAGGTGCCGGGTGATCCGGTCGCGGATGCGGTCTTCCTGCGTCTCGAGTTCGGCGTCGTCGGCGCTGTCGAGTTGGTAGTCGATGCGCCAGATGTCACGGGGCTGCTGATGCATGATGATCGTCGAGCCGGGGTTGCTCGGCGGGTCGAACCACACCATCCGCTCGGCGGGCAACGTCGATTCCCAGTGGATGTCGGCGATGACGTAATTGCCCTGATAGCTGTTTCCCTGCAACCGGATTCCGGCGAGTTCACGCATCCGGCTGCGACCGCCGTCGGCGGCCACCACCCAGCGCGCGCGCAGGCGGCGCGCACCGAACGCGGTGTCGACGTCGAGCGTCACGTCCTCGTCCGACCGCAGCACCCCGGCGACGCTCGACGACCAGTGGAACGTGATCAGCGGGTGCGCGAGCAGTGTGTCCGTCATGATCTGCTCGATCTCGGACTGCGACACGTTGACCATGGGTCCGCGGACGTCGTGGTCGCCGTGCGCCATCTCGAAGTGCAGCACCTGTTCGTCGCGGTAGAAGCTGCGCCCACCCACCCAGGGGAGCACGATCTTCTCGAGTTCAGGCCCGAAGCCGAGCCGGGCGGCCACCTCGAGGCTGTGCCGGGAGATACAAATGGCGCGGCTGCCGAACGACACCTGGTCGGCGGCCTCGAGCACGGTGACGGGGATGCCGCGCTGCGCGAGGCCGAGTGCCACGCCCATGCCGACCGGTCCCGCGCCCACGACGACGACGGGCAGGGCCTCGTCGGTTGCACTGGTCGACGCGAACTCCGTCGCCGGGTACTTCTGTGGCTGAAAGTAGGTGGACATGTCAGGCGGCCTCCGCTTCCCGGCGCTTGGTGGTGGTTTCCGGCAACAGCAGGATCGAGACGAGACTGACCACGGCGATCACCACGAAGTAGGCGGTGACGGCCGTCGAAGTGCCGAACGCTTCGAACAGCCACGTCGCCATGAACGGTGCGAGCCCACCGCCGAGGATGGCGCCGATCTGGTAGCCGAGAGACGCACCGCTGTAGCGGATGTGGGCAGGGAAGAGTTCCGCGAACAGTGCCGACTGCGGCCCCGCGGTGGTGCCGAGCACCGCCGCCATCACGATCATCGCGAGCAGCATGACGGGGATCGACGCCGTGTCGATGAGCGGGAAGAACACCGCGGCCACGATCACGAGCGCGATCGAACTCCACGTGTACACGCGGCGCCGGCCGAGCACGTCCGACTTCCAAGCCGACACGGCCATGCCCGCCATCCAGACCGGGCACGAAACGATCAGCAGTGTGAGCATGGTGGCGCGGCTGTATCCGAGTTCCTTGGTGCCGTACGTCAGGACGTACACCATGAACACGTAGGCGATGCCGTTGGTCGCGATGAACGTGCCGGCCGCGAGCAGCACCGTCCGCCAGTTGCGGGTCAGCACCTCGACGATCGGCATCTTCACGATCGTGTCGCTCTCCTTGGCCTCCGCGAACGCCGGGGACTCGAAGACGCCGAGGCGAATCCACATCGCGACGCCGACGAGCACGGCGCTCATCAGGAACGGCACCCGCCAGCCCCACGTCTGGAACGCGTCGTCGGACAGCAACTGGGTGACGGCGAGGAACACGACGTTCGCCATGATCACTCCGGCCGGAACGCCCATCTGAGGTGCCGCGCCGTACAGGCCGCGCTTGCCTTCCGGGGCATGTTCGGTGGCCATGAGCACCGCGCCGCCCCATTCGCCGCCGACGCCGATGCCCTGGACGAACCGCAACGCCACCAGCAGGATGGGTGCGGCCACCCCGATGGCCTCGAAGTTCGGGAGCAGGCCGATGCCGACGGTCGCGGCGCCCATCATGGTCAGCGACAGCACCAGCATCGACTTGCGTCCGATGCGGTCACCGAAGTGCCCCATGACGACACCGCCGATCGGGCGGGCGATGAAGCCGACCGCGAACGTGGCGAATGCGGCGAGGGTTCCGGCGAACGTCGACGCGCCGGGGAAGAACTGCGGTCCGATCACCAGGGCTGCGGCGGTGCCGTAGATGAAGAAGTCGTACCACTCGATCGCGGTACCGACGAAGCTCGACAGGACTGCCCTGCGTGCTTCCTTGTGAGACACCGGCGGTGTCGCCTCGGTGATTGCCGTCATCGTCTGCCTTCCCGGTTCTGCTGCGCGCGCACTCATCGCGCTACCGGAAAACAATGACCCGACTCACATACATCTGAAAAGCGGGACTATCCCCACATGAATTGCAGAAAAACCGTGGAAGGCGTGAATGCGCAGATCAGGGTGTGACGAACCGGATGAATGCCCGCGCGACCCGGCTCAGCGTCGCCTCCCGATGCCACGCCACCACCACGGCCACCGACGCCGGTTTCGGGTCGGCGATCGGTTTCACGACGACGGGCAGCCCCTCGTACGTGACATCCACCCGGGGTCGCTGCAGCAGCAGCGTCCACCCCAGACCGCGTCCGACGAAGGCCCGCGCCGTCTCGAAGTTCGCAGTCCGGTACGCCACCCGGGGCGCGAATCCGGCCTCCCGGCAGACGTCCATCGCATGGTTGGTGCTCGGTGGCGCGTCCAGCAGCACCATCGGGTGCTCGGCCAGATCCGCGAGCCGCACCGGCCCGTCGACACCCGCCAGCGGATGCTCCGCCCCGAGCACCACCATCGGCTCGCGGGTCATGAGCGGCACGGTCTGCCACTCCGGGGAGAGGTCGAGGTCGTAGACGATGGCGACGTCCAGTTCGCCGCCCTCGAGCTGCGTCCGCAACCGGTTCTGGGTGTCTTCCCGGAACTCTACGGACGCCCGCGGGTACTCCGCGGTGAACGCGTACAACATCGACGGCAGGATCGTCGGGCCGAGCGCCGGGTAGCAGCCGACGGCGATCGGCCCCGCCACGACACCGCCCTCCCCGGATGCGTCGGCCTGCAACTCCCCCGCCTGCTGCAACAGGGCACGCGCCCGCGACAGCACCGCCTCCCCCGTCGGGGTCAGCTGCACACCGCGGGCCCGCCGGCGCACACACAACTGCGCCTTCAGTGCCTTCTCCAGGTCCGTCACCGCCGCGGACAACGCCGACTGCGACAGGTGCATCCGCTCGGCCGCACCACTGATCGTCCCGGTCTCCGCGACCGCCACGAACGCCGCCAGCTGGCGCATCGTGTACACGGGGACGTTGTCGGGGCGGGGCATGCAAGAACGGTAGCGCGGACAATTCAGCGTCCGGTGGCCGCCGGGACCTGCGCGAGCACCTCCCGGGTGGCGGCGACCAGCCGCGCGAGCCACGCGTCCGTGCCGACGACCCGCCGGAGCGGCTCGTTGGGGAGTTCGATGCTCACCGGCAGGCCCGCCGGCAACGTCGCCCAGATGTCGGCGAGCGGGATGCCGCCCGACCCCGGTACCAGCCGCTCTTCGCGCGCCTGACGGATCAGTTCGGCGTCGTCCGTGGGCGCAGGCACCGAGCCGTCGCACATCTGGGCGTAGTGCAGCCACTCCCTCGGGATCGCCGCCAGGTCGTCGAGCGTGGTGCTCGACCGTCCGACGTGCAGCCCGTCCACCAGCACGCTGCGCGCCGGCCCGTCGGCCTGCGACACGATCTCGACCGCGGTGGTCGCGTCGGGCACGGCCGTCCACGGCATGAACTCGAGGCTCGCGACGATGCCGTACTGCGCGCACAGTTCCGCGAGCCGGGCGTAGGAGTCGGTGAGCCGGGAACGGTCGCGGTCGTCGCCGCCGACGAGCACGGCCTTCACACCGAGGCGTGCGCCCGCCTCGAGCAGCGGAACGTACGACTTCGGGTCGAAATCGGCACCCAGCCGGATGATTTCGAGGTCGAACACCTCGATCGACGAATCGTCGAGACGCCGGACCAGCGCGTCGAGGGCGGCGTCGTCCTCGTGCAGCGGGTAGGCGGTGGTGCCGGGCGCGGCGGGCAGCAGCCGGATGCCGATGGTGTCGAAGCCGTGCTTCTCGGCGAGGTCCACCTGCTGCAACGGCGCGGTGTCGAGCACGGTGAGTGCGGCAAGGCCGAGTGGGGCGGTCATCGCAGATCTCCTGTCGTCGAGGCGAGGCGGCGACCGGTGAGGTAGCCGAAAGTCATGGCCGGGCCGAGGTTGATGCCGCCGGACGGGTAGTGGCCGCCCATGACGCTGGACTGGTCGACCCCGACGGCGAACAGCCCGTCGATCGGCTGGTCGTCGTCGTTCAGCACCCGCGACGCCCTGTCGGTGACCAGACCGGCGAACGTGCCGAAGCTGCCGGGCACCACCTTGACCGCGTAGAACGGGCCTTCTTCGAGCGGTGCGAGGGAGGCGTTGGGCCACGGATTGTCGGCGTCCCCGGACCCGACGGTGAACGGGGTGGTGCCACGACCGAACTCGGGGTCGACGCCGTCGCGGGCGCCCTCGTTGAACGCTGCGACCGTCTTCTCCAGGCCGTCGGGGTCGACGCCGATCTTCTCGGCCAGCTCGCGCACCGTGCGGCCGCGGGTGAGGTAGCCGGACTTCAGGTACGGCCACGTGGGGATCGGCAGCGGCTTGGCCATGCCGAGCGGGAAGTACCGCAGGTACCGTTGGTCGGCGATCAACCAGGAGCAGACCTCGTCGCCGTCGGGGACCTGTTCGACCATCGCCAGAGTGTAGTCGTGGTAGCCGAGGGCCTCGTTGACGAAGCGGCGACCGTCGGCGAGAACGCCGATGGCGCCGGGCTTTCCGCGGTCGAGGATGTGCGGGAACACGCCCTCCTTGCCGTTGCGGTATCGGATGATCGACACCGGGCAGTACGCCACCGGCGATGCGACCGAGCGGTCGAGTCGGCCGCCGACCGACTCGCCGAGGGTGATGCCGTCGCCGGTGGTCGTGGACGGGGTGAGGGTCCAGTGTTCACGGCCCGTGGGTGTGCGGGGAAAGAGTTCGCGGCGCCGGTCGACGTCGCGACTGAAGCCGCCCGTCGCGAGGACGACTCCGCGGCGGGCGGACACGGAGTAGGCCCCGTCCGGGCCCTCCAGCCGGACACCGGTGACGGTGCCCGCGGAGTCGGTGGTCAGCGCGGTGGCCGCCGTGCTCACGCGGATCTCTACGCCGGCGTCGAGCGCCGACCGCAGCAGCCGGCCGACGAGCGCGGTGCCGTTGACGAGTTGCTGGCCGCGGCGTGTGGTGGCGAGGTCGAGCAGGTGCGTGGACACCCTGCGGGCGCAGTGCACGAACGCCTTCGCCGAACGCGTCGAGTGCAGGAAAGCCTGGAGGTCCGGGCCGGCCATGATGCCCATACCGAGGAACGACGTCTCGTAGAGCTGCCGCCGGAGCAGCGCCGCGACGTCGGGGCCGAGCTTCCGGAGGCTCACCGGCTTCGGCCCGACGGAGCGGTGTCCCGTGCCCGCACCCGGTGTGTCGCCGTGGATGTCGGCGATCTTCGCGCCCGGAACGAATTGCAGCGCCGTCTTCTTCTCGAAGAACTCGACCATCTCGGGTGCGCCGTCGAGCAGGGCATCGACCTTGGCGGCGTCGAAGTTCTCGCCGAGTCGGTGCTCGAGATAGGTGCGCGGCAGCGAGCGATCCTCGTTCACGCCGTCCGCTTGCGCGAACAGGTTCCGCGGCGTCCACATCCAGCCGCCGGACCACGCCGTCGCGCCGCCGCACGTGTCCGCCTTCTCGACGACGAGGACGGAGGCTCCCCCGTCGGCTGCGGCCACGGCGGCGGACAGACCGCCCGCTCCGGAGCCGATGACGACGACGTCGTAGGTGGCGATGGTGTGTTCGGGGGTCATAGCGTCTCCTGAGCGGATGTCGTTGCGAAAGTCGGTGCGGGCGTGAGGTCGACGACCCGGCCGGTGCGCGAAGACTCGTAGATCGCCGCGATGATCGCCAGCGAGGCGCGCGCGTCACGTCCGGTGACGGCAGGATCGCGACCGGTCAGGACGGAGTCCGCTAAGTCCTGCACCTGGAGTGTGTGGAAGTCGGCGAGTCCGGCGTTGACTTCGGTGACGTCGAGATTGGCGCGGACGTCGGCTGGGAACGGGGCACGGAGCTCCACTTCGCCGGGGACCGTCCAGATCTCGTTGACGCCCTCCCGGCCCTCCGGGAACTCGAGGACGCTCGCAATCACACCGGTCTGCCCGATCACGGTGACCCGGTTGCCGAGGTTGTGGTTGGCGCCGGTGGTCGCGGTGACGGTAGCCGTGCCGCCCGACGCGAACGAGACGACGGCGGACGCGCTGTCCTCGGTCTCGATGTGGTCGCCGTGTGTGTGGGTGCGGATGAAGCCGCTCACCGACACGGCCTCACCCATGAACCACTGGAGCATGTCGATCTGGTGGACGGCCTGCGTCATCAGGACACCGCCGCCGTCGGTGTCCCACCGTCCGCGCCACTCGTCGGCGGAGTAGTAGGACGACGGGCGGTGGAGAAGCACCGACGCCTCACCGAGCACCGGAATGCCGATCCGGCCGTCGTCGATGGCCGTCCTGATCCGCCTCGCGGCCGGCCAGAACCGGCGCTGGAACAGCACACCGAGGGTGATGCCCGCGCGGTCGGCGGCCGCGATCATCCGGTCGGCCGCGGCGACGTCGACCGCGATCGGCTTCTCGCACAGCACGTGGATCCCTGCCTCGGCGGCCGCGACGACCACCTGCTCGTGCACCGGATGCGGGGTGCAGACGGTGCACGCATCGAGGCCGAGGGCGAGCAATTCCTCCACCGAACCGACGGCCCGCGCGATGCCGTGCGCGGATGCGAACTCGCGGGCGCGGTCGACGTCAGGGTCGCAGCAGCCGACCACCTCGACGCCGGTCACCTGCTGCAGGGCCCGTGCGTGGTTGCCGGCGATCTTTCCGCAGCCGACGATGCCGATACGTAGTGCCATCAGTAGTGCTCCTCGGTTTCGACGTCCCTGGCCGCGGACTCGCCGCGGTCGAGACGGTTCAGGGCGTCGACGTCCGCGCCGGTGAGCCGCACGTCGAGGGCGGCCAGGTTCTCGGCCTGGCGCGCGGGATTCGCGGATCTCGCGACCGGCACGACACCCTGCGCGAAGTGCCAGGCCAGGACCACCTGCGCGGGGGTGCGGTCGAGGCGCCGGGCGATGTCGGTGACCACGGGTGAGTCGAGCACCTCGCCGCGGCCCAGCGGGCTCCACGACTGCGTGAACACGCCGAGTTCGTCGTTCGCGCGCCGGACGGGCAGCCGGGCGAGCGACGGGTCCATCTGGATCTGGTTGACTGCCGGCGCTTCTCCGGTTTCGGTGACGACGCGACGCAGGTGCGTCTCCAGGAAATTGGAAACGCCGACGTAGCGGACGAGGCCGGCGTCGCGGCACGCGAGCATCGCCTCGAACGCCGCCACGTACCTGTCGTGGCGGGGCAGCGGCCAGTGGATGAGGAACAGGTCGAGCCGATCGAGTCCCAGATTCTTCAGGCTGCGCTCGACCGCGCCTCGGATGTCACCCGACACGTGATCGCTCCCCCGCAGTTTCGTGGTGACGAACAGCTCCTCGCGGGGCAGTCCGCACTCCGCGAGCGCCACACCCACAGCGTCCTCGTTGTCATAGATCGTGGCGGTGTCGACGAGCCGGTAGCCGGCCTCGATACCGGACAGCACGGCCCGGGTGGCGTCCGGGCCGGTCAGTGGCCAGGTCCCGAGACCGAGGGGCGGGATGTCCATCATGCGCTGACCTCCTCGCGAGCATCGGCGGCCGCGGTGATCTTCGCGGCGACGTCGGCTGCGGTGACGAGAGCGGCGTGGATGGAGCCGCCGTCGCCACTCGCGTCACCGACCGTGTGGACGCCGAGTCGCGGTGCCAGCGACCGCACTGCGGCGAGCAGGTCGGTGCGCGGCTCGACGCCGTGCGAGATCAGCAGTTCGCCGGGAGCGTCCACCACCCGCTCGTCCCCGGCGGTCGAGATCACCACCCGGTCTTCCTCGATCCGCGTCACGATCGACGACAGATGGGTGGTGAGGTTCGCACTCGCCGCGAGCCGCGGCAGCAGCACGATCTTGCCGCGTCGGCCGACATCGTGGGCGATCGTCTCCTGCGGGCCGATCATGACCACCTTCGTGCCGTGCTGGAGCAGGTCGTCGGCGACCGCGGCCGCTTCCCGGTCGGCGCCGAAGATCGTGATCGCCTCGGGTGCAGGGTCTCCGCATTCCAGGAACTCGCGAACGTCGCGGACCCTCCGGGTGTCGGCCCCGGGGAGGTCGACCTCGGGTCCGCGGCCGCCCGTCGCGAGCACGACGGCGTCGAAGTCGAGTTCCGCCAGTGCGGCGGCGTCGACCCGCGTCCCGGTGTGGCAAGCGATGTCGAGGTCGGCGATCTCGGCGAGGTACCAGTCGACGATCCGTGCGTACTCGGGGTACTCGTGCAGTCGCGAGGCCAGCGCGAAATCGCCACCGAGACTGCCGCGTTCGTCGTACAGGTCGACTCGGTGCCCGGCGAGCACGAGGTCGCGGGCGGCCGCCATGCCCGACGGCCCGCCGCCGACGACGGCGACACGCACCGCCACGTCCGCCGGCTTCGACGGCTGCTCGAGCTCGCGGCCCACCCACGGATTGACCGAGCACGGAACGGGTCCGGCGGCAAGGCTGTCGATGCAGTAGTTGCAGGCGATACAGGGCCGGTACCGGCCGCCGTCCAGCGCGCGGTTCGGGAAGTCCGGGTCGGCGTGCAGGGTGCGGGCCATGCTGACGAAGTCGGCCTGCCCGGATTCGATGATCTGCGCCGCGACCTCGGGTGAGCTGATCCGGCCTGCGACTCCGACGGGGAGGTCGAAGTCCCGCGTGTACTGCTCGGAGAACGGGGCGAGGAGCCCGCGCGGCCACTCGCCGGGTTGGATGATCCACTGCCCGGATTCGTAGTTACCGGCGGAGACGTCGAGGAAGTCGAGCCGGTCGGTGGCGATCGCGTCGATCCGGGCGCGGGTCGTCTCCGCGTCGAGACCGCCGTCGACGGCCTCGAACGCCGAGAATCGCAGTCCGAGAGCGATACCCGGTGCCATCGCGCGCACGGCGTCGATCACCTTGTTGACGAACAGTGCCGGATCGGCCCACTCGTCGTCGCGGTGGTTGTACGCCGGCGAGAGAAACTGGTGGATGAGGTAGCCGTGACCGCCGTGCAGCGAGATCACGTCGACCCCGGCCTGCTGACAGCGCGCGGCGGCCTCACCGAAGCATTCGATGATGTGCTCGATGTCGTCGCCGTCGAGTTGCTCGGGCATTCCGCCGCCGACCACCGCGCACGGGATCGGTGACGGTGCGACAGGGACGAATCCGCTGACGGAACTCTGCGCGGTGCGGCCGCCGTGATTGAGTTCGACGCCGACAAGGGCACCCTGCGCATGAATCGCCTCGGCCATCTTCGCGATGCCCGGGATGCGTTCGTCGACGTCCACACCCATCTGCCGGACACGGCCCTTGCCGTCGGCCCGCACGTAGCTGGCCTCGGTGAAGACGAGTGCTGCGCCGCCCGCCGCACGGCGCTCGAGGTACGCGATGTACTCGTCGGTCATCGTGCCGTCGACCTCGCAGTAGTTGCGCTCCATCGGCGCCGACACGAAGCGGTTGCGCAGTCGCACGTTACCCAGGTCGAGTGGTGCGGCGAACGGACGCGCGGTCATCGGGACTCCTCGAGTACGGTCGGGGCGCACTGATCGGCGAGCAGTTCGCCGAGGTGACGTCGCATGCGGTCGGGGTCGGGCGTGACCCCGGTGAGGAGGGCGAACGTGTCGGCCGCCTGAGCGACGAGCATCTGACCGCCGTCGAGCACGGCGCAGCCGAGAGCGCTTGCTGCCGCGACGAGTTCGGTCCGCAGGGGGCGGTAGACGATGTCGGCGACCCACAGTCCGGGATGGAGCGCGTCGGTGTCGAACGGCGTTCCAGGATGTCCGACCATGCCGATCGGGGAGGCGTTGACGACGCCGTCGCAGCGTTCCAGGTTCGCTTCGATCGCGCCGAGGGGGATGGCCGTGACCCGCGTCTGCGGAAAGGCCGCCACGAGGCGCGTGCAGACGTCCGCCGCGCGGGCCGGGTCGAGGTCGGCGACCCGCAGGTCCGTCACTCCGGCGGCGGCGAGCGCGTAGGCGACGGCCGAACCGGCACCGCCCGCACCGGCGAGGACGACGCGGCCGAGCGTGGCATCGGGCAGTCCCCGGCGCAGCGCCGCGAGGAATCCGCTGTGGTCGGTGTTGTGACCGATCAGCCGCCCGTCACGGACGACGACGGTGTTGACGGCACCGAGAAGTCGCGCGTTGTCGGACAATTCGTCGAGGGAGTCGACGACCACCTGCTTGCACGGGTGGGTGACGTTGAGTCCGGTGCAACCCGCTGCGACGGCCTGCCGCAGCGTGTCGCCGGAACGGTCGACGGGGATGCCCTCCGCCGCGACGTCGAGCAGGTCGTAGCGGTAGTCGGTCAGGCCGAGGGCGGCGGCCTCGTGCTCGTGCAGCGCCGGCGACAGGGACGTGGCGATCCCTGCCCCGACGAGGCGGATCCGGTGCCGGGTGGATACGGGGTGCATGAAAATCTCCTGCAGTGGTGAAGGTCCGGTCAGGCGTCGGTGCGGACGAGCGCCTGGTGCCGGGTGCCGACCGTCGTCGTGCCGGGTTCGCCGAGCTGCTCGGTGGGTGTGCGGTACGTCTCGGGGCCGGTGAGCGCGGCGACCGACGACAGCAGCGCGAAGCCCAGGCACATCCAGGCGACCGGGGTCCAGTTCGCGGTGTCGCCCGCCGACAGCCACTGCGCGATGGCCGGGGTGAAGCCGGCGACCAACAGTCCCAGCATGAGGCTCACGGCCATTCCCGTGTACCGGACCTTGGCGGGGAACTGCTCGGGGAAGTACGCCGGGTACACGCCGTTGGGCATCGCGTAGAACAGGCCGATCAGGACGATGCCGGCCGCGAACACCATCGGCGCGCTGCCCGTCCCGATCGCGTGGAAGAACACGAACACCATGCCCGCGGCACCGACGGCGCCCGTCACGAACACTGGTTTGCGGCCGATCCGGTCGGCGAGCATTCCGAACAGCGGCTGGGTGAGGACCGCGACGAAGTTGGCGACGGCGATGGCCCACAGCATCGTGGAGCGTTCGAGCCCGGCGACCTGCACGGCGTACGCCAGCGCGAAGACATTGACGATGGTGTTGATCATCGCGAATGTCGCGCTGAGGCTGATGCGGATCACGGTGCGCCAGTGCGAGCGGAACATCTCGACGACGGGAATGCCCGCCGTGTCGTCGTGTTCCTTCAGCTCCTCGAAGACCTCCGGCTCGTCGAGCTTGCGACGCAGCCAGACCGCAACACCCGTCACGAAGATGCTGAGCAGGAAGGGCACACGCCAGCCCCACGAGTAGAGCGCGTCGTCGGGCAGCGCGGCCACGGGAATGAATACCAGGCTCGAGATGACGATGCCGAACATGATGCCGCTCATGGTGAATGAGGTGTAGAACGAGCGACGGTTGTCCGGTGCGTGTTCGAGCGTCAACGCGGAGGACCCGGGCGATTCGCCGCCGGCCGACAGGCCCTGCAGCAATCGCAGGAGCACCAGGATGATGGGCGCGGCGATACCGATCTGGTCGTACGTGGGCAGGCACCCGACGACCACGGTCGCGATACCCATGAGCAGGAGGCACGCCAGCAGCGAATTCTTGCGCCCGTATCGATCCCCGAGATGTCCCCACAGCACTGCGCCGAGTGGACGCGCGATGTACGCCACACCGAGCGTGCCGATCGACAGCAGGGTCGCCGTGGCGCCACCGCCCGGGAAGAAGATCCGCGGGAAGACCAGCGCTGCCGCGGACCCGTAGATGAAGAAGTCGTAGTACTCGAGCGTGCTGCCGAGGAACCCCGAGACGGCGGCCCGGCGGGCGTTCTCGTTCGGTTGTCCCCCGGTGTCGCGAGTAGACGTGCTTGCCATGGTGTTCCTTTCGTCCCAGGGATCCGGTGCGCCGCAAGGCTTCTTCGGAGGTGACCCACCTCACACGAAGTTCCGGACCGTGACGAGCGTGTCATGGCGGACTATGCGCAGTCCAGCGCAAAAAAAGTCTTAGATATAGACCGAAAATGTCCTAATCGGGAGTCGGGAGAATGTCCTCCGATACCGCGAGGGCCACCCGGAGCGCGTCGGAGACCCGACGCGGGGACCAGGCGAGTCCGTGGTTCATGTAGATCGGCTCGCCGGTGAGCGGCACGAACACCGTGCCCGGGGGCGTGAGCGCGGCAATACCCGACGTCATGAGCGCCACGCCGACACCCGTCGCCACGAGCATCAGGATCATGTACGGGTCGGTGATCTCCTGCACCACGCGGGGACGGAATCCCGCATCGACACAGGCCCGCATCGCGACCTCCTGCAATGCCGAGCCTGCCGACAGCGGTGTCGTGACGAACCCGTCTTCGGCGAGGTCGCGCAAGTCGATCTCCCGCTCCGACGCGAGCGGGTGGTCCGCCGGGAGCACCGCCCCGAACGGCTCGCGGCGGATCAACCGGGTGGACACCGAGGCGGTCTCCACGGGAAGTCCGACGAACGCGAGATCGAGTGCGCCACTGTCGAGTTGAGTGATGGCGTCGCGGGTCATGATGCGTCCGACGAGGGTGAGTTCGATGTCGGGGTAGCGCTGCCGGAGTGCACGGGTGAGCGGGGGCAGCGACAGGTGATTGAGCACGCCCGTGAAGCCGATCTTGATGCGGCCGTACACGCCCCCGGCGGACGCGCGGCTGGCCTGCCGCGCGATGTCGACACTCTCGAGAATGCGGTAGGCGTGCGGCAGGAACGTGTGGCCGGCCGACGTCAGGGCCACACTGCGGGTGCTCCGTTCGAACAACGGCACGCCGATGTCCTTCTCGAGTTTGCGCACCGTCTGACTCAGCGGCGACTGGGCCATCTGGAGCCGCGCGGCGGCCCTGCCGAAATGCAGTTCTTCGGCGACGGCGACGAACGCTTGCAGCCAGCGAATCTCCATCGGATTCCCTTCGCGAGTTTGACGAGTGTGGCTCAGCCCATATATTCCAATTCGCACACAGTGTGAAACCGATCATTCTGATTTCGCACATAGAACAAGACTAATGCGCACACAGTCGCGAGGAGAGACCACCATGGCCACGTATCCCGAGGGCGCGACCGCGCTCGTCACCGGCGGAGCGAGCGGAATCGGTGCGGCGTGCGCGAAACGCCTCGCCGGCGCCGGGGTCCGCGTCGTCACCGCCGACGTCGCCGCCGGGGCCGACGAGCAACTCGACGTCACCGACGCCGACGCCGTCGAGAAGCTCGCCGCCCGGCTCGGCAGCGTCGACATCCTCGTCAACAGCGCCGGTGTCGTGGGACCGTCCGCTCCCCTGGTGGCCGTCGACCTCGAGGACTGGCGCCGCACGTTCCGCATCAACGTCGACGGGACGTTCCTCCTCTGCCGCGCGTTCGTGCCGGCCATGGCCGACGCAGGCTGGGGGCGGGTCGTGAATCTGGCGAGCATCGCGGCGAAGGATGGAAATCCCAACCAGAGCGCCTACTCGGCGTCGAAGGCGGCCGTGATCGCGCTGACGAAATCGCTCGGCAAGGAGGTCGCGCAAACCGGTGTCCTGGCCAACGTGGTGGCCCCCGCCGCGGTGGAGAGCCCGATGAATGCCGGCACCGACCCGGCGATCCTCGCGCGGTCACAGAGCCTGACCCCGATGGCCCGGATGGGTCGGCCCGAGGAGATCGCCGAACTCGTCGCATGGCTGTGCTCGGAGGCGCTCAGCTTCTCGACCGGCGCCGTCTACGACGCCAGCGGTGGCCGGGCGTCGTACTAGCGGGACACTCGCTCCAGCAAGTTCGGCAATGGACCGCCATGGTCACCAGCGACGGCGGCGCCGCCCGACAGTTCCAGAACGAGGTCGAGGTCGGCATGGTCGGCATCGACGTCCCCATCCGCGTCCCCACCGCGTACTACTCCTTCGGTGGCCGCCGCCGGCGCCGCCGATGCTCGCGCATGATGAACTCCGAGGCGGCGCCGGCATGCACCTTGGCGTGGTCACCCACATTCACAAGTGCGCGGGTTCCCGGATTCTCGGTCCTCCCCTGCCATCTCCGCGCACGATTCCCCGGTCAGCCTCGATTCTCGAGCACCGGCCCACGCAAATCCTCGTTGCTGTACGACTCGCGAACCCCACTCGACGGTAGTTGCGAACCTGCACGTCAGCACGCCGAATAGCGCGGGATCCTGCGCTGCCCCCGCGTGCGGTGGTCACTTTCGCGATCAATCCCTCTCAACTCTCGATGCCTTGACAACGGCGATGCAGTGTGACCACCATTACCGCATCATGTGATAGAGGTTATCACACTATGAGAGGAAATTATGAAGGTTGCGATCCTCGGCTTGGGCGAAGCCGGAAGTCTCTACTCGTCGGGATTCCTCGCGAAGGGCTGGGAGGTGACCGGGTTCGACCCGGCCGACACCGCCACCCCCGCGGGAGTGCTGCGCTTCGACGACGTCGCCGACACCGTGCGAGGTGCGGATCTGGTGCTGAGTCTGGCCAGCGCGAAGGTGGCGGTGCGGGCGGCGACCGACGCCGCACCGCATCTGTCGGACGGCATTTGCTATGCGGACATGAATGCCGCGCCAGCCGAGATCAAGGCGCAGGTCGCCGACGTGGTCGGCGCGGCCGGCGCTGCGTTCGCCGATGTCGCGGTGGTCGGGTCCGTCCCCGCCCACGGGGCGCGTACCGCCCTGGTGGTCAGTGGCGACGGATCGACCGCGGCGGCCGCGTATTTCGAGGCACTCGGCGCCACGGTCGAGGACATCTCCGGTGCGCCCGGGGACGCGTCGAACCGCAAGCTGCTGCGCAGCGCGTTCATGAAGGGCCTCGGCGCGTTGATCGTCGAATCGGTCGATGCCGGGATCGCTGCCGACGCCGAGCAGTGGGTGCGTGCGCAGATCGCCGGTGAGCTGTCCGGCAGCTTCTCGGCCCTGGACCGGCTGCGGGACGGCACCCGCAAGCACGCCGCCCGACGCTCGGTGGAGGCGGCCGCCTCGGTCGAGCTCCTCGACACCCTTGGTGTCCGCCCGGTCCTCGCGTCCGCGACGACCGAGGTGCACCGCACCCTCGCCGATGCGAATGGACGCGCCACCGACGAGTTGCTCGAGGCCTACGCCGGGCTCCCGGTCGCCAACATCGGCGACGCCCGCCAGCGCATGGGCATGGTCGATTCGGGTATCCATGCCATGTGGAAGGGCGCACGGATCGTCGGCCGTGCCCGCACGGTGTGGACCCGGGCCGGCGACAACAAGGCGCTGCATGAAGCGCTGGCGAAGGTGCAGGCTGGTGAGGTGATTGTCATCAACGGACAGGGCGACCAGAATCGGGCCTTGATGGGTGAGTTGATCGCCGAACGCGCCCGCTCCCGCGGCTGCGTCGGCATGATCATCGACGGCGCCGCCCGCGACATCGATGTCCTGCAGGAGATCGGGTTCGGCGTGTGGGCCCGTGCGGTGAACCCCTCGGGCCCCTACAAGGACGGCCCCGGCAAGATCGACGTCCCGGTCGCGGTCGGCGGTGTCGTCTGCGCCCCCGGCGACCTCGTCGTCGCGGACGACGACGGCGTCATCATCATCCCGGCGGCCGAAGCGTTCACCAGCCTGGCGGGTGGCCGGGCGGTCGAAGCCGACGAGGCGCAGCGTCGGGCCGCGATCATCGCCGCCCGTAAGGTCGCGGCATGATTGCCATCTGGGCGTTGCTGGCGTTCATAGCGTCCATCGTCTTCTGGAATGCGGTGCTCAAACGCAACATCGGTGAGGCGATGATCGTCGGGTTCGTCGTCGTCGGTGCGTTCGCCGGCCGTGACGCTCCGAAGTACATGTGGGAGGGCTTCGTCAATTCGATGCAGGAGGAAGTGACGTTCGCCGGGCTGGCGTTCATCTTCATGAGCTTCATCCTCGCGAAGACCCCGGTGCTGGACCGGCTCATCGACATCCTCAACTCGTTCCTCGGCCGCCTGCGCGGCGGTCCGATCTACACGTCCACCGTCGCCGGCGGCATGTTCGGTGCCATCGCGCATGTCGGCGCTTCGGTCACCGCCGCGGTCGGCT
Organism: Rhodococcus sp. IEGM 1351; assembly: GCF_030056875.1. Lineage (NCBI taxonomy): Bacteria > Bacillati > Actinomycetota > Actinomycetes > Mycobacteriales > Nocardiaceae > Rhodococcus > Rhodococcus sp. IEGM 1351. The sequence goes on along the minus strand of NZ_JASHKU010000004.1, from coordinate 157,716 downwards.
CAGTCACCGTGCCGTGGATGAAACGCTCCGGCGTCAGCGGCGAACTCTCCGCCACCGTCGTCGCCGGCTGCGCGGGCATGGGCGTGACGTTCCCGTTCAGCGCGACCATGTTCATCCTGGTCGGGTCCAGCACCGTCACCGGGATGATGGCCGCCGACGACATCATCGTCCCGCTCGCCATCGCCGGCCTCTGGTGCCTCGGCTACCGACTGGTGCTGAGCTACTACCTGGTCCGCAAGAACGGCCTGCAGCCGATCGCACCGGAAGACCGGATCCCGGTGAAGCGGAGCCTGCGGGTCGGGTGGACCTCGCTGTTGCTGTTCGTCCCGATCCTGATCCCGCTGCTGCTCACCCGCGGTCCGGTCGCCGCACCCATCGCGCACTACACCGACCTGGTGATGTCGAGTGCCCTGAGCCTGATCACCTGGATCCCCGTCCTGATGATCCTGCTGGTGCTCTTCCTCGGGCGCCGGCACCTGCCCAAGACCAGCACGGGCTGGTGGAAGGTCCTCGGCGACGCCGCCCCCCAGTTCGGCGTCATCGGTATCACCATCGTTGCCGCGTTCTCCGCGTCGGCGGTGCTCGCCAAGCTGAAACTGCCTCAGCAGCTGACCGCGATGCTCGAAAGCCTCAGCGCACCGTCCTGGCTGATGGCGATCCTCGTCGGGATCATCATCGTCATCATCGCGATCCCGCTGACCGCCTCTGCCACCATGGCCTCGGTCGGCCCCGTCGCCGTCGCCGCCCTGGTCGGCACCGGTATCGCCGCCCCCGTGGCCGCGGCCGCCGTCTTGGTCTTCGCGTCCACCGAGGGCGCCTCCCCACCCTCGGGCGCTCCCATCTACGTCGCCTCCGGGATCGCCCGGATCGACCCGTCGAAGATTTTCATGCCGCTCCTGAGGTACTACTGCATTCCCATCCTCGGCATCGGGGTACTGATCGCCCTCGGCCTCCTCCCCGTCTGATCCCGCGACAGGACACGTCATGTTCCAGAAAAGCTTCTCTACCCTCTTCCGCATCAGCGTCGTCGCGTTCCTGCTCGGCGGACTGGCGATCGTGCTCGGTCAATCCGTCGGACTGATCCTCGGCGACGGCGTCGTCGTCACCCACGTCGAGGAACTGCTCGCCCCGTACGCCTACGGTGCCGCAGGCATCGCCGGACTGCTCGCCTTCGTCTTGTCGTACTTCCACCACGGCGGAGAGGAGGACGCCCTCGGAAACGAGGACTCTCCCGCCCGCACCGCCGAACACGTCGGATGACCAGGTCGATGAGCACGATCGGTGCCGACTCCACCTACGCCGACCTGTGCGCCCGCACCGACGGCGCCCCGGCCGGGTCGAGTTGGGGAGTCTTCGACAACCGGGACCGGGGGACGGCGAACTTCGCCGGCCCCGGGCAGGTCCGCGACGCCGCCACCCTGGTCACCCGGGGTGCGGTGTTCGCCCTCGACTATCCGCTCGGCGCGTTCGACCCACCGATGGCCCGGTCGCGCACGGCGCCGAAGCACACAATCGTCTCCGCGCACGCCGAATCCCGCGACGACCTCCTCGACGGTTTCTACCTGCAAGCCAGCAGTCACCTCGACGGATTGCGCCACCGACGGGTGTCCGGGCAAGGCTTCTACGGGGGTATTCCCGACGACCAGGTCACCGAAGGGTCCCCGGCGCTCGGGATCCAGGCCTGGTCGCAGGACCCGATCGTCGGCCGCGGCTTGCTCCTCGACCTCGAAGCGCTTCACGCCGAGCGCGGGCATCCGCTCGACCACGCCCAGGGTCCGGCGCTCGACCCTGCCGACCTGGACGCCGCCGCGCAGCGCCAAGGCTGCGAGATCCGCGGCGGTGACCTGATTCTCGTCCACACCGGCTGGGCACACTGGTACCTCACCGCCACCGACGACCAACGCAACGAGGTCCGCTCCGGTCGCCGCTCCACCGGCTTCGCACAGAGCCGCTACCTCGCACAGTGGTTGTGGAACAACAAGATCGCGCTCTTCGGCACCGACACCTTCGCCGTCGAAGTTCTCCCCGTCCTCCCCGACAGCCCGTTCACGGAGTCCGCTCCCGAGGATGCCGGAATGATGCACCAGGAACTGATCGGCAAACTCGGCGTCCCCCTCGGCGAACTGTGGAACCTCACCGCACTCGCCGTGGACAGCCGCCGCACTCACACCTGGGACGCCCTGGTCACCGTCAAACCACTCAACTTCGTCGGCGGGGTCGGTTCGCCCTGCAACGCGACCGCCATCCGCTGACAGGTTTATCGCACAATGATAAGTTTCATCGAAAGTGGGTGAATCGAGGAGGAAACATGGCGGCGCCGACCAACAACATGCGATCACTGGACCGCGCGTTCGACGTGCTCGGCGTCCTCCAAGAGGCAAAGCAGCCCCTGCGGCTCAGCGAAGTCGCCCGCCACGCATCACTGCACGTCGCCACCGTGCAGCGGATCCTCGGCGTGCTCCTCGAACGCGGGTACGCCGCCCGCATCGGCGACACCTACACCGCCGGGCCCGCTGCGCTCGCGGTCGCGCACGCGTTCATGGTCACCAACCCGCTCAGTGTCCTTGCCCAGCCCATGCTGCAGCAGCTCGCCGCGAGTACGGGGTTCACCGCGTCGATGTATGTGAAGGTCGAATCCTCCCGAGTGCTCATCGCGCGGGTGGAAAGCGACCATCCGCTCAACTACATCCTCCCCGTCGGTGAGCGCCTGCCGCTCTACCTGGGCGGCGCCGGGAAGACGATCCTCGCTCATCTCGACACCGCGGAGGTCGACGAGATCCTCGGCGGTATCGGCGACATGGCCCTCGCCAGCGGTGCGACCGTGTCGAAAGCGGAACTGTTCGCCCAACTCCAAAAGATCCGCAGCGACGGCTTCGCCGTGTCGGTCAGCGAACGCCTCTACGGCATCGCCTCCGTCACCGCCCCCGTCCGTGCCGCCGACGGCACCCTCGTCGCCGTCCTCGGCGTCACCGGACCCGCCGACACACTCACCGACACCCAGATCGACCACCTGATCCCCGAAGTCCGCCGCGCCGCAACCACTCTCGGCACACGGGTACCCGTCGCCGGCTAGCCGGACAGTTCGCTTCCGGCCGACGATTCCTGTTCAGACCGGCTACCCCGACAGGCAAACCAGCAATCGGAGCAATGGCCAAACCTTCACGTAGTCAAGACATCGTCGCCTTCGCCCAAACCTGGGCGCCGTTCGGCGATGTTCGCCGCACCGGGTTATGCCCGGGCGCCGAGTGTTTCGAGGAAATCCGCAATGGCCGCTTCCGGCCGTTCCGTGTGGTTGCGTCGCGTGGTGGTGAGTCGGGATCGCGCCATCGCCGGTCTGCTTCGGAGGTGCCACCCCAGACGCCGTAGGGTTCGCCCACGGTGATTGCGTGGGTGTGGCACTCGCGTTGCACGGGACAGGTGGCGCAGACGGCTTTCGCCTGCCGTTCGCGGCGGATGCGCGCGCCTCGACCTTCGCCGTCGCGGGCGAAGAACAGCTCGGCGCCGGTGTCCCGGCACCGAGCGTGCATCTGCCAGTCCCAGAGCTGGGTACAAGGCTGGGGTAGGCACGGTCAGGCTGAGTGATGGCATCGTCCCGCTCCACTTCGGTCAGCTCGAGGTCAGTTCGGAAAGTAGCTACTCAGTGTCCCGGCCAGACCGAGGAGTTCGACGGTGGAGGCACCCTCGGCGATCTGTTCGCGGAACTTGGTTTCCTTGTCCTCGCGGGCCTGGGCGAGCTCGAGGGCGGATTCGACCTCGCCGGCGTAGACCACAACCAGGCCGTCGCGGTCCCCGACGATGATGTCGCCGTTGTGCACGGTAGTGCCCGCGATGTCGACGGGTTGGCCGATGCTGCCCTTGTAGGCCTTGGTCGTGCCCCGAATCGACAGGCCCTTGGCGAAGAGCGGGAACTTCATGCCGATGATCTCCTCGGCGTCGCGGACCGCGCCGTGGATGACGAGGCCGGCGATCCCTGCCTTCTGCGCTGCGGCGGTGAGCACGTCACCCCAGGCTCCGGCGTCGAGGAAGCCGCGCGCGTCGGCGACGAGGATGTCGCCGGGGCGGGCGTGCTGCAGGGCGGCGTGCAGCATGAGGTTGTCGGCGGGACCGGCGTCCACTGTGAGCGCGGGACCGGCAAGCTTCATCGACGGGTCGATCGGCTTGATCACGGCATCGATGGAGCCGCGCTGCCCCTGGGCCTCGTAGATGGTGGCGGCACCCAGCTCGCGGAGGCGGGCGAGTTGCTCGTCGGTGGGTCGAGTGCTCATGGTGTTCTCCTGTTTCTGCGCGGTCGTGCCGTCGCGACTGTGGTGGGGTCTGCCGAAGATGTTGCGGCTCTGCAGATGTGGGGTGCGACCGGCGGACTGCGGACCGGCGGTCACGGGGTGGAGCTTCGGATTTGTGGAGCCGCTCCGGTGCTGCGCGGTTGGCGCGGGTCACCGGAACCGGAGGACGAGGGCTTCCACCGCTGCCGGGTGCGGTGGCACCTGGTAACTGATCTGACAAAAAAGTACATTATCAGAACAATCTCTGTCACCATAGAGATCCGAACAGGTAGTTGACGGGCCGTTGCCGGACTATCGCTCATATTTTGTACTCACTCTGAGGTAGGAGAAGATCATGAAGTTGGCGATCATCGGATGCGGTGAAGTGGGCCGCCTGTATGCCCGGGTCGCGGCGGAGTCCTTCGAGGTCGTCCTCTGCGATGCGTATCCGTCACCGGCGGCGCGCGATCTGGCGATCGAGCTGGGCTTGACGCTTCACGAGCGTCTGGGCGACTGGCTCGCCGGCGTGGACCGGGTGTGGTCGTGCGTGACCGGCGACGTCGCCGCGGCGGTGGCCGAGCAGTCCGGAGCCTTCGTGTCACCCGGGGCAATGTTCGTCGATCTGAGTACCGCCACCCCGGCGGACAAACTGCGCTCGTCGGAGCTTCTGCACACCAAGGGGATCGAGTACGCGGATGCGGTGATCATGGGTGCCATCGGCATGACGGGCCTGCGCACGTCCCTGCTGGTTTCGGGGGAGGCGGCTGCGACGGCGGTGGCCGACTTCGCCACCATCGGGGCGCCGGCGCGGGCGCTGGAGAACGCCCGGCCCGGGGATGCGGCGGCGTTGAAGCTGCTGCGCACCGTGCTGACCAAGGGGATCGAGGCGCTGGCGGTCGAGTGCCTGGTGTCGGCGGAGAAGCAGGGTGTGCGTGAGGAGCTCTACCGCGTACTCGGCGACATCGACACCCAAGGATTCACCACCTTCCTCGATGCGGTGGTGCGCAGTCACCTCCTGCACGCCGAGCGCCGCTCGCACGAGGTCGAACGCGCCGTCGCCCAGCTCGACCAGGCTCATCTGCCCTCGTCGGTACTCGCGGGCACGCGCACGCTCTACGAGCGCACGGTGCATTCACTGGCCGCCCACCCGCCCGGCCCGGACGCCGCGACATCCATCGATTCCGCGCTCGCGTGGTTGCTCAGCGTGTCCGAGGCCGACATCCCTGCGGCGGTCTGAGCTCAACTCGCAGTCCACCACTTTCCGGCCGGCCCCGGCCGCGCGTCCGGGGTCGGCAGGTGGCGCGCTACGCGCACCCAGCGCCGACAGGCGAGCACTTCCGACCGCCGACGACGACAATTTCAGAAACAAAGACACTGAAGTGCCTGATTTGACATGGCAGTATTGCGAATATTGTTCTCAGATTGTATGTTCGTAACCGATCGAGTGTGGCGCGCAACACAGCAACCTGGTGCGGCCCGTCACGGCAGCGTCCAATCCCACGGGATGAATGACCGCCCTCGACTTCCCAGCAGCTTTGTACGAAGGAGCCCACCGATGTCACGTGACCTGGACGCGCCCGAGGTCGGCGCCTACCGCAGCGCGGTGATCCGCAAGATCAAGATGCGGGTCCTGCCATTCCTGGTGGTGCTCTACATCATGGCGTTCATCGACCGCGCCAACGTCGGATACGCCGCCCTGGAGATGAACGCCGACCTCGGGATCACCAAGGCACAGTTCGGGCTCGCCGCGGGGCTGTTCTCCATCGGGTACTTCCTGTTCGAGGTGCCGAGCAACATGCTGATGCGCAAGGTCGGCGCCCGCAAGTGGATCGCCCGCATCCTCTTCAGCTGGGGCGCCGTTGCCGTCCTGACCGGCTTCGTGCACGACTTCACCCAATTAGCCATCGCACGAACGGTTCTCGGTATCGCCGAGGCCGGTTTCTTCCCCTGTGTGCTGCTGTACCTGACGCTGTGGTTCCCCGAACGTGAACGCGCCCGCGTCGTCGCCCAGTTCATGATCGCCCTGCCGGTGGCCACCCTCATCGCGGGCCCACTGTCCGGGATGATCCTCGATCATGTGCACTGGTTCGGCGTCGAGAGCTGGCGCTGGGTGTTCATCCTCGAGGGCATCCCTGCTGTCATGCTCGGCTTCGTCACTCTGTTCGTCCTGGTCGACGGCCCACACAAGGCCAAGTGGCTCACCCGTGACGAAGCGGACTGGCTGACCGAGACCATCGAAGCCGAGAACCGGGCCAAGGCCGCCGCCCACGGCCAGGTGTCGTTCCTCCGCAGCCTCGCCGGGATCCGCACCCTGTCGCTGTCGTTCATCTACTGCAGCAAGTCCGTCGCGATCTACGTCCTCGCCTTCTTCACCCCCAGCATCATCTCCGGACTCGGCGACCGACTCAGCAACACCTCCGTCGGGTTCATCACCGCCCTCCCGTACGCCGCCGCCGCGATCTTCATGGTCTGGTGGGCCCGGCACTCGGACCGAGGCGGTGAACGCCGCTGGCATGTCGGGATTCCGTTGCTCGTCGCCGCCGCCGGCCTGGTGTCGATGGTCTTCGTCCAGGACAGCCTGTGGTTCTCGGTGATCCTGCTGGTCGTCATCACCGTCGCCGTCTACGCCACCTACGGACCGTTCTGGGCGCTGCCGTCGTTGTTCCTGACGGGACCCGCCGCCGCCGTCGGCCTGGCCTCGATCAATTCGCTCGCCAACCTCGGCGGATTCGTCGGACCCTTCGGCTTCGGCGCCCTCGAAACCGCCACCGGCGGCATCTACTGGGGCCTGTCCATCGTCGCAGCCATGCTCATCCTCGCCGCGGGCCTGGTCACCCGGCTCCGGTTCGTCCGCGAGGCCGAGGCCAAGGCCCGGGAACTCGCGGCCACCGACGCCCGGGAGTTATCCGAAGTGGACGGCGTCCGCGTTTCCTGACCCACCCTCCCAATCCGCACTGAGCGGGCTCGCCTCGGCGAGCCCGCTCAGACCCATAAGAGAACAGTACGATCGAAGTACAATCTTGCTCATCGTGGGTGGATAACGCAGACAGAGGAGACACCCGATGGCTCAATCGAGTTCCATGGTCTACGAACTGGTCCGGAGCCGAATCATGGCCGGACACTACGCGCCGGGCGCGCACCTCACCGAGGGACAGCTCTGCGACGAACTCGATGTCAGCCGCACCCCGGTCAGGGCCGCACTCCGCCGCCTCACGGAGGAAGGACTGATCCAGACCGAACCGCACCGCGGTGCGTTCGTCGCGCAATGGACCCGCTCCGACGTCGACGAGGTCTTCGAACTGCGCTGCGTCCTCGAATCCCGCGGCGCGGGCCTAGCCGCCGAACGCCGATCCGCGGACGAGTGCGCGGAGCTGCGCAAGTCCGTCGACGAGATGGCGAAGATCGCCGCAGCGAAGAAGTCCACCTATAAAGACGATCTGCACCACAACAACCGCGAGTTCCACCTGCTCGTTCTCTCGGCCGCACGGTCACCTCGCCTGTACAAGATCGCCGAACAACTCGCGTACACCTCGGTCACCCTCGGAACCTACTTCTACTACTCCGACACCGACATCGCCCGCAGCATCCAGTTCCACCGCGACATCACCGACGCCATCGCCGCACAGAACCGCACCGTCGCCGAATCCCTCATGTCCGCCCACATCGGCGTCGGACACGTCGCCTTCGACGCCGGACGTTTCGGACAATCACACCCGGACGACTGAGACACCGTTGTCGATCAAAGCCAACGAGGCGGTTCCTCGACTTCACCGTCGATGTTCACGCCGACGGTGCCGCGTCCGGCGGCCCACCGCACGACCGCGGCGAGGGGCCCGGACACCTTCTCCGCGGGCGGTGAATCCGGCTGCACCGCAACCGGTTCACCTCCGTCGACCGCGAGTATCAGGCGTGTGCCGAGGTCCTTGCGCTGCCACATCCCGACGATGTCGGTGAGCAGCGACTCGAGGACCACGTCGGGGAAGTCGCCGAACCGGCCGCCGTTGCCGAGGTCCACCGCATGGATCCACACCTCCCGGGTGCGCATCCACGCCGTCTCCGACACGGGCACCAGACGGCCCTGCGCGGTGCGGACCTGCGCATCCCACGCCGAGGCGGGCAGGTTGCGCCATTTCTCGTCGAGCCGGGCGACGGTGTGGTCGAACAGGTTCCGCAGCGCCGCCGCCGACAGGGTGGTGCCCTCGGCGATCTCCCGGCCCCGCTGCTCCGCCGACGCATACATCGGGGTCTCCACGCCCGACGCCGCCCAGTCCAGCAGCCGGCACAACGCGGCCGCGTTGTAGCCGACGTGCGCCACCAGGTGTCGCCGCGACCACCCCGCCAACCCGGTCGGCTCGGACAGCTGCTCGTCGGACAGCTCGGCCAGGCGCTGCGCGAAGTACGCGGTACCGCGGCGCGCGATCAGCAACCGCTCGGACAAGTCGAGATCGTGGAAACCCACCGGGTGCACCCCCTTATTTGACGATCGTCGTGTTGCGGACGGTGCCCAGGCCCTCGATGGTGACCTCGACGGTCTGCCCGTCCTGAATGTAGAGACCGGGCTTACGGGCGTGCCCCACCCCGCCCGGGGTGCCGGTGATCACCACGTCACCGGGCTGCAACGTCACGATGTGCGAGATGTACTCCACCAGCCTGGCCGGGGTGAACACCAGATCGTCGGTGGTGGTGGACTGCACCACCTGCCCTTCCAGTTTCGTCTCCAGTGTCCCGCCGAACGTGTACGAGTCGGTGGTCGTCAGGAACGGCCCGAAACCGCTGGCCTTCTCGAACGTCTTGCCCTGATCCCACTGCAGCGTCCGGTACTGGTAGTCGCGCATCGTGTAATCGTTCATCACCGAATACCCGGCGATGTACTGCTCGGCGTCCGCCTCCGGCACCTGATACGCCTGCCTGCCGACGACGAACGCCAACTCCCCCTCCCAATCCAACTGGGCGGCGGCATACGACGGGACGATCACGTCGTCGTACGGGCCGGTGAGGGCTTCCTTGAATTTCGAGAACAGGGTCGGGTACTCGGGCAGATCCCGGCCCATCTCCTGGATGTGGTTCGCGTAGTTCAAGCCGACGCAGATGATCTTCCCCGGGTTCGGGACCACCGGGGCGTAATCGGCCCCGTCGAGGTCGACGGTGGCACCGGACGCGTTCTGCGCGAAGGTTTTCCAGTCCGGGTCGGCCAGCAGGGCGGACAGGTCCGGGTACCCGTCGATGATCGTGGCGGTGGTGTCGGAATCGACGCGGACGGCGACGGTGGCGCCGGCGCGGCGCAGGGTGGCAAGCTTCATGGGATTTTCAGGCTCCTTCGGAGATGTACGTGCGATCAAAGTGCAGGCGCTCGACGATGGGGGCGTCGGAGAACGCGAACAGGTCGAACTCGGTGTCGGCCTCGATCGACCACTCCGTCCAGGACGGGACGACGATCATGTCGCCCGTGCCGACCTCACGGTTCTCGCCGCCGAGGTCGAACCGCCCGGAACCGTCGAACACCTGGTAGACGGTGGACCCGACGTCGCGGCGGGGCCGGGTGCGGGCGCCGGCGCGCAGCCGGTGGAACTCGGCGCGGATCGTGGGCATCACGTCCCCGCCGGTGGTCGGGTTGGTGTAGCGGACCGCGGCATGACCGGGTTCGGTGGTCGCCGCATACCCCTCGTCCTCCAACGCCAGCTGCTCGCGCAGCGCGGCGTCGGTGTGCTCCCACCGGTACGCCGCGATCGGCGAGGACGTCTTCGCGTCCAACCCGACCAGCGGCCGCAGCCCCGGATGCGCCCACAACCGCTCCGACCGCGACACATCCGGGGTGGAGTCGTCGGTGACGTTCTCGGACCCGAATTCGAAGAACCCGGTGTCGGTGTAATGCACGAACGGGATGTCCAGGCCGTCGATCCAGGCCATCGGCTGATCGGTTTCGTTGTGGTGACCGTGGAAATGCCAACCCGGGGTCAACAGGAAATCGCCGCGCCGCATCGCCACCGGATCCCCGTTGACGACCGTCCACACCCCCTCCCCCTCGACGACGAACCGGAACGCGTTCTGCGCGTGCCGGTGCTCGGGGGCCACCTCCTTCGGACCCAGATACTGGATCGCCGCCCACAACGTCGGCGTCACATACGGCACCCCACCCAACCCCGGGTTCGCCAGGGCGATCGCCCGCCGCTCCCCACCCCGGCCGACCGGCACGAGGTCCCCGGCCCGCTGCGCCAGCGGATACAGCGTCGACCACTTCCACACGAACGGCACCGCCCGCGACGTCGGCGTCATCGGCATCAGATCACCGAGCTGGGTCCACAACGGATTCAGGTGTTCGCTCTCGAAGTCCCGGTACAACTGGGCGAGCGGAGCGTCGTCGACGTGCGGTTCGGTAGCGGTCATGGCATCGACGCTAGGAGGGTCGGCGTCCCGGCCGATACAGAATTCTTCTGTGCAGAATTGCTGTCAGGGTTCGAGGTCGGCGATGTCCACCTCGAGCTCGCGGATCGCGTTCTTGATCTGCGACACCAGCGGTCCCTGTGAGTGCTGCCGGAAGCGGGTGATCGGCACGGCCACCGTCAGCGCCCCGACGGCCGTGCGGGCCCGGTTCCGGATCGCGACACCGAACGCCGCGACCCCTTCCTCGGTCTGCTGCACGTTGACGGCGAATCCGACGGCGCGGGCGGCGGACAGTTCGCGCCGGAACCGCTCGAAGTCGTCGGGTGACAGACGGCGGTCGCCCCACTCGCGTTCGTCGTCGGCCAGATTCGCGGGCCGCAGGTACAACTGTTCGAGGGTCTCCCCCGGCAGTTCTGCCAGCAGAATGCGCCCGCCCGCAGTCAATTCCGCGTCGAGCACCTGCCCCTGACGGTCGCCGACGCGCAACATCCCGGTCGACTCGGCGGACGACAGGAAGCGCGCCTGGGTGCCGACGCGGATCACGAGGTTGACGGTCTCGCCGCACAGGATGGCCAGCGCTTCCATGTGCGGCCTGCAGAGGTCGGTGAATTCGCGCGTCCACCCGCGGCGGGCCGGGCCGGCGCCCATCGCCGACCCGGGGTGGTACATGCGTCTCTCGTCCTGAACGGCGAACCCCCGGTACACCAGCATCGCCAGCAGACGGTGCGCGGTGGACGGCGCGATGCCGAGTTCCTCCGCAGCGTCCTTGAGCCGCAGCCCGCCGACGTCGCGCAGCATCTGCAGCAGGCGCAACACGTTGTCGACGGACTCCAACATGTACGTCGGCTTTTCGATCGTTCGCTTCTTCTGCACAGCAGAACTTTATTGCACGTGCGCTGTGCGCCGCATCACCCTCGATTCATGCCCCTCACTGCCACCACCGCGGCGCCACCGGTGAACCGCGTCGAACTGGACCGCACCGCCATGATCGCCGTCGTCGTCTGCTGGCTGTTCGTAGTCTTCGACGGCTACGACCTCATCGTCTACGGCAACGTCATCCCGAGCCTGCAGAAGGAATGGGGCATCAGCGCCGCGACCGCGGGCACGCTCGGCAGCCTCGCATTCCTCGGGATGATGATCGGCGCCGTGCTCGCGGGACGCCTCTCCGACGTGGTGGGACGCAAACGCGCGGTGATCGGATGCGCGATCGTCCTGTCCGTGTTCACCGCGCTGTGTGCGCTGGCGACCGGACCGGTCATGTTCGGCGCATTGCGTCTGATCGCCGGACTCGGCTTGGGCGGCCTCGTGCCGACCTCCAATGCACTTGCCGCAGAGCTGATCCCCGCGAAGTGGCGCGCCGCGGTGGCCACGATGATGATGTCCGGTGTTCCCATCGGCGGTTCGATCGCGGCACTGATCGGCATCCCCGTCATCCCGAACTGGGGTTGGCAGCCGATGTTCGTCTTCGCGCTCGTCCCGCTGATCCTGCTGGTGCCGATCGCGTGGAAGACGCTGCCCGATCACACCGCCGCGGTGACGTCGACGGAGGTGCGGCCGGCAACCGGCTTCAGCGCACTGCTCGGTACCCGGTGCCGGTCTGTCAGCATCATGTTCGCGCTCGCCACCATGGTCACCCTGCTCGCCTGGTACGGCCTCGGCACGTGGCTGCCCAAACTCATGCAGGGCGAGGGAACCGATCTCGGCAGCGCGCTCACGTTCGCCCTCGCACTCAACCTCGGCGCCGTGGCGGGCTCGTTCGTCACCGCGTGGGGCGGCGTCCGGTTCGGCACGATCCCCACGAGCATCGTCGCCGCACTCCTCGCGGGTCTCGCGTTGCTGACGTTGCTCACCGGCCCACCGGTGGCGCTGATCTACGTCATCTTCGTGCTCGCCGGCGTCGGGACACACGGAACTCAGTGCCTCATCATCGCGGCGGTCGCGTCCTACTACCCCGATTATCTCCGGGGCACCGCCCTCGGCTGGGCGCTGGGTGTCGGCCGAATCGGTGCCGTCGCCGCACCGCAGATCGGTGGCTGGCTCCTGGCCGCCGGACTCGGCGCGGATTCCAATTTCATCCTCTTCGGCGTCAGCGCCCTCGTCGCCGCACTGCTGCTCGCCGTGATCTGGCGCCGCTTCCCCTCCCCCAGGTGAGTGCCGCCGCGTGCCCCGGCACGCATTGCCACTCACATGCCCCGAACGCTCGAAACGAAGGAACTGTCATGTCGAATCTGCAGGACGCACGCATCATCATCGCCGGAGGCGGGATCGGTGGCGCGGCCAACGCCCTGGCTCTCGCCCGGAAGGGCGCGAACGTCACGTTGTTCGAACGTGCCTCCGAGTTCGGTGAGGTCGGCGCCGGACTGCAGGTCGGACCGCACGGCGCCCGCATCCTCGACTCCTGGGGCGTGCTCGACGACGTTCTCTCCCGGGCCTTCCTGCCGAAGAACATCGTGTTCCGCGACGCGATCACCGCGGAGGTGCTCACCAGGATCGACCTCGGCGCCGAGTTCCGCGCCCGCTACGGCGGACCGTACTTCGTCACCCACCGCAGTGACCTGCACGCGACCCTCGTCGACGCCGCGCGGGCTGCGGGCGCCGAACTGCACACGGGCGTCACCGTCACCGACGTGATCACCGACGGTGACAAGGTGACCGTCGGCACCGACGACGGCTGCAGGCACGAAGCGGACATCGCGCTCGGCATGGACGGCCTCAAATCCCGGCTGCGGGGGAAGATCTCGGACGACGAACCCGTGTCCTCCGGCTACGCCGCCTACCGGGGCACCACCCCGTACCAGGACGTCGCACTCGACGAGGACATCGAGGATGTGGTCGGCTACATCGGACCGCGGTGCCACTTCATCCAGTACCCGCTGCGCGGCGGCGAAATGCTCAACCAGGTCGCGGTGTTCGAATCGCCCGGTTTCAAGAACGGAATCGAGAACTGGGGTGGACCCGAGGAGCTCGAACAGGCCTACGCGCACTGCCACGAGAACGTCCGCCGCGGGATCGACTACCTGTGGAAGGACCGGTGGTGGCCGATGTACGACCGCGAGCCGATCGAGAACTGGGTGGACGGGCGGATGATCCTGCTCGGCGACGCAGCGCACCCGCCACTGCAGTACCTGGCCTCGGGAGCCGTGATGGCGATCGAGGACGCCAAGTGCCTCGCCGACTATGCCGCCGAAGACTTCGCCGCAGGCGGAAACTCCGCGTGGCCGCAGATCCTGAAGGAGGTCAACACCGAACGCGCACCGCGCTGCAACCGCATCCTCACCACCGGACGCATGTGGGGCGAGCTGTGGCACCTCGACGGCACCGCCCGCATCGCGCGCAACGAACTGTTCCGCACCCGCGACACGTCGAGCTACAAGTACACCGACTGGCTGTGGGGGTATTCGTCCGATCGCGCGTCATAACCGCGTCCCTGCCGGAATGGTTCGGCAGACTGGGAGCGTGACCCTCAACCTGGTGCAGACCCGTGTGTGGCGCGATGGCGAGTGCGTCGGCAAGGATTTTCCGCTTGCCGACGTGTCCGAACAGGTGAAGGACGAGAATGCGCTCGTGTGGGTCGACCTGTGCGACCCCGACCACGAGTGCCTGACCGAACTGGCGGCCGAGTGGTCGCTCGATCCGAACGCCATCGAGGATGCCGTCGCCCGCGGTGAGCGGCCGAAGGCGACGCGCTATGCGGGCCATGCGTTCGTGACCGCGTACGCCACCTGGTTCGAGACCGACGACGTCAGCACTCTCGGCGTCCTCGATTCCCGGCTTCGGCTCAGCCGCGTCTCCGCGTTCGTGGTGCCGAACGGGATCATCACGGTGCGGCGGGACGATCGATTCGACATGTCGCAGGTGGTGGAGCGCTGGGAGGAGGACCCCGCACTGCTCACACCGGGTTCCGGCGCACTCGCGCTCCTGCACGGACTGCTCGACGCCATCGTGGACGGGCAGTTCGAGACGATCGAGACGATCGACGACGCGATCGAAGCGCTCGAGGAGGGCCTGTTCGACGAGTCCGCGCGGACCCGGGAGATTCAGCAGCGCACGTACCGGCTGCGGAAGGAACTGGTGCAACTGCGTCGCGTCGTGCTGCCGATGCGTGAGGTGGTGGGCGCCGTCATGCGCGGGCGCGCCGAATCAGGACGCGACAAGTCGCCGGTTCTCGACAGCTTGTACACCGATCTCTACGACCACGTGACGCGCGCCGCGGAGTGGACGGAGTCGTTGCGCGACATGGTGGTGACCGTCTTCGAGACGAATCTGTCGCTCCAGGATGCCCGGCTCAACACCGTCATGAAGAAGCTCACCGGTTGGGCGGCCATCATCGCGGTTCCCACCGCGGTGACCGGGTGGTTCGGTCAGAACGTCTTGTTCCCCGGAGTCGGGCAGCTGTCGGGAATGATCGCCAGCACCATCGTGATCGTGACGTCGGCCACCCTGCTCTACATCCTGTTCCGCCGACGCGACTGGCTGTAGTCGGGACGGAAACGCCCTCAGGGCGCCGTCTTCGCTCCTGGCGACCCGGTCTCGCCCGCGGGAACGGCGGCGGCCTCGCTCATCAGGCGGGTGATCTCGGCACGGTCGGCGTCACCGGGCAGCCCCCAGCCGGTCCGGTAACCGTAGAGGTCGGCGAGCGTGATCGAATGCCGGTTGCCGTCCGCGACCTCGACGTCCGACGCGGTGATCAGGCCCGGGTGCGCGACACCACACGCCTCGGCCACCTTGAATACGTCCCGGCGCAACGCCCGCAGGTAGTTCGCGGCCCGGATCGATTTGATGCCGGCGTCGAGTCCGTGTGCGAGCCAGGGGTTTTGCGTCGCAACACCCGTCGGGCACCGATCGGTGTGGCACTTCTGCGCCTGGATGCACCCGACCGCGAGCATCGGCTCACGCGCCACATTGATCAGGTCGCATCCGAGCGACATCGCCGCCACGGCATTGTCGGGCAGGCCCAGCTTGCCCGAGCCTATGAACGTGATGCCGTCGGTCAGACCGGCTTCCGCGAACTTGGCGTACACGCGCGCGAAGCCGCTACGGAACGGCAGTGAGACCGCGTCGGTGAACACCAGCGGTGCCGCGCCGGTACCGCCCTCACCCCCGTCGATGGTCACGAAGTCGACACCCCGCCCGGAGTTGCTCATCGCGTCGACCAGCAGGTCCCAGAACGTCGGGTCGCCGACCGCGGACTTGATCCCGACCGGCAGCCCCGTCTCGGCGGCGAGGAGCTCCACCCAGTCGAGCATGCTGTCGACGTCACGGAAGGCCGTGTGCCGGGACGGGCTGATGCAGTCACGGCCCTCCGGTACGCCTCTGATCTCGGCGATTTCCGGTGTCACCTTCGCCCCGGGCAGGAGACCCCCGAGGCCCGGTTTCGCGCCCTGGCTGAGTTTGATCTCGATGGCCCGCACCGGCGCCGACTCGACCAGCGCCCGGAGCCGCGCCAGGTCGAACCGGCCGTCCTCGTCGCGGCAGCCGAAATACGCGGTCCCGATCTGGAAGATCAGGTCTGCGCCGTTCCGGTGGTATCGGGAGATTCCACCCTCGCCGGTGTTGTGCAGGCAATCGGTGGCAGCGGCACCACGGTTGAGAGCGACCACGGCCGCGGACGACAGCGCCCCGAAACTCATCCCCGAGATGTTCACGATGGAGCGCGGGCGGAAGGCATGCGTCCGGCCGCGGGCGGCACCGAGCACCTTCGCCGACGGAATCGCGAGATGTTCGTCGGCATGCGGCATCGCCGAGGGAGGAATCTCCGAGAACGTCCGGTGCTTGATGATGGTGTAGCCGTCGGTGAACTCGATGTCGTTGTCCGTACCGAACCCGAACGTGTCGGTCACCCGCTTCGACGACGCGTACACCCAGCGACGCTGGTCGCGGGTGAAGGGACGTTCCTCGTCGTTGCCGGTCGTAATGTACTGCCGGAGTTCCGGGCCGAGCGACTCGAGCAGATAGCGTCCGTGCCCGACCACGGGAAAATTCCGGAGCAGCGCGTGGCGTCGCTGAACAAGGTCGTACGACGCGATCGCAGCCGCGGCGGCAGCCGGAATTGCCAGGACGTTCCACCGCTTCATGAATTCACCGTACGCGCGCGCCGCCACTCGGATCGGTTCCTCGCGCCAATTTCACCCCGGCACGGACCCCGGAGTCGGAGCCTCCTGCGACACCGAAAGCAGCACCCGCAAGTTGTCGGTGACCACCCGAGCGGAAATGGTCGGATCGATGGCGCGCTGAATACCCAGTCCGACACCGAGACTGAGGATGCTGCCGGCCGCATCCTCCGCGGGCACCGGCAGGACGACCCCGAGTGAGTCGGTGAACGACTTCAGCAGTGTCACCGTGATCTCCCGCGCGACCCCGAGAGTGGCGGTGAGTGCGTCGCGGAGTTCGGGATCGTGGCGGGACAACACGATCAGCTCGAACTCGAGCATGGTCCATCCGACGTCGCCGAGCGTCTTCTCCGCCCAGGTCTGGAACGCCTCGAGTCGCTCCTCCATCGTGTCGCCGCCGCCGAGCGCCTCGGCGATCTCCTGCCCCTTGGTGGCGTGGATGAGCCCGAGCACCTCGAGGCACAGTTCCTTCTTGTTCTTGAAGTTGGAGTACACCGCCCCCTTGGAATAGCCGGCCTCGTCGGCCACCTTCTCGAGCGACGTGGCCGCGTACCCGTCGGCCAGGAAGAGGTCGCGTGCAGTCGCGACGAGATGCGCCCGCGTGCGCGCCTGACTCTCCGACCTGGTCAATCGCGCCATGCTCACCCTTTCTTCGAAGCCCCTGCGAGAATATTCCAATTTTCATATACCGCCGGTATCTGGTTTCTGCTAGCTTCTAGATATGACTTCGAGTGACATACAACTCAGCCGCGGACTGGTGATCGGTTGCGGCGGCACGCTCGGCGCGGCCTGGACGGTGGCGGCCCTGGTCGCCGTGAGCGACGCGCTGGCCTGGGACCCACGCGACGCCGACGTCCTCGTGGGCACGTCCGCCGGCGCCGAACTCGTCACCATGCTGGGTGGCGGGGCGGGCGTCGACGAACTGCTTGCGATGCAGCTCGGTGGGCCCACCCATCCGGCGCTCGACGGACATCTCGCCGCCGCACCGGGACGGTTCCCGCCGCTCCCCGGGCCGGGCCTCGGTTCGCCAGGGCTGTTGCGCCGCGGGCTGCCACCCGTGACCGCCGCGAGCGGGCTCCTCCCCCACGGTCGCGGCGATGCCGCCTGGCTCGACCGGCTCGCACAGCGGTTCGTCTGCAACTCCGGCTGGGTGCGCCACCCGGCGACGTGGCTGGTGAGCATGGACTACGACACGGGAGAGCGCGTCGCGTTCGGCTCACCCGGTGCACCGACCGCCACCCTGTCCGAGGCGCTGCGGGCGTCGTGGGCGATTCCCGGCTGGTATCCGCCGGTCCCCGTCGACGGCCGCCGGTTCGTCGACGGCGGCGCGGCGTCCACGGCATCCGCCGACCTGGTGCTGCCCCTCGAACTCGATGAGGTGGTCGTGCTGGCACCGATGGCGTCGACGGGCCGCATCGCCGGCCGCGGGGCGGCCCGGATCGAACGCCTGATGCTGCGGAACTGGATGAGTTCCGGGCTGGACGCCGAGATCGCGAAGCTGGAGGCGGCCGGCACCCGGGTGATACGCCTCGACGCGACCGCCGAGGACCTCGCCGTCATGGGTCCGAACTTCATGGACGGCCGGCGTCGGCTCGCCACACTCGAACATTCCCTCGTCACCACCCGCACTCAGCTCGCGAACGGAGTACGCGCATGAAGCATTACGACATTCTGATCGTCGGGGCCGGGATCTCCGGCATCGGAGCCGCAATTCGTCTGAAGCAGAGCGGAATCGACAACTTCGCCATCCTCGAGAAGGGGGACGCGCTGGGCGGGACCTGGCGCGACAACACCTACCCGGGCTGCGCGTGCGATGTCCCCTCGGCCCTGTACTCCTACTCGTTCGCACCCAACCGGGAGTGGTCGCGGTTGTTCGCCGGACAGGAGGAGATCCGCGGGTACATCGAGCGCACCGCCGCCGAACACGGGGTGCCCGCACACGTGAAGTTCGGCACCGAGATGCAGCGTGCCCAGTGGAGCGAACAGAGCAGGCGGTGGACGGTGGACACGTCCGCGGGCACGTTCACCGCGAACGCCGTCATCGCCGCCGCCGGACCGTGGAACGAACCGCTCGTTCCCACCATCCCCGGCCTCGACACCTTCACCGGCGAGGTGTTCCATTCCTCCCGCTGGAATCACACCTACGACCTCACCGGCAAACGCGTGGCCGTCGTCGGAACCGGTGCGTCCGCAGTGCAATTCGTCCCGGCGATCCAGCCGCAGGTCGAAATGCTGCATCTCTACCAGCGCACCGCGCAGTGGGTGCTACCGAAACCGGATCACACCCTGCCCGGCGTCGAGCGCGCGATCCTGCGCCGGGTACCGGGTGCGATCCGCGCGCTGCGACGCGTCGAGTACGCGATCATGGAATCGCTCGGACTCGGTTTCCGGCACCCGTGGATCCTGCGGGTGATCCAGCAGGTCGGCAAGGCACAACTCCGCGCGCAGGTGCGGGATCCGAAGCTGCGCACGGCGTTGACCCCCGACTACACGCTCGGGTGCAAGCGACTGCTGCTGTCCAACACCTACTACCCCGCACTCACCCGCCCGAATGTCGAGGTGCATGCCAACGCCGTGGAGTCGGTGCGCGGAAACGTCGTCATCGGCAGCGACGGCGCAGAACGGGAAGTGGACGCCATCATCTTCGGCACCGGCTTCCACATTCTCGACATGCCGATCGGTGCCACGGTGTTCGACGGCGACGGTCGCAGCCTCGACGATCACTGGAACGGCAGCCCGCAGGCCTACCTCGGCACCACCGTCGCGGGTTTTCCCAACGCCTTCGTCCTCCTCGGGCCCGCGCTGGGCACCGGCCACACGTCGGCGTTCATGATCCTCGAGGCGCAACTCGACTACCTGATCCAGGCCGTCACCAGTGCCCGGAGCAACGGGTGGACCAGGATGGAACCGCGCCGGGAAGTGCAGGACGCGTTCAACGCCCAGGTCCAGGAAGCCCTGGCCACCACCGTGTACAACGCCGGTGGCTGCCAGAGCTACTTCCTCGACGCCAACGGCCGCAACAGCTTCAACTGGCCGTGGTCGACCGACCGCATGCGGCAGCGACTCGGCCGGTTCGACGAGGCGGCGTACGACGTGTCGTGTGAGCCGGCGTCGGCTACAGCGATCTCGCGATGATTCCCTTCATCACCTCGTTGGCGCCCGCGTAGATCTTCTGGACGCGGGCGTCCTCGTACATCCGGGCGATCAGGTACTCGCGCATGTACCCGTAACCGCCGTGCAACTGCACGCACCGGTCGATCACCGCGCACTGCTGCTCGGTGAGCCAGTACTTGACCATCGCCGCCTCGGACGGGTCCAGTTCCCCACGCAGGTGCGCCTCGATGCAGTGGTCCAGGAACACCGCACAGGTGCGGGCGATGGTCTGGCACTCGGCCAGCTCGAACGCCGTGTTCTGGAACTCGAACAGACTGTGCCCGAACGCCTGCCGCGACTTCGTGTACGCAACGGTGTCCTCCACCGCACGCGTCATCGCACCGGACGCCTGCGCGCCGATGATCAACCGCTCCTGCACCAACTGCGCCATCAGCTGCCCGAAACCCTGCCCCTCCTCGCCGAGCAGATTCGACACCGGCACCCGCACATCGGTGAACGACAACTCCGACGTGTCGGCCCCGTGCTGACCGACCTTGTCCAGCACCCGCCCGACAGCGAACCCCGGGCAGTCCCGCAGATCGACGATCAGCAGCGCCACCCCCTTGGCACCGGCCTTCGGGTCGGTCTTGACCGCCAGCACGATCATGTCGGCCGACGCACCGTTGGTGATGAACGTCTTCGACCCGTTGACGATGTACTCGTCACCGTCCCGGATGGCGGTGGTCTTGATCGCCTTGAGATCCGAGCCGGCGCCGGGCTCGGTCATGCCGATGGCGCCGAGAATCTCCCCGGTCGCCATCGCCGGCAGCCAGGTCTTCTTCTGCTCCTCGGTGCCGTACGCGAGGAGGTAGTGCGCGACGATGCCCGAATGCACCGAGATGCCGAGCGCGAGGTCGCCGGCATAGCCCTGGGCCTCGAACACGGCGAGATCGTGCGCGAACGTGCCCCCACCGCCGCCGTACTCCTCCGGGATCGAGCAGCACAGCAACCCCAGCTTGCCGGCCGCGAGCCACACCGCACGGTCGATGCGGTGCTGGGCGTCCCACTTCTCGTTGTGCGCGACCACCTCACGTTCGAAGAACCCGACCGCGAGCTCGGACAGGGCCTTCACCCCGTCGTCGTGCCACGACGGGATGTGCTTCTTCATCGCCTGCCCTGTTTCTAGACGCGCCGGAAGAGTGCCGCGAGGGCCTGGCCGCCGCCGATGCACATGGTGACGATGCCGAGTTCGAGGTCGCGGCGCACGAGGTCCTTCGCGAGGCGCAGGCTCAGGATCGCGCCGGTCGCCCCGACCGGGTGACCCAGCGCGATCGCACCGCCGTACGGGTTGGTCTTCTCCGGGTTCAGCTTCGCGTCCCGGATCACCGCGACCGCCTGCGACGCGAACGCCTCGTTCAGCTCGATCACGTCGATGTCGCCGGGGGTGGTGCCGGTCTGCTCGAACAGGTTCGCCAGCGCCAGCACCGGGGCGTATCCCATCAGGCCCGGGTCCATCGCCGCGGTCGCGACGGCTTCCAACGTGACCAGCCCGGTCAGGCCCTTCTCCTGCGCGGCGGACTGCGTCGCCAGCACCAGGGCCGCGGCGCCGTCGTTGATACCGGACGCGTTGCCCGCGGTCACCGAGCCGCCTTCCTCGAACGCCGGCCGCAGCTTCGCCAGGGTCTCGAGGGTGGTGTCGGGCTTGGGGTGCTCGTCGACGTCGATCGTCTTCGGGCGGCGGCCCCCGATCTCGACCGGGGTGATCTCCTCGGCGAACGCGGCCTTCGCGGCCTCGGAGGCGGCACGGCGCTGGGATTCGACGGCGAACTCGTCCTGCTGCTGCCGGCTGACGTCGTACTTGCGGGCGACGGCCTCGGCGGTGCGGCCCATGTGCACGCCACCGAACGGGTCGGTCAGAATCGCGACCGTGCCGTCGACGAGCGTGCGGTCGCCGAGTTTGTAGCCGGAGCGGGCGGAGAAGTCGTAGAACGGCATCCGCGACATGCTTTCGTCGCCGCCGGCGAGGGCGAAGTCCACCCCACCCCAGCGCATCTGCTGCGCCGCCGACCACACGGCCTGCAGACCGGACCCGCACAGCCGGTTGACGGTGTACGCGGGGGTCTTCTCGGGAAGTCCGGCGGCGAGGGCGACGCGGCGGGCGTTGTAGGCGTCCGGTCCGACCTGACCGATGCAGCCCATCACCACCTCGTCGATGTCCTCACCCGGCACCCCGGCACGGTCCAGCGCGGCCTTCGCGGCGGTGGCACCCAGTTCGTGGGCGGGCACGTCCTTGAACGCACCACCGAAGCTGCCGATCGGGGTCCTCGCGCCGTCGACTACCACGATCGGTTCAGGAGAATTCATGACGTGTCCTTCCGTCTCTCTACCAGTATGGAGAGATAGTAGGACTTCAAAGTACCCAGCGGTTCACGCAGGGCCTCCGGCACCTCGTCGGGTCAGGTTCCGCGGATCAGATCGGCGCACTTCTCGGCCATCGTCATGACCGTGATATTGGGATTGACGTAGGGCAGTTTCGGCATCGCGGACGCGTCGACCACCCGCAGATCGCGGACGCCCTTCACCCGCAGTTCCGGATCGAGGACGGCCATCGGGTCGGTGGCCGCACCCATCCTGGCGGTCCCGGCGGGGTGGTACACCGTGTTGTGCGTCCGGTGCGCGTAGTCGATCAGTTCGTCGTCGGTGACCGCCTCCGGCCCGGGAGCCAGTTCCCTCGTGATCCAGCCGCGGAGAGGTTCCTGCTCGGCGATGCGACGTGCCAGCCGGATTCCGGCGAGCATCACCGCCTCGTCGTGGCCGTCGGGGTCGGTGAAATACCGGGGATCCACTCGCGGACGATCCCGGAAGTCGCGGGACCGCAGCCGCACCGTTCCGCGAGAGAGTCCCTGCGTGACGTTCGGGGTGAGACAGAAGCCGTTGTCCGTGGTCGGGTATCCCCACCGGAGTGTGTTCATGTCGAACGGCACGCTGCCGTAGTGCATCATCAGGTCCGGATGGTTCAACCCCTCCTCGGTGGCGGCGAACAGACCGATCTCCCACCACTGGGTGGACGTCTCGACCATCGGCCGGGACGCCTCCCAGAACACCAGCCCCTCGACGTGATCGTCGAGGTTCTGCCCGACCCCGGGGGCGTCGACCCGAACCCGCACACCCATCTCGCGCAGGTGCACCGTCGGCCCGATACCCGAGAGCATCAAAAGTTTCGGTGTGTCGATGGCCCCGGCGGTGACGATCACCTCGCGGCGCGCGGACACGGTGTCGTATCCGATGAGATCGGGGCGCTGGTACCGCACGCCGGTCGCCGCCAGCGCGTCGTCGATGACGATCTCGCTGACCCGGCAGTCGGTGCGCACGTCGAGGTTGGGGCGGGACCCGAGAATCGGATGCAGGTAGGCGTGCGACGTCGACATGCGCGTGCCGTCCTCGGACGCGTTGATCTGGAACCACCCCGCCCCGTCGAGCACCGTCGTGCCCCGGTTGAACTGCACGGTGGGCAACCCGACCTTCGCCGCGGCCTCGAGCAGGGCCACGCCGCACGGGTCGTTCGGCGGGACGTCACGCAACCGCACCGGACCGCTGCGGCCGTGCTGCTCGCCGGGGGCGTCGTTGTTCTCCACCCGCGCCACGAGCGGCAGGACGTCCTTCGCGCCCCAGCCGGTGGCGCCCGCCGCCGCCCAGTCGTCGAGTGTCTCGGCGGGTGGCCAGAACGCGATGCACGAATTGTGGGAGGAGCATCCGCCGAGCACCTTGGCGCGGGCGTGCCGCATGAAGCTGTTGCCCTTCTCCTGCGGCTCGACCGGATAGTCCCAGTCGTAGCCTGAGTCCAGCAGATGCATCCATTGCGACAGCTCGAGGACGTTGCGGTCACCGACGTCGGACGGCCCGGCCTCCACGAGGCAGACGGTCACCGAGGGGTCCTCGCTGAGCCGCGCGGCGAGCACACATCCGGCCGTTCCCCCGCCTGCGATGACGTAGTCGAACACGGTGTCCGTCATGGCAGTTCACTCTCAGCCTCGTCCTTCGACGACGCCGCGTGCGAGGCGAGACATCCGATGTGGTTGCGGCCCTTCACCGCATACCAGAGGAGACCGAGCCCGAGAATGATGCCGATGTAGACGAACGCACCCCACGTGTTGTACCAGGGAGTGCCGTACACCTCGGGGCGCGGCCACGCGAGATTGAGCGCCATCCCCACTCCCCACAGCACGGCGAAGATGTTCACCGGAAGCCCCCACCGGCCCATCGTGAAGTAGCCGCTCTCCGCGAGTTCCTTCGGCGGCCACTGCCCCTGCAGGCGTTTCTTCAGCAGCGGCCCGGTGACCATGAGGTACGCCAGGTAGATCATGATGATCGCGATCGACGTCAGCACCGTGAAGATCTGCGGCTGACCGATGTTGATGACGAGGATGAACGCCGCGAGCACACCGATCACGATGGCGGGGACCACGGGCGTCTGATGCTTCGGGTTGACGTGGGCCAGCCGCTCCCCGAAGGGCAGCGCGTTGTCGCGGGCCATCGCGAACGTGAGCCGGATGGCCGCGGCGTGCACCGCGAGCGAACACACCGTGACCGCGACGACGATGCAGACCAGGAAGATCTTGCCGAGCGGCCCCCACATCACCTGCTCGACGATGTACTGCAGGCCGCCCTCGCTGCTGCCGATCAGCGGATCCTCGAGGTCGGGGGCCGACATGACGGCGAACACCAGGATCGCCCCGCCGATCACGAACGAGGCGAGGATCGCCCGCAGGATCGCCTTGGGCGCCGTCCGCCGGGGGTCGACGGTCTCCTCGCCGAGCGAACTCGCGGTGTCGAATCCGTACATCACGTAGCCCGACGCGAGTGACGCCACGAGGAAGACGGTCAGATAGCCGCCGCTCTCTCCGGCGCCGTAACCGTGGGTGGAGAAGAACACGTCCGGACCGCGAGTGATGTTGGCGGCGAGGATGACGGCGATGAGCACGGCCGCGATCAATTCGATGAAGACACCCGAACTGTTGATGAGGGCCATCAGCTTGACGCCGAACGCGTTGACGGCCGTGGTGAACGCGATCATGATGGTGCCGAGAATCACGGCGTTGGTGGCGAAGTCGTATTCACCGCTGCCGTCACCGATGATCTGGAACCCGCTCCACAGCCGCGGAAGGTTGAGTTGCAGCGCGAGCACGACCGCGGAGAGGGTCACGATCGACGCGGTGAGCATCAGCCAGCCCGACGACCATCCCACGATCCTGCTGCCGAGCAGCTTGGCCCAGTTGTAGACCGAGCCGGCGACGGGGTACTTGGCGGCGAGCTCCATGAAACACAGGGCGACGGCCATCTGCCCGACGAACACCATCGGCCAGGACCACAGGTACGCCGGCCCCGCGGTGCCGAACCCGAAGTAGAACAACTGGAACGTGCCGGTGAGAATCGAGATGTAGCTGACCCCCGCCGCGAAACTGGCGAATTTACCGAGGCTGCGGTCCAATTCCTGTTTGTACCCCAGTTCGCCGAGTCCACTGTCCCCCGGCGCACCTCCGTCACCCACTGCTCCGTGCCGAGTAGCCATGGTTCTCTCGCCTCTCCGTGCGCCGACCTAGCCGTTGTCGAACCACCCCGCCGCCGTGGGCGAGGTGTTGTGCCAGATATGTTTCGTCTCCTGGTATTCCGCCAGACCGGTGGGACCGAGTTCGCGCCCGTTCCCCGACATCTTGAAGCCGCCCCACTCGGCGGCCGCGGTGTAGTAGCCGAAGTCGTTGAGCCACACCGTTCCGTGGCGCAGACCGCGCACCATCCGCTCGCCCCGCGCACTGTCGGCGGTCCGGACGCCGGCGGCGAGGCCGTATTCGGTGTCGTTGCCCAGTCGCAGCGCCTCCTCCTCCGTGCTGAAGCGCTCGACCGTGAGGATCGGTCCGAACGTCTCCTCCTGCACGACGCGCATGGTGCGGTCGCAGTGGTCGAAGATGGTGGGCAGGTAGTAGCTCCCGTCCGCCAGCGCGGGATCGGAGGGCCGGGCGCCCCCGGTCACCAACCGGGCGCCCTCGGAGAGGCCGAGCGCCACGTACCGTTCGACCTTCTCCCGGTGGGCCTCGGATACCAGCGGGCCGGTTCGGCTCGCGGGATCGAGACCGTTGCCCATCCGGATCTTCTCCGCCCGCGCGGCCAGTGCGGCGACGAACCGGTCGGCGATGGACTCCTCGATGATCAGGCGGGTTCCCGCCGAGCACACCTGCCCGGAGTGCAGGAACACCCCGGTGAGCACCTGGTCCACCGAATCGTCTCCGTCGGCGTCGGCGAAGACGATGTGCGGATTCTTGCCACCGAGTTCCACCGCCACCTTGGTGACGTTCTTCGCCGCGGTCTCGAGGATGACGCGTCCGGTGGCCAGCCCGCCGGTGAACGAGATGAAGTCGACGTCGGGGGTGCCCGTGAGCGCGGCGCCCAGGACGGCGCCGCTGCCCTGCACGAGGTTCACCACCCCGGCGGGGGCACCCGCTTCGGCGATCAGCGCGGTGAACGCAATGGTGCTGAGCGGGGTCACCTCGCTCGGTTTGAGGACCATGGTGCACCCGGCGGCCAGCGCGGGCGCCACCTTCCAGGAGATCTGCAGCAGCGGGTAGTTCCACGGTGCGATGAGCACGCACACACCGATCGGCTCACGCACCACCCGGCTGATCACCTCGGGGCGCCCGACATCGACCAGATTGTCGGCTTCGACCGCGGCGAGTTGCGCGTAGTACCGGAACACCGACACCACGTCGTCTATGTCGATCCTGCTCTCCTCCAGAGTTTTTCCGGTGTCGAGCGTCTCGATGCGCGCCAGGGTCTCCTTGTCTCGCTCGAGGAGATCGGCGATCCTCGCGACCAACGCCGTGCGCTCGGCGACGGGTGTGTGGGGCCAGGTTCCCTCGTCGAACGCCGCGCGGGCCGCGGCGACTGCGCGGGTCGCGTCCTCCGGGGAGGCCTCGTCGACGGTGGCGACCACCGATCCGTCGGCCGGATTGATGCAGTCCCGGGTCTCACCGGAGCTGGAGCGGATCCACTGCCCGTCGACGAACAGGCCCGTGTTCAAGTGGTCATCGATCGACTGGTCCTGCATCACTCAACTCCGTGTCTCGCCGGAACGAACGCACCCCCTTTACGGTATGCCGTCGGAGTCGCGGTGGGCGGGGATCGCGCACACATGTCCGATTCACGACGGTATCCGTTACCGAGAAGACTGTGTCCGGTAGCCGGACGCGCGTGCGCCTAGCGGCTGCGATAGCGTCGTCAGGCGAACTCTTCGCACATTCCCGGACAGGACACACCTAGAAACGGAGCACCCGTGGTCGCGATCGGCAACTCGGATCTGGACATCTTTCCCCTGGCCCTCGGTGGTAACACCTTCGGCTGGACCAGTGACGAACCGACGTCGTTCGAGATCCTCGACGCCTTCGCCGCAGGCGGCGGCAACTTCGTCGACACGGCGGACTCGTACTCGGCGTTCGCCGAGGGCAACTCCGGCGGCGAGTCCGAGACCGTCCTCGGTAACTGGATGGCGTCCCGCGGCAACCGCGACCACATGGTGATCGCCACCAAGGTCAGCCAGCACCCGGAGTTCAAGGGCCTGGCCCCCGCCAACGTCCGCGCGGCGGCGGAGGCATCCCTGAAGCGGCTGCAGACCGACCACATCGACGTGTACTATGCCCACTTCGACGACGCCGACACTCCCCTCGTCGACACACTCGGCGCCTTCGACGAACTGGTCCGCGACGGACTCGTCCGCCACGTCGCCATCTCCAACTACTCGCCCGAGCGCATCCGCGAGTGGCTGTCCCTGACGGCCGAGAACGGCTTCGCGGCCCCGATCGCGCTGCAGCCGCACTACAACCTGGTGCACCGCCACGACTACGAGCCCGAGGTGGCCGCGATCGCCACCGAGAACGGCCTGGGCGTCTTCCCGTACTACTCGCTCGCCGCAGGCTTCCTCGCGGGCAAGTACCGCACCCAGGCCGACCTGGACGGTCAGCCGCGCCAGCGGATGGCGACCCGCTACTTCTCCGAGTCCGGACTCGCCGTCGTCGACGCCCTGGCCGAGATCGCCGACACCCACTCGGCGGAGATTTCCACCATCGCGCTCGCGTGGCTCCTCACCCGGCCCGGCATCACCGCGCCGATCGCGAGCGCGAGCCGCCTCGAACAACTTCCCGCTCTGCTCGACGCCCCGACCGTGACCCTGACCGCATCCGAGATCAGCCGGCTCACGACTCTCTCGGACGCGATCGGCGCCTGACCTCAGCTCAGCAGCTTGCCCCGGAGCCGGTCGACGGTCGCCGCGCTCAGACCGAGCCCTTCGGTGAGATAGCGGTCGACCGTGCCGTACTGCTCGGTGAGCCGGCCGAGCCCGGCCTCGAGGTAGCTCCGGTCGACGCCCAGCAACGGCTGGTAGATCTGCGCCACCGCCTCGCCGCGGCTGGCGGCGATCTGGTCGTACGTGACCTTCATCGACGCGGCGGTGTACTCGTTGGTGAGCAGATAGTCGTCGAAGATGGTGTCCTGCGGGACGCCCGCGATGGAGAGCAGCAGCGCGGACGCCCAGCCGGTGCGGTCCTTGCCCGCCGTGCAGTGGAAGATCTGCGGCCCCTCGGTGTCGGCCAATGCCGTCAGGAGTTGCGCGAACCCGGCCCGGGTCGCCGCGTCGTCGACGAAGCTGCGGTTCATCTGCTGCATGAACACGACGGCGTCGGCGGGCGACTTCAATTGCGCGACTGCGGCACCCAGGTCTCCCGACAGGATGGGGATGCCGAGGTAGCGCGGCCCGGCCGGGAGCCGGTCGGGTTTCGCCGCCACCTCTTCGACGGTCCGCACGTCGTACACCGCCGTCAGTCCGAGCCCGGTGAGGACGGCGAGATCCTGATCGTTCGGAACCAGAGCGTTCGAACGGTAGAACAGCCCCCTCGTGACGTGTCCTCCGTGGGTGGTGGCGTACCCCCTACCCGATCCCCCGACGTCGCGGAAGTTGTCGACCGACGCCAGTCGCGGTGTCTCGACGACCGGGCCCGCGCTCCCGAAGTCGGACGAACCGAATCCCGGGAGGCTGATTCCGGGCAGCGACAGCGGGTCCGCCGAAGCGAGCGCAGGCGTGCCGAAACCCGCGAACAGGACGCTGCCGGTGATCAGCACCACGGCGGTGGAGGTGACGCGTCGAGACATAGGGGAAGCCTTTCGATGAGCTGTCGGGGAGATCCGCTCGTCCGGCATGTCCGGAGTGTCAGCGGGTAACCCACATCACAGTGGTCGGACGTTTCCCGTGGCTACGAGTTGTTCCGATCACCGGGAGAACCCGTTTCCCGCCGGCGGCGCCCACAGCAGACTCGGGCCGTCGGCAGCCGACGTGCCCGACGAACGTGACTCTTTGACGACGAGGATGTGAGCTGAGATGACCGAGACCGCACAGCAACTGGCGGGGAAGGTGGTGATCGTGACCGGGGCGGCGCGGGGGCTCGGCGCAGCATTCGCCCAGCGCATCGTCGACGAGGGCGGCAGCGTCGTGGTCGGCGACGTTCTCGACGACGACGGCCGCGCGACCGTCGACCAGCTGGGCGACCGGGCGCGGTACAGCCACCTCGACGTCACGGACCCGCAGCAGTGGCAGGCGGCAGTCGACGTGGCGACGAGCGAATTCGGACGCGTCGACGGCCTCGTCAACAACGCCGGTATCTCCACCGGCCAATACATCGAGCACGAACCGCTCGAACACTTCCGGACGGTCCTCGACATCAACCTGACCGGTGTGTTCAACGGCCTGCAGGCCGTGATCGCCCCGATGCGCGCCGCCGGCGGCGGATCGATCGTCAACATCTCGTCGGCCGCCGGTCTGATGGGACTCGCGCTGACCGCCGGTTACGGCGCGTCCAAGTGGGGCGTGCGCGGGCTCACGAAGATCGCCGCCGTGGAACTGGGCACCGACCGGATCCGCGTCAATTCCGTCCACCCCGGGATGACGTATACCCCGATGACCGCGGGCCTCGGAATCCAGCAGGGCGACGGCAACTACCCGAACACTCCCATGGCCCGGGTCGGCGTGCCCGAGGAGATCGCCGGTGCCGTCGGGTTCCTGCTGTCGGATGCGTCCACGTACGTCACCGGAGCGGAACTGGCCGTCGACGGCGGATGGACCGCCGGGCCGACCGTCAAATACGTCATGGGCCAATGAGATCGAATTCGCAAGCCACACGAGGAGCACACACGATGAATCGATTCGACAACCGGAGGATCCTGGTGACCGGAGCCGCGTCGGGGATCGGACAGGCCACCGCCCTCCGCCTGCTCGAGGAAGGCGGCACCGTCGTGGCAGCCGACGTCTCCGAGGACGGCCTCGCGCGGACGGCGGAACTGGCCGACGCGGCAGGCACGGCGGGACGCCTCAGCGTCGCCGCAATCGACATCGGCGACGAGAAGTCCGTCACCGACGGCGTGAGCCGCAGCGTCGAGAAGCTCGGCGGACTGGACGTACTCGTGAACGCCGCGGGCATCCTCCGCGCCTCGCACACCCACGGGACGTCGCTGGACCTGTGGAATCAGGTGATCGGGATCAACCTCACCGGCACGTTCCTCATGGTCCGCGAATGCCTGCCCGCGCTGCTGCGCAACGAACGCAGCGTGGTCGTGAACTTCAGTTCCACGTCCGCCGCGTTCGCGCACCCCTACATGGCCGCGTACGCCGCGAGCAAGGGCGGCATCCAGTCGTTCACCCATGCGCTGGCCCTCGAATACGGCAAGCAGGGTCTGCGCGCCGTCGGTGTCGCCCCCGGCAGCATCAAGACCGGCATCACCGACGCCACATCCGGATACGTTCCGTCCGATGCCGATTGGAGCCTGTTCGCCAAGCTCTCACCCATCCTGCCCACCACCCTGGAATCGGGCGGCGCGGCCATGGGCGGACCCGAGCAGGTCGCCGGAGTCGTCGCCATGCTCGCCTCCGACGACGGCGCGTTCGTCACCGGAACCGAGATCCGCATCGACGGCGGAACCCACGCCTGACCGGTGAACCCTTGCGCGTGCGACGGCGGCACGTAGGTTGGACACATGAGCGTCTACGTAGATCTCATACTATCTGCCACTTGCGTGGCGGGCGTGGGAGATGGACGTGTGTCACGGCTACCCGCATCACCGTGCGGCGGTGTGGGTTTGACCGTGTCCCACACCGACGCTTGTGATGCAGGAACATGCTGATTCGGAGTCACCCCCAACCGCGGTGTCACGGTGGGCAGGCTGCGGCGGACCCGGCGATGCCGCGGCCTGCTCGGGGTAGGAGCGTGTTTGTCGCGCGATTGCCGTACCGGCGCATGTTCGGTCACCCGGACCGCCGGTAGTCCTCCGCGCCGCCGGGTGGTCTTGTTTCTGCCGAGCAGCGCGCGTTTGGCCAGGTTCACCCCGGCGACGTGGTCCCGGTTGCCGCCAATTTTGCACTGCTCACACCATGCCCGGTGGTAACCGCCGGGGCGAGAGAGTGGTTCGTTGCAGCCCGGACACCACGCGGAAGATCCGCGGGCCGGTACGGACACCACCGTCACACCGACACCGGCGGCGGTGTGGGTGAGCGCGTCGACGGCCTTGCGGCGGGCCGATTGCGCGGCCCGATTGTTGTTGACCCGCCCGTGCCCACGGCTCTCGAGGGTTGTGAGATCTTCCACCGCAATCAGCTGCGCTTGGGCGTCGGTGGCGTAGTCGGTGACCTGACGGGCGAAGTCGAAGGCCATTTCCCGGTTGATCTTCCCCCTCTTGATACCCACCGCGGTGCGGTGTTCGTCGAGGACGGCGATCTTCTCCTCCAGCTGAGCGCGGACCTCGGGCGGGGCGGTGGCGGCCAGTCGTGTCAACCGGGCCGCCTTGCCATGGAGTAGCTGCCCCTCAGCCTGCAGGCGGGCCAGTTTGATCCCGAGCCCGCGGTCGTCGTAGGTCCAACCCCGGTAATCCGAGGACAACCCGTCGGGGTTTTCGGCGGTGATGGCGGCGGCACCCAGAGTGGTCGGGGACCAGTCCACCCCGACCGCGACGGAGGCCGATTCCAGGTCGGCTGCTGGGACGATCTCGGTCGCGGCGCACCGCCAGAGCAGTCCCCGGCGGTCGAGGACCAGGGTCGGCAGATGCCAATCGGTGACCGCCCGGCCGTGCAGGTGCTCGGGGATGGTCGCGCTCAGCCGGACACTGCGCCACTGCGCCCGCCCCGCCGGGGCGGGGCAGGTGGGCAGCTTCACCGTCAACACCAGCTCGTGACCGGTGACGGCAAGCTGTGCGAGTTGTCGATCGGTGGCCGAGAGCCGGGCCATCGCGCTCGTCTGTGGCGGTCCCTGCACGTCGGTGATCCGCAGGCGCGCGTCTGCCGCGCCGCGCGCGTGCGCCGCGAACTGCCGCACCACGCCCCGGGCGAATCCGGACGGGACGTACTCCGCAGCAGTAGTGGGTGCGGCGATCCGGCCGGTGGCCGGGTCGAACCGGGCCGACAGTGCGATGATCGCGGTGTCTCGGTAGGCCAGCGCCCGCAAAGTGCCGACTGCCTGCGCGGTCACCACCCGCGTGACACGCGACGGGACGTAGACACCGTCCGGGTAATGCGGGGTCCAGCCCAGACGCGCAGCAGCGACATGACCTTGCATCGGCAGTTTCCGGCCCTGGCGGTCACATCCGGCGGCCAGGACATCGAAGGTGGCCGGTTGCCACAGCCGCGACAACAGTTGCGCTTCGGCGCCCGAGATCAGGTCGAGCAGCCACCCGACACGCACGTCGAGGTCGTCAAGCCCGATCGGCGCACCGGTCTCGTCATCGACAGCCAGGTAGGGGCGGGTGGTGAACGAGAACTGCCGCAGCGCAGTGAATCCGGTATCGGCCATCAGTTAGTCCATCTCCAACCGTGCTGCCGCATCGCCCGGAAGAAGTCGACGTTGATTCTGCTTCGACCGCAATGGGTGGAAGCGGCCGGACAATGAAGCGAGCACTGCCATGAAGTCATCCATCAGCTCCTCTACCAGCGACGTGTCCCCATGCTCCCGTAGGACCTCGACCTTAACGCCGACCACCGACAAGTAACGTTCGATCCACGCCACCGGCGAACCGCGCCAACCGGTCCCGCCACACCATTCGCACCACCGTGAAGTGACCCTTGGCTGCGTCGTCGAGCATCCGATTCAGTCCCGCTCGAGTCTCTCCCGCAGACCTGAACCACGATCGGTGTAGACCCGGTACACGGTGCCAGTATTAGACATTAAGTCGACAGTTGAGAGCCTGCCCACCCCTGCCGCCGATCGCACCGCGCTCGTCACCGGAGCGTCGTCCTGGATCGGCGAAGCGATCAGCCGTGAACTCGCCCGCCGCGGTCACCAGGTCGTACTCGTCGCCCGTAGGGCGGAGAAGCTGGAGGAACTGGCCACCGAACTGCGGGCCGCAGGCGGTCGGGCGCATGTGCTGGGTGCCGATCTCTCCGACCGCTCTGCCCGCGCGACGTTGCTCGACCGGGTCGGCGGGCTCGGGCTCACCCTCGACATCCTCGTCAACAATGCCGGCCTGTCCACGCTCGGCCCGGTGGCCGCGTCCGACCCGGACGCCGAGATGAACATGATCGAGGTCGACGTCATGGCCGTCGCCGACCTCTGCAGCCGCGCCCTGCCCGGCATGGTGCAACGACGCCGAGGAGCGGTCCTCAACGTCGCCTCCACTGCCGCGTTCCAGCCGCTGCCCGGACAGGCTGCCTACGCCGCCGGAAAGGCATTCGTCCTGTCCTACACCGAGAGCCTCACCGGCGAACTGAAGGGCACTGGCGTCACCGCGACCGCCCTCTGCCCCGGGCCCGTGGACACCGGTTTCGGTGAGACAGCCGGCTTCGCGAAGGAAGACGCCGAAGCCGCACTGCCCAGCTTCATGTGGGAAAGCCCAGAATCCGTGGCCAGGACCGGAATCGACGGCCTCGACAAGGGGCACATGATCGCCATCCCCGGCCTCGCGAACCGGGCGGCGTCCGTGTTCGCCCACCTCGCGCCGAACAAGCTCCTCGTCCCCGTCCTGGCCAACCGCCATCCCGGTTTGCGGACGTAGAAACTGCCGCCGGTTTACTGTGGCGTGGTGGAGATGACTACCGCTACTCGCCGATTCGCACAGCTCACCGCGACCGTGGCCGTCGTCGCCGCCGCCCTTCTCGGGAGCGCCGGTATGGCCGCGGCCGACGAATGGCCGCCGGTACCCACCGAGCCCAGTCCGGTCGCGCCGTTCGACACCCAGAACTTCCTCACCCCCACCGACCTCGACTATTGGAATCCGTTCGTCAGCGCGAATCGGCTCACGTCACCGTTCGGAACCGCCAACCGCATCGTCTGCACCGGATTCCACGGCGTACTGCTCGACTGCTGGCAAGCCGACCAGAACGGCCAACCACACAAACTCGTCAAGTTGTCCATGAACTTCCCCGGATCCCTCGGCGCCACCCTCCCCGGCGGAGGTCCCGGGCACTTCGTCTACCCGGGCTTCATCCCGGGTATCTGAACCGGGCTACAACGGGTCGCCCTCGACCCGTCCGGCCGGCAGCGTACGGCCGCAGATCATCAGCGCCAGATCCTCGCCCGTTCCGCGTAATTCGGCGCCCGACCCGTACGACCAGTCGAGGTCCGTGGCCCGCAGGCCGCGTCCCTCGATGTCGATGCCGAAATTCGAGTGCCCACCACCCGCCGTGAGATCGTTGAGGACGACGCGCATCGTCTCCTCCGGTACGTGTCGTGGCACGCCGAGCGGCACGGTGGCGTCGAGACCGTGGATCACCACATGGTTGAGCGCGCCGTGATAGCCGCCGCCCGGCGGGATCCACTGGCGCATGACATCCGAGCGCAGGTTGGCGACGAGTTCCGCCGGTGCCAATTCGGCGTCGCTACGGGCGATCTCGTTGGAGAGCCGGGTGAAATCGAACTCGCACTCACGCAAGCGCGCCATGAACTGCTCCTCGGAGTAGCGCGCTGCCATGGTGAAATGCGCGACCACTTCCCGAATCCGCCAGCCCTCGCACAGCGACGGCGTGTCCCATTCCGCATCCGAGATCCCGTCGAGCAGATCGGCCAGTGCCGAGAACTCGTTCGCAACCGCCCGCTGCAGATCGGCGTCATCGGTCATCGCACCCAGCCCCTACATCTTTCTCGACGAGAGTTCCCACACCACCGTATCCGGGTATTGCCTTGGTCGAACCTGATTGATAAAGTCGAACATACATTCGAACCTTGGGGGGAGGTTGGTTGTGGGGGAATTGATGGCACCGGATCTGGACGAGTTGCGGGCGTTCGCGGCACGGCTGCGGGTGGTTTCCGCTGACGGGGATGCGGGCTTGGGGATCGACCTGCTCGACGCGATCGAGGCGTTGAAGTCGGTCGGGTGTGCGGCGCAGGCGGTGATCACCGACGGCGTCGCCACGAGTATCCGTGCGGACCGGAAGGCCGCGGGGTTGCCGCGGGTGGAGTGGGACCGGGGTGTCGCGTCGCAGATTGCGTTGGCGCGCAGAGAGTCCCCGAACCGCGGCGGGCGGCATCTGGGTTTCGCGCAGGCTCTGGTGCACGAGATGCCGCACACCCTGGCCATGTTGCAGACCGGGCGGTTGAACGAATGGCGGACGACGTTGTTGGTGCGGGAAACAGCATGCCTGTCGGCTGCCGATCGGGGCATCGTGGACCGCCGGTTGTGCTCGGATCCAGCCATTCTCGACGGAGTCGGTGACCGCGGGCTGATCGCACGAGCGAAAGCGTTGGCGGTCGAACTCGACGCCGCGGCGGTCGTGGCCCGGCATCGCAAGGCAGTGTCCGAGCGGCGGGTCACGACACGCCCGGCGCCGGATTCGATGGCCTATCTGAGCGTGCTGATGCCCGTGGAGCAGGCCGTGTGTCTGCAGACGACCCTGGGCCGGGATGCGGACAGTCTGATCGCGACCGGGGACAGTGGTGGCCGGACTCGCAATCAGCTGATGGTGGATCTGTTGTTCGAGCGCGGCACCGGAGCGTCAGTGGCGTCGGGTGTCCCGGTGGCGGTGAACCTGGTCCTCTCGGACGAGACGTTGCTGGCCGGCGGGCACGAGGCCGCGCAGCTGCACGGCTTCGGGCCGATGCCGGCCGGAATCGCCCGGCGGCTGGTGGCCGACGCCGTCGACAGTGACACCGAGACATCGCTACAGCGGGTGTACTCCTGCCCGCACTCGGGGGCGCTGACCGCGATGGAATCCCAGTCCCGCACGTTCCCGAAAAGCCTGCGAAAGATGATCGACCTCCGCGACCGCACGTGTCGTACGCCGTGGTGCGATGCACCGATCCGGCACCACGACCACATCCGCTCCCGCCGACAGCACGGGGCGACCACCGCGCGAAACGGGTCCGGACTGTGCGAGGCCTGCAACTACGCGAAGGAAGCACCAGGCTGGACAGCCCGCCCGATACAGCGGCCCGGCCGCACCCACCTCATCGACCTCGGCACCCCGACCGGACACCACTACCGGTCGGCGGCCCCACCGCTCCCGTCCGCGGCACACCTGCGCGCGTCATGAGGTGGCGGCGGCTACCTTCGCGGTCGCCGGGGTCACCTGTTCCCACCCGACCAGGAGGTGAGTTCGGCGATGTCTCCGTACAGCGCCGACTGGTAGGTGAGCATCAGCTCCTCCACCCCGCCGAACTGATCGCCCACGTGATGGGTGTTCTCCGCCGACAGCTCGCGGTCGCCGGAGCGTGCGATGAGTTCGTCGATGCGGCTGTCGAGACTCATCGCCCGGTTGACCGCCAGCACGGACCGCAGTTGCACCTCGGCTCGGGACAGTAGGTCGCCGATCCGTGCGAGTGCGGCGACGCGGTCGACCAGTTGATCCCACACCGGCTTCAGCGCGTTCTGCCGGGCCTCGATCTGTTCGCGCGCCGTGTCGGAATGGGTGGCGCGCAGCGCTTCGTCGAGCTCGGTCCGGATTCCGCGCAGCGCCACGGTGTCGACGGCGATCTGTGTCAGTTCTTCGGCGAGGTCGAGTTGGTACCGCTGGATCGCGAAGTGCTCCGAATGCCAGACTGCAGAACCGTCGATCCTGTCGAAGAGCATCCCCGCCAGGTAGAGGAGGGTGTCGTACGAGTCGGCGAATCTGTCGTTGTCGAGATCGACGCCCTTGCCGATGGCGTCGGCGACGCGTCGTCCGACCGCGGCCATCGGCGTGTTTTCGGCCGCCTGGCCGAGTCGTTCCGCCGCCGTGCCGCGGGCATAGTTGCCTGCACGTTCGAGCGCGGTACCCGCGATCGGCGCCGGTGTGCGTTGCAGAGCCCGGAACAGAGCCTCACGCTGTTCGAGATCGAGATGGACGCCCTCACGCCGATCCCGCCGCATCGCCCGGACACCGTTGCCGTAGTGCGCCGGGGACATCACGACCGCAGACCGAGACGACTGCAGCTTGCGGCCCAGTTCGGTGGCACGGTATTTGAACAGTAGTTGCGCCGGTCCGGGACGCAGGCTGTCGGCGCGGCGCGCCACCTGGTGGTACTCGTCCGTCAGCAGACGCAGTGCCCCGAAGCCGCCGATCGACGGGACGGTGCGGCCCGCGCGACGCCGGTGGGCGAGTACCTGCCGGGTGGGCGAATCGAGGTGTCCGGCGGCGATCAGCACCGCAGCGGCGTCCGACAACGGGGCGTGGGTGCCCGTGATCGCGGATCGTTCGCACCACTGGCGGACCTGCAGCGAGATGCGTGCACGCCGCTCCTCGTACTGGGTGCTTTCCGACATCGGACCTCCTGGCAGTTCGCTGGTCACCACTGTCCCAGAATTTCGTCCGACGTGCCGCGACCGCCGAGGCGGGGTGCGGTTCTAGGCTCTCCACCATGACCTACACGGTGCGTGCGGTGCTTCTGTTCGCGACGGCATTGGTGGTGGCCGGTTGCGGTCGCTCGGTCGACGGATCCCCCGAGACCGGCGCCGTCGCGGGGCCCGCGACCACCCCGGCGGTGACGACCGCACCGAAGACGACGACAAGTACGACGAGCACGACCAGAACCACGTCGACGAGCCCCATCACCACGACGACTACCACCACCACGAACACCCCGGCCGAGGCAACCCCGCAGACGTTTGCCGGTACCGCGGCGGGGAGCTACTACTTCACGACGCCGAGCACCAAGTTCCACTGCGCGATCCTCACCGGCGGCGACCTCCCGACCGCCGGCTGTCACGGCCCAATGCCGGCGTCGGCGCCGAAGGTTCCGGGTGCCGGCGCGTCCGGCACCCCGGTGACGCCCAACGCGATCGAGGTCACCGGTGGCCGCGCCGGTCAGTTCGCCAGCGCCGGCGATCCCCGGTACTACCCCCTCGACGGATCCGCCGCGCCCGCACTGTCGTACGGCACCGCGTTGCAGGTGAACGACCTGATGTGCCTCGTCGACGAGACGTCCGGGGTCACGTGCCGCAGCGATGTGGGCCACGGATTCACGCTCTCGGACAGCGCGTTTCGAGTGTGGTGAACCGGTTCAGCCCAGTTCGTCCGAGCGCCGTTCCATCAGCGTACGCAGTAGGGCGTTCTCCTTCGCGGTGAAGCCGATCGTCTCGATCTCCTCGATGCCCCGTCCGATGCCCTTGCGGACGCCGTCGAGCATTCTGGTGACCGCGCGCTCGGGAACACCGAGGCGCCCACCTGATTCGACGAAGTGCCTGCGGTTCAGTTTGTTCGCCTTGCCGTAGAAGTCGAGAGCCATCGGGTCGCGCCATCCGAGGTACGGCTGGGTGCACAGCAGGTCGTAGGCGGGTGTGACACTCCACAACCCCGATTCGGCGAGCTGCACCGAGAAGTTCTTTCCGTGCAGGTCGCCGTTGCCGATCGCGTACGAATAGGCCACCAGCCGAAGCAGTTCCAGGGTGGCCACCCGCGCCGAACCGCCGCCGCGCTCACAGACGCCGGCGAGCGCGGTGATCACGCTCTCGGTCCTCAGCCGGTACTTGGCGGCGGGGAACATCCCCATCACCTGGCACGCATCCTCCTGGGGTGTGCGGATGACGCGGCCGGACGGATCGACGCGCCGGTCGAAACGGGCGACGAGCAGACCGGCATTGCCCTTCCCGTCACGCACCAGCTGATGATCGGCGACGGGCAACCCGCACTGCGCGGCGAGTCCCATGAAGAAGTGCTCGTTCTCGACCAACTGCGGATACCCCTGCGGTGGTGAGAGTTTGAGGATGGCGGGACCCTTCTCTGTCGCGATCGGCGTCGAGTACATCTGCGCCGACACCTTCGCCTGAACACCGGGCAGCGAGGTGGGGTCCAGCTTCACCGCCTCGTGCCCCGACATGTGCTCGAACAGCGCCCGCAGGTCCTGGCGCTCGACCGCGTCGGGGTCGAACATCGGTGCGGTCTCGGGCGGCGGCACCCCCGCGGGCAGGACGCGCACGTCGCCGATCGTGTCGGCCCCGACCGCCATCAGGATTGTGAGGTGATCGTCCTCGGACGTCTTGGTGGCTGCCACCGCGCCCCGCAGCCGGATTCCTTCCGGGAGGAGCCCCGCGAAGAACGGCGGGACGCTGCCCCCACTCGCGCGCACCTCGGTCGACGACGTGGGGATCGTCCATGCGACCTGCGGGGCGCCGGGGTCCTGCAGGTAGGCGGTGTCGTAGCGGAAGACGACGTCACCGCCCTCCCGCACGAGACTGCCCGCGAGGCGTTCGCCCTTGTAGACGTCGGCGCGGTCGACACTGCTGAGGTTCTCGACCATCAGGACGCCACCTCCACACCCGAGCGGGTGACGAGCGCCAGACGGCACCCCATCGCGTCCGCGACGGCGACGACGAGGTCCAGTTGCACGGTCCCCCGACCAGATTCGATCGACTGCACACTCGACCTCGACACCCCGGCCAGGTCGGCCAGCTCCGCCTGCGTCAGCCCGAGCTGGTGCCGCCGCGCGACGAACCCGTCGGCGACTCCGCCGGTCTCGGTTCGCTCGCGGCGGCGTGGGGTTGCCATGAAGCCTCCCTGATCGGTGCAATGCTTGTCGACGGACGCTTAACGACAGTGTGCGCCGATTCTGCCCCGAAGTCCACCCCTATGACTGCGATAGCAAGCTTAAAGCGCGAGAAGAACATGAACCGGGTCATCTCCCACGTTAAGCCTGCGATCACAAGCACAAAGGACGTGGACACACCCACCCCCTACCCTGGATTCATGCGCATAGGAGCACACGTCCGCCAGGACGAAGATCCGATCGGATACGGCGAAACGCTCGGCGCCGACGTCATCCAGATGTTCCTCACGGACCCACAGAAATGGGAGAAGCCGCCGACGCATCCGCGGACCGACGAGATCCGGAACAGCCCCATCGACGTCGTCGTGCACTCGTCGTACGTGATCAACGTGGCCAGCCTCAACAACCGGCTCCGGATGCCGTCCCGCAACGCCGTCGCGCAGCAGGCCCAGGCCGCCGCCGACATCGGCGCATTCGGGCTGGTGGTCCACGGCGGCCACGTCCGCGACGGCGAGGACGTGAACGCGGGGATCGTCAACTGGCGCAAACTCTTCGAACGCCAGGCAGACAAGGGCGGATTCCCCGTCCCATCCTGATCGAGAACACCGCAGGCGGCGACTTCGCGATGGCACGGCACTTCGACGCCATCGACCGGCTGTGGCAGGAGGTCGGCGATTTCGGCGCCGGATTCTGCCTCGACACCTGTCACGCGTGGGCGGGCGGTGAGGAACTGGTGGGTGTCGTCGAACGCATCAAGGCCATCACCGGACGCATCGACCTGGTGCACCTCAACAACTCCCGCGACGAGTTCAACTCGGCCCGCGACCGGCACGCCAATCTCGCCGACGGAACCATCGACGCCGAACTGCTCGCCGAGGTCGTGCGCACCGCCGACGCGCCCGTCGTCCTCGAGACACCGGCGGAGGGGCTGGCCGAGGACCTCGCGTACCTGCGGGAAACCGTAGGTTAGTCGCCCAGCCGGCCGGTCAGCCTGCGGTACCGCTCCTCGCTGACGGGATTCAGCCCCTCCACCGTGACGTCGGTGCCGCGACTCGCGTACTTGGTGGTGATGCCGTCGAGCGCGGCCACGGTGGACGCGTCCCAGATGGTGGCGCCCGACAGATCGATCACGACGCGGCCGGGGTCGTCGGCGTAGTCGAACGAGAACACGAGGTCGTTGGACGAGGCGAAGAAGAGCTGACCGCTCACCCGGTACGTCTTCACGTCGCCGTCGAGTTCGCCGCGCACGTCCACCATGTGGGCCACCCGGCGCGCGAACAGAACCATCGCCACCAGCACGCCGACACCGACACCGATCGCAAGATTGTCCGTGGCCAGGGTGCCCGCCACGGTGCTGAGCATCACCATCGTCTCGCTCAGCGGCATCCGCCGGAGCGTGCGGACGCTGTGCCAGTCGAAGGTCGTGGCGGCCACCAGAACCATCACGGCGACGAGCGCCGCCATCGGAATGGTCCCCACCACGTCGCCGAGCCCGACCACGAGAATCAGCAGAAACGCACCGGACAGGAACGTCGACAACCGGGTTCGCGCGCCGCCGGTCTTGACGTTGATGATGGTCTGCCCGATCAGTGCGCACCCGCCCATGCCGCCGAAGAGCCCGGTCACGATGTTCGCGACGCCCTGGCCCCACGACTCCCGCGTCTTGTCCGAATGTGTGTCGGTGACGGAGTCCACGAGTTTGGCGCTCATCAATGATTCGAGCAGTCCGACGACGGCCATCGCCAGCGCGAACGGGGCGACGATCTTCAGGGTGTCGACCGTGAGCGGAACGTCCGGCAGCCCGATCAGGGTCGGCAGTCCGTCGGGCAGTTCCCCCTGGTCCCCGACGGTGGGCACCGCGACACCGGTGAGGACGGTGAACGCGGTGAGACCGACGATCACCAGCAGCGGGGCGGGCACCGCGGTGGTCAGCTTCGGGATCCACACGAGCAGCGCCAGACCGGCGGCGAGGAGCGCGTACACCGCCCATGGCACGTTCGTCAGATACGGAAACTGGTGAACGAAGATGAGGACCCCCAGCGCGTTGCAGAACCCGACCATCACGCTGCGAGGCAGGAACCGCATGAGACGCGCGACCCCGAGGACGGCGAGGAGGATCTGCATCGCACCGCCGAGGAAGACGGCGGCAATGAGGTACTGCAATCCGTGTGATGCCATGAGCGGGGCCAGCACCAGCGACACCGAACCGGTGGCCGCGGAGATCATCGCGGGACGTCCGCCGGTGAACGCGATGGTCATCGCCATGATCGCGGCGGTGAACAAGCCGACCCGGGGATCGACCCCCACGATGATGGAGAACGACAGCGCCTCCGGGATGAGGGCCATCGCCACGACGAGCGCGGACAACGACTCGATACGAAAAACCGTCGGATGCAGCCACACCGGCCGTCGGAGAGCGAGAGAAGGCACGACGCGACAAACCTACTTCCTGAGGAGACCCGAAGATCCTATCCGGGTAGCGTTCGACCAGTACGGTTAGCTGATCCGCCGACAGAGGAGGAACCCCGTGCGACGCACACTTCCGGCCGTCCTGATCACCGTCCTGACCGCGCTGTCGCTGGCCGGGTGTGGGAACTCCGACTCGGGGCCGGTCATCGACCAGGTTCGCGAGGCCGGGGTCCTGAAGGTCGGCACCGAGGGCACGTACACACCGTTCAGCTACCAGGGCCCGGACGGTCAGCTCACCGGGTACGACGTGGATGTCATCCGCGCGGTCGGTGACAAACTCGGCGTCTCCGTCGAGTTCACGCAGACTCCGTGGGACTCGATCTTCGCGGGCCTCGAAGCGAAACGCTACGACCTCGTCGCCAACCAGGTGACCGTCAACGACGAACGCAGCCAGAAGTACGACCTGTCGACGCCGTACACCTACTCCGAGGGTGTGATCGTCACCCGCGCCGACGACAACTCGATCACCTCGCTCGCCGACCTGAACGGCAAGACGACGGCGCAGTCCGCGACGAGCAACTGGGCGCAGGTCGCCAGGGATGCGGGCGCGAACGTCGAATCCGTCGAGGGCTTCGTGCAGGCCATCACGCTGCTCAAGGACGGCCGCGTCGATGCCACCGTCAACGATAATCTGGCCGTCGCCGAATACCAGAAGCAGACGAACGACACCGGTGTGAAGGTGGCCGCCGAGACCGGTGACACGAGCGAGCAGGCGTTCGCGGCCCGCAAGGACAGCGGTCTGATGCCCGACATCGACAAGGCCCTGGACGAACTGCGCGCCGACGGAACGCTCGCCCAGATCTCGCAAAAGTACTTCGGCACCGACGTCTCGGTACCGACCAACTGAGAGCCTGCCTGTGGACGACGCAACAGTCCAGCTGATTCTGGACAACCTGTGGCCGATGCTGAAGGCCACCGTCACCATGACGATTCCGTTGACGATCATCAGCTTCAGCATCGGACTCGTCATCGCTTTGCTGGTGGCGCTCGCCCGGATCTCGTCGATCAGACCGTTGTCGGTGATCGCCCGGTTCTACGTCTCCATCATCCGCGGCACGCCGCTTCTGGTGCAGTTGTTCATCGTGTTCTACGCGCTGCCCCAGTTCGGCGTGGTTCTCGACCCCTTCCCGGCGGCCGTGATCGCGTTCAGCCTCAACGTCGGCGGGTACGCCGCCGAGGTGATCCGGTCGGCGATCCTGTCGATCCCCAAGGGGCAGTGGGAAGCCGCGCAGACCATCGGGATGGGGTATACCACCACATTGCAGCGGATCGTCCTGCCGCAGGCCGCACGGGTCGCGGTGCCGCCGCTGTCGAACACGCTGATCTCACTGGTGAAGGACACCTCGCTGGCGTCGACGATCCTGGTGACCGAACTGCTGCGCGTCGCCCAGCTCGCGGCCGCGCCCACCTTCGACTTCTTCGCCCTGTACAGCGTCGCTGCCCTGTACTACTGGGTGATCTGCATCTTCCTGTCGGCCATCCAGGGCCGGCTCGAAGCCCGACTCGACAGGTATGTAGCCACATGACCGACACCTCTCCCCTGCTTCAGGTATCCGGCGTCGAGAAGTCGTTCGGCGACCATCACGTCCTGCGCGACATCAGCTTCGACGTCGGGGCAGGAACGGTGACCGTCATCATCGGGCCGTCGGGCTCCGGCAAGACGACGGTGTTGCGCACCCTCAACGCCCTCGACCTCGCGGACCGCGGGACGATCTCCATCGGCGACGTGTCCGTGGACTTCGGCGCCGATGTGGACCGGTCGACTTTGACCAGGTTCCGCGGGCAGAGCGGCATGGTGTTCCAGTCCCACAACCTGTTTCCGCACAAGACGGTGATCCAGAACGTGACCGAGGGCCCGATCGTGGTGCAGAAGCGCCCCAAGGACGAGGCGCGCGCGGACGCGATGCGGTTGCTCACCCAGGTCGGCTTGGCGGAGAAGGCGGACCAGTACCCGTACCAGCTGTCGGGGGGTCAGCAGCAAAGGGTCGGTATCGCCCGGGCGCTCGCTCTGAAGCCGAAACTGATGTTGTTCGACGAGCCCACCTCCGCACTCGACCCCGAACTGGTCGGCGAGGTGTTGCGCGTGATCCGGGATCTCGCGACCGAGGGCTGGACG
Source organism: Rhodococcus sp. IEGM 1351 (assembly GCF_030056875.1). Taxonomy (NCBI): domain Bacteria; kingdom Bacillati; phylum Actinomycetota; class Actinomycetes; order Mycobacteriales; family Nocardiaceae; genus Rhodococcus; species Rhodococcus sp. IEGM 1351. The sequence continues at coordinate 113,315 of NZ_JASHKU010000004.1, read as the reverse complement.
ATGGTGATCGTCACCCACGAGATCCGGTTCGCGCAGCAGGTGGCCGACCAGGTGTTGTTCGTCGACAACGGGGTCGTACTCGAACGCGGCACACCGAAAGACGTACTCGCCAATCCGACCGGGCCGAGACTGCGTCAGTTCCTGCACCGCATCCTCGACCCGCTGTGAACGGTCAGCGCAGGGATTTCTCCATCAGCACCACGCTCGGCCACTCCACCTCGAAGTCCCTGCGACCCACCAGGAAAAAACCCTGCTCCTCGTAGTAGTCCCGGAGCCGGGCGTTGGTTTCGACGCATTCGAGCCGGACGACGGACGCCTCTTCGGAGCGGGCGTGCTCGTCGACCCAACGGAGCAACTGGGCGCCGAGTCCGGCGCTGGCGTGCCGGCGGTCGGTCATGACGCGGGCCACGTAGGCGGCCGGAATGTCGTCCTCGATCCACACGTCCGGGTCGGACCGGAGCACCCGCAGCGCCCCCACCACGATGCCCGCGAACAGTGCGACGCGCCATTCCCCGGACTCGATCTGTTCACGAACGTCGGCGAGCGACACCTCGCCCCGGGCGGGTGCGTCGAGTTCCCTGGCCAGGATCCAATCCTCGGCGTCCCAGTGCATCTGAACGATGTCTTCAGCCTGCTCGAGTACTGCCCGCTCCACGGTGACCGCCATGCACACACAGTAACCACCCAGCGGCAAAAACAAACCACCGCTGTACCCGTGTCGATCTGCCATGATGTGACTGGAGTTACAGTTACATTCTGGGACAGTTACCTCAGGCGGTGGTAGCGATGAAGCTGTTTCGTGCAGTGGTCCTGATGACACTGTCCACCTGCGCAGCCGCGTATGTCTGCGCCCATCCCCCACGGGTGTCCGCCCAGCCCCTGGGGACCGAATCCATTCTCCCGTCCCCCATTCTGGACGACGACTTCTTCGCGTGGCCGCCGAACGTCGCGGAGTTCGGTGCCGGCGAGATCATTCGCTCACGGGAAGTGACGCTCCGGGCGTTCCCGAACACGCTGGTGCCGCACCGCGCCCACCAGATCATGGTGCGTTCCAACGATTCCAAGGACCGCCCCGTGCCGGTGACCGCGACGGTCCTGGTGCCGACCGCGGCGTGGACGGAGACGGGACAGAGACCGGTGGTCGACTACAACATGCCCATCGACTCCCTGGGCGCCCGGTGCACCCCGTCCTACAAGATGGTGCACGACTGGCAGACCCTGGACCTGGACATCCCACCGGTGCTGTCGCTGTTCCTCGCGAAGAACTACGCGGTGCTCGTGCCCGACCACCAGGGACCGCGGATGGCGTACAGCGCGGGACGAATGGCGGGTCATGCCGTGCTCGACAGCATTCGCGGCATGAAGCGGCTGCCCGGCCTCGGGCTCTCGGACAGTCCGGTCGTCGCGACGGGTTACAGCGGCGGTGCGATCGCCACCGGCTGGGCAGCGCAACTGCAACCGTCATACGCGCCGGACATCGAACTCGCCGGCGCCGCCGCGGGCGGGATACCCGCCGATTTCGGTTTGCTGCACAGGACCATGAACGGCCAGCTCGGTTCGGGTCTGTACCTGTCCGCCGTCCTCGGGCTCGCCCGCGAGTATCCGGAAATGCTGACATTGGCGAATCCACTCGGTGTGCTGCTGGCGACGTCCCCGCTGAAGGACCAGTGCATCCTGGCGCTCGCGCCGGCCGGGATCGCATTGCTTCCCGCCGAACTGTTCGCCGTACCCGACCCGTTCGGCAATCCCACCGCCCGAAAATTGGTCGCCGAGAACAGGATGGGCGCGCTCACCCCGGCCACGCCGGTGCTGCTCTATCACGGGTCGTCGCGGGTGTTCCTCGGCGACGAGTGGATTCCGGAGGAAGGGGTGATCGCTCTGCAGCAGGAATGGTGCGGCGGTGGCGGCGACGTCGCCTACGCCCCGCAGTTCGGCGAGCACCTCACCGCGGCCGTGTTCGCGTTGCCCGAGGTGGTGCGCTGGATCGACGAGCGACTGGCCGGGGCGCCGGCACCTGCGGGGTGCCGTTGACGGTCATCCGTGCACGTGCGGCAGCAGCAGATCGGCCTGACCGACCTCGACGACCCGCGCCTCGTCGAGCCACTTCGCGGTCTGCTCCCGTGCCCGTGTGATCAGCTCGTCGGCGTCGCCGAAGTCGGCGGGACTCGTGTCCAGCGGGCACAGCGGGGGCACCACCCGGATGTCGGCGGCGCTCTCGTACCGCTCGATGTCGAGGGCGAGCCGCTGATTGATCGCGAGGGTCACACCGACCAGTCCCATACCCAGGGCACTTCCGGGGACCTTCGACAGTGTGCACGCATATCCGGTGGGGAGCACCCACACGGTCGTGGCCCCCAGTTCGATCGCGTGGGAGATGGGCGTGTTGTTGACGACCCCACCGTCCATCAGCGCGCGGCCGTCGATCACCACGGGTGGGAGGATGCCGGGCAGCGCCGCGCTGGCGGTGACGGCGTCGACGGCCGGTCCCGTCGACAACCGGACGTCCTTGCCGGTCAGCACGTCGGCGGCGATGACGTGCAGCGGGGTGGGTGCGTCCTCCATCCGCTCGAACCGGAGATTCTGCTCCAGCAGCCTCCGGATGGAGCGGTTGGACACCAGGTGGTTACGGAGGCCGACGAAACCGGTGAATCCGGTGAGCAATCCGGTGGGGAACACCGCACTGCGGGTGAGACCGCGCCACAGGTCGGCGAGTTCACGCAGGTCTGCGTCGGAGGAGCCGCCGGCGAGCCAGGCGCCGTTGAGCGCGCCGACGGACGTGCCGACGATGAGGTCCGGCCGAATTCCTCTCCCGACGAGGGTCTGCAACATGCCGACCTCGATGGCCCCGAGGCTCGCCCCGCCCGACAGAACGAAAGCTGTTGTCATGCCGCCACCGTAGCGGGTCAGCCCCGCCGGTACAGGCTCGCGATGTCGTCGGCGAAGCGCTCGGTCACCACGCGACGCTTGATCTTCAGGGTGGCGGTCAATTCCCCGTCGGCCTCCGTGAGGTCGCGGCCGAGGACGACGAACCGCTTGATCGACTCCGTGTGCGACACGGTGGTGTTTGCGTCGTCCACCGCGTCCTGCAGATCCCCGCGCAGCTCCTCGTCGTCGCGGAGGTCCGCGACCGTGGCGTCGGACGGCTTGCCGTGCGCGGACTTCCACTTGTCGAATTCCTGCGGATCGACGGTCAGCAGGGCACCGACGAACGGGCGGCCGTCCCCCACCACCACGGCCTGCGAGACGAGGGTGTGCGAGCGCAGCCGGTCTTCGAGGGGTCCCGGCGACACATTCTTGCCGCCTGCGGTGATCAGCAGATCCTTCTTGCGGCCGGTGATGGTGAGGTAGCCCTCGTCGTCCAGGTCGCCGAGGTCGCCGGTGCGGAACCAGCCGTCGTCCAGCACTTCCCGGGTGGCGTGTTCGTTGCGCCAGTAGCCGCCGAACACGACGCCGCCGCGCAGTTCGATCTCACCGTCCTCGGCGATGCGCACACTGTTGCCGCTCAGGGGCTGGCCGACCGTCCCGATCTTCTGGACACCGGGGACGTTCACGCAGTGCGCGGCAGTCGATTCGGTGAGACCGTAGCCCTCGTAGACCGGAACTCCCATGCCGCGGAAGAAATGACCGAGCCTCGGCATGAGCGCCCCGCCACCCGAGATCGCCCACCAGCAGTCGCCGCCCAGGGCGGCACGGAGTTTCGCGTAGACGAGCTTGTCGGCGAGCGCACGCTCGAGCCGGAGCCGCAGCGACGGACCACCCGCGTCCTGGGCTTCGCTGTACGCCACCGCCGTGGCCTCGGCGAAGTCGAAGATCCGTTTCTGCAGGCCGCCCGCCGACGACGCCTTGCGCGCCGCACCGTCCCGCACCTTCTCGAACACGCGGGGAACACCGAGAATGGTGTTGGGCCGGAACCGTTCGAATTCGCCCGTGACCGTGCCGAAGTCGGACCAGTGCGCCTGAATCGCGCCGGCCTCGAACATCGCCAGCGACACCGCGCGCGCCAGCACGTGTGCCAGTGGAAGAAACGTCAGGACCCGGTTGCCCGGCCGGGCGACGTCACCGATCGGTGCCGCGAGCAACGCCCGCACCTCCGACAGGAAGTTCCGGTGGGTGAGGATGCAGCCCTTGGGACGGCCCGTGGTCCCGGACGTGTACACGAGCGAGGCGAGATCGTTGGCGGTCAGCGCCACCACGCGTTTGAACACCTCGGAATCGTCGATCGACAATCCGTCCTTGATGAGCGTGCCCACCGCGTCCTCGTCGATGGTGAGGATCCGCTTCAGCGTGTAGGGGATTCCGTCGCCCGCGAAACTCGACGCGTGGGCCGGCGTCTCCACGAGCGCGGCGACGGCCCCCGAATCCTCGATGATCCACCGGATCTGGTCGTGCGAGGACGAGTCGTAGATCGGAACGGACGCGGCGCCCGCCGCCCAGATCGCGTAGTCGAGCAGCGACCATTCGAATCTCGTCGACGACAGCAGTGCCACGCGGTCGCCGGGCTGGACACCGTTGGCGATCAAACCCTTCGCGACCCCGACGACGAGCGCGCCGAAGTCCTTGGCCGTCACGTCGACCCATCCGCCGGACTCCGGGCGGGTGTACATCACCCGATCCGGATGGCTCTCGGCGTGCGCGAACACCCTCAGCACGGCGTTCTCGTGGTCGGAGACGGTGAACGTCGGGGCGCTGGTGTACTCACGCACGGGTGTCGTCTCCGATGCTGTCACGGTCTGTGTCGCCGCCCTGGCGGAATTTCCGGAGGTGCCGGGCGAACGCGGCGATTTCGCCGTCCGACCACGAGGCGACCCGGTCGCGTACTTCCTCCACACGGCGTGCGTCGGCGCCGGCCAGCACCGCGACCCCGCCGTCGGTGAGGCTCAGCGGGTGACCGCTGCGGAGCGGTCCCGGCTCGGCGTGCACCCATCCCTCGTCGATGCAGCCCCGGAGTTGACGCGACACGGTGGAGCGGTGCACGCCGAATGCGTCCGAGATCTGGGTGGCCCGGCATCCCGGATTGCGGGCGACGAAGGAGAGCAGCGAATGTTGAGCGAACGTCGGGGATCCGACGGGAGGGCGGTCACCGGCAACCAGTTGACGGACGAGGCGGACGAGTTCGTCATGGACGGCCACCACGCCCGATGCGGGCGTTTCCTCCGGCTCGACCTCGTTGTGTTGCACACCGCAACTGTATCCGACCACTCTGGCCTCGACCACCCGCACCTCGATTCCCGTTGTCGTTTGCTCGACTCACGTTCTGCCCATACTGCTATCGATGCTCCGGAAATTCATTCGGCCGGAGACGTCACACGGTCACAATTGGAGAACGCTTTCCGTCCACCGCTACCGGCCGGACAACGGGCGCCGTCAGAAATCCGTTGCGGGCGCGGGCCCGTCGATGCACTCTGTCCGCATGCTGATCAGACGCGAGAATCCGGGCGACATCGACGCGGTTGCGGCGGTGCACCGGCAGGCGTTCGACGGTGACGCTCCCCTCGAGGTCGGCCTCGTGACCCGGTTGCGCTCGAGCCACGCGTGGGTTCCGCAGCTGTCCCTCGTCGCCGAAGTGGCGGGGTCCGTCGCCGGTCATGTGTGCCTGACCCGCGCGACAGTCGACTCCACGGACGTACTCGCGCTCGGCCCGATCGGCGTGCTCCCCGGCCTCCAGCGCGATGGCGTGGGTTCGGCACTGATGCACGCCGCGCTCGGCGGAGCCGACGCCAGGGACGAACCCCTGGTGGCACTGCTCGGTCACCTCGACTACTACCCGCGGTTCGGCTTCGTCTCCGGAACGTCGGTCGGGATCGAGCCGGACCAGCCCTCGTGGTCGTCCCACTTCCAGGTTCGCCTGCTCGCTCGCTGGGATCCGAGCATGTCCGGCACGTTCAGGTACGCCGCGCCCTTCTACGACCTGTGAGCTCGTATCCGCTGGTAGTTTGAGGTGGCACGTGTCATGGGGGTGAGCGGGAACCGAGGTAGGAAACGATGGAGCACGCGGCCGAGGGCGCCGGAACAGCCGGGCCTGTGGATGCGTCCGTCACGACGACCATCGTCCGCCGGGTCCTTCCCGGCTGCGACGAGGAATTCGCCGATTGGATCCAGACCGGACTCGGGCTCGCCCGGCTGTTTCCCGGATTCCTCGGCGGAGGATGGCTCAAGGAGAGCAGCACCTCGGATGTCTGCGTGATCGTGCTGAAGTTCGAAACCCAAGCCGCGCTGGACAACTGGTTGACGTCTTCACTGCGGAACGGGTGGCTGAGGACCGGCGGGAACATCGCGGTCGAGGAACCGGACGAGCCGGCGTCGGACGTGGAGAGCCTGTTCGAACGCCCTCGCCGCCGGACTGCCGACGGCCGCGATCAGGCGGACTCGCCCGGGATCTGCGCACCGGACGGCATCCCCTCTCCCAAATAGGTCTGGTAGAACGGCCGCCAGTCCGCGGACGCATCTCCACGGTGACCGGGCGCGTCGGACCCGTCGAGGTGCCGGTCGAGGTCGGCGAGGCAGACACTCCACCCGGCGGCATTCCTGGCCGCAGTGTTGCGGACCTCGAGAACGTTGACGAGCGTCAGGGCGCACCCGTCCGCGGTCGGCTCGACCTCGAAGTGGATCTCGTCCCCGCCCCACGTGAACGCGAGCGTGCACGGGGCGCCGTAGACGAGGACCGTCCCCGTCTCCGGGTCGCTGTGCGGTTCCGGAAAGAACTCGATGTCGCCACCGGCGTAGGTGTCGAGGCGGACCCGTGACGGAAACCACTGTGCAAGCTCGTCCGGCTCGGACACCGCCTCCCACAGCCTCTGGACGGGAAACGGGTACGTGCACCGGAACCGCACGGCGGGACGACCCTTGAACTCGAAATACCTTCCGTGGATCACCGGCCCACTCCCTCGCTGTCGTACCTGACGACAGCTTGACACGGGAGACCGACGTCCACACCGAAGTTGGGCCACAATTCCGGCCACCCTCCTCCCTTCCTGTCGGACAACTCCCCTACGGTGACGGAGTGACGTCGCCTTGGTCGGAGGGACAGGTCGCATCGGTCGCGCCCGATGCCGGCTCGCTCGCTGCCGCAGGAAAGCTGTCGGCCGCGTGGTCGGAGACGGGCAGCAACGGCGGCGCGCTCTGGGGACTGTGCCAGGGCAGCGGCAAGAGCCCCTATCGATCGGTCGTCGACCTGTCCGGGCCGGCGTACAACTGCTCGTGCCCGAGCCGGAAATTTCCCTGCAAACACACGCTCGGCCTGCTGCTGATCTGGTCGCGGGGCCGGGTCCCGGAGCAGTCCGAACCGCCCCCGTTCGCGGCGGAATGGCTCAGCCGCAGGGCCGGGCGGGCAGCCGCTCCGGCGGCTCCGGCCACCAAGACGGCCGGTGTGAAGGCCACCGAACGCCGGGCCGAGCGGGTGACGGCGGGCCTCGACGAACTCGACCTGTGGCTCACCGACCAGATCCGCGGCGGGCTCGGCGCAGCCGACATCTCGGCATCCGCGTTCGACGCCATCGCGGCCCGGATGGTCGACGCCCAGGCGCCCGGCGTCGCGTCCGCCCTGCGTCGCCTGCCGATCGTCGTGGCCACTCGAGCAGACTGGCCGGACCGGTTGCTCCGCGAGTACGCCAGGCTGCACCTTCTCGTCGTCGCCCATCGCCGCCTGAGCGAACTACCGGAACCCCTGCAGGCGTCGGTGCGCGCGCACGTGGGATACCCGGTGGCCACCGACAGCGTGCGCAGCGAGCCGGGAGTCCGCGACCGGTGGATGGTCCTGGGAATGCAGACTACCGAGGAGAAGCGCCTCTTCACCCGCAAGGTGTGGTTGATCGGCCGCGACCACGGTCGCCGCGCGATCCTCCTGGACTTCGCGCACGGCTCCGCGAACTTCTCCACAGTGGTCCCGCCGCTCGGATCGCTCGTCGACGCCACCCTGCACTTCTACCCCGGCGCCGCACCGCTGCGCGCCCAGTTCGGCGACGTCCACGAGACCCCCGAACCGTTCACCACCGTCGCACCGAGCGACATCGACACCGCTCTCGACCACTTCGCCGCCGCGGTCGGAGCCGACCCGTGGGTCCGCTCGTGGCCGGCTCTGCTCACCGGCGTCACCCCGGCATTCGACGACGGACACTGGTTCGTCGTCGACGCGCAGGGGCGCGCGTTGCCGCTGTCCGGCGAAGACCCGGTCCTGTGGCGGCTCCTCGGAATGTCCGGCGGCCGTCCCGTCACCGTGTTCGGTGAGTGGAACAGCGAATCGCTGGTTCCCGTGTCCGTGTTCGATCGCGGCGACGTGTACCCACTCGGGGCCGGTACACCCTCGGCCGTGGGGAGTAGGCGATGAGCGAACTCCTGTCCGCAGCCCTGCTCGGCACGGCACGGACCGTCCCGTCGTTCGAGGATCTGGCCACCGGTGAACTGGCACACTCGGTCAGCGGCGATCCGGCGGAGACTCTGCTGGGCGCCGCCGCCCTCGAGAACGCGTACCGCGACGGCGGGGTCGCCGCCTCCGCGCGCGTGCTGCCCGCACCCGCCGAGGACGATCCGAGACTGCAGTTGCCACCCGGGTCCGCGTCGCATCTCATGCAGTTGCTCGCGGCCAAGTCGTGGACGCTCACCGAGTGGTTCGCGGTCGTGGCCGAGCGGGATTACCGCGCGCCGGATCATCTCGTCGCCGACCTGATGACCTCGGCCCGCACCAACGACACCCACCGCGAGAGCATTCTCCGACTGGTGGGTTCCCGCGGCCAGTGGCTCGCCGCGCAGAACCCGGACTGGTCGATGCTGGTCCGCCGGTCCGATCGCACCGACGTGTGGACACACGGCGCACACCAGGAACGACTGCAATGGCTCACGACCATGCGGGCGGTGAACCCGGCGATCGCGATGGCCGAATTGAGCCGCACCTGGGATTCCGAACGGGGCGAGCACCGGGCGGCGTTCATCGCCGTTCTGGGAACGGGGCTGAGTGACGCCGACTCCGCCTTGCTCGAGCACGCACTCGACGACCGGCGGAAAGAGGTGCGCCAGCAGGCGGTCCAGTTGCTGCGGCAGCTGCCGAACTCCGCATACGCCGGGCGAATGGCCGCTCGCGCCCGGGCATGGGTGCGGGTGGAGAAGAAGCCGCTGCGTACCCGTCTCGTGGTGAACATGCCCGGTTCCCTGGACGATTCGGCCCGTCGCGACGGCATCGAGGACGTCCACTTCAAGAACAAGGGAATCCGCAGCTGGTGGTTGCGGATGGTGGTCACCGCAGCCCCCTTGTCGGTGTGGGAAGGCATGATCGGCTCCGCCTCCACCGCGTTGGAGATCCGGATCGAAGACCAGTGGCGGGAGGTGATGATGGAGGCGTGGACCACCGCCACTGTGCTGCAACGCAATCCGCGCTGGGCGTCGGCTCTGCTGCACCGCGAAGGGCGGAAGACCGAACGTCGCGTCGTACCGATCGTCCCCGCCCGCGAACGCCTCGCATACATCCTGTCGGGTCGCGCCGACTCCTACCTGCTGGGCGTCGACGGCGCCGCACTGTTCGACGGTCTGCCCCATCCCTGGCCGCTCGACCTGGCCGAGCGGGTGATCGCTCGCCTCGAGGACGTCGCCGGGCGGCACGCCGAGACCGGCAAGGACCTCGGGCAGTTCTCCCGGCACAGCCACTACTCGACCCTCCGCAGCGCCGAGACGCACTTCCCGTTCGCTGCGGCGCCGATTCTCCGAGCAGCCGCCGAACGCACCCGCGATCCCGGCTGGCACCAGGCATTCGCCACTGTCGCCACCAACATCGACCACCGCAGAACAGTCCTGAAGGAGCTCGAGTGACCGAGATCGCGGCCGCCCAGGCCGACCTGCTACGACCCCACGCCGAGCAGGCCTACGCCGACGAACTCGCCGCCCTCGCCGCGCACGACACCCGGCCCCGGCCACCGTCGTGGAAATTGTCTCCGTGGGCGGTCGTGACGTACCTGCTCGGCGGCGAACTCGACGACGGCACCGTCATCACCCCCAAGTACGTCGGTCCCCGCCGGCTCATCGAAGTGGCCGTCGCGACGCTCGCGACCGATCGCGCGTTGCTCCTGCTCGGTGTCCCCGGAACCGCCAAGACGTGGGTGTCCGAACACCTGTCGGCGGCGGTCTCCGGCGAGTCGACCCTGCTCGTCCAGGGAACGTCGGGGACACCGGAGGAGGCCATCCGGTACGGCTGGAACTACGCGAGGCTTCTCGCCGAGGGCCCGACAGAGGGCGCACTCGTTCCGTCCCCCGTCATGACGGCCATGCAGGGCGGGCGGATCGCACGGGTCGAAGAGCTCACCCGCATTCCCGCCGATGTGCAGGATGCACTCATCACCGTGCTGTCGGAGAAGACGCTGCCCATCCCCGAACTGGGCACCGAGGTGCAGGCCGCCAAGGGTTTCAACCTGATCGCCACCGCGAACGACCGCGACCGCGGGGTCAACGAACTGTCCTCCGCGTTGCGCAGGCGGTTCAACACGGTGGTCCTGCCCCTGCCCGCCAACGAGGAGGACGAGGTCGCCATCGTCGCGCGGCGCGTCGAGCAACTCGGGTCCTCGCTGGAACTGCCGGAAATCCCGGCGACCGTCGACGAGATCCGGCGTGTGGTCACCGTGTTCCGCGAACTCCGGTCGGGCGTCACCGGCGACGGCCGCACCACACTGAAGTCGCCGTCCGGAACGCTGTCGACGGCGGAGGCGATCTCGGTCGTCACCAACGGACTCGCCCTCGCGGCGCACTTCGGCGACGGGGTGCTCCGTCCGTCCGACGTCGCCGCCGGCATCCTCGGGTCGGTGCTGAAGGACCCGGTGGCCGACAAGGTCGTGTGGACCGAATACCTCGAGGCCGTGGTCCGCGAACGGGAGGACTGGGCCGACTTCTACCGGGCGTGCCGCGAGGTCACCGGGTGAACTCCGACGTCCGTGTCTTCGGCATCCGCCACCACGGGCCCGGTTCGGCACGATCGGTGCGTCGCGCGCTCGACGAATTCGTCCCCGACGCCGTCCTCATCGAAGGGCCCGCGGACGCCGATCCGCTGGTCGCGTTGACTGCCTCCGACACCATGGAACCTCCGGTGGCCCTGCTCGCGTATGCCACCGGGGAGCCCAGGACGGCGGCGTTCTGGCCGTTCGCCGTGTTCTCCCCGGAGTGGCAGGCGCTGTCGTGGGCGGCCGGGCGCGGTGTCGACGTCCGCTTCTGCGACCTTCCGGCCGCCAACACCCTCGCCGCCGACGACTCCGACCCCCGCTCCGAGGATCCGCTGACCCAGTTGGCCGCCGCGGCGGGCTACGACGACACCGAACGCTGGTGGGACGCCGTCATCGAATCAGGTTCGGGCCCCGACTCGTTCGACGCGATCACCGAGGCCATGACCGCGCTGCGGGACACCGTCGAACTCGACGAACCCACCAGCAGGCGCGAGGCGTACATGCGCCAGACGCTGCGGAAGGTGATCAAGGGCGGCGCCCAGCGGATCGCGGTGGTGTGCGGCGCCTGGCACGCCCCGGCACTCGCCGGACCTCTCGGACCGGCCACCGCGGACGCGCGAATCCTCAAGGGAATCCCCAAGATCAAGACCTCGCTGACGTGGGTGCCGTGGACGCACTCACGACTGTCCGCGGCGTCGGGGTACGGCGCCGGGATCACGTCCCCCGGCTGGTATCACCACCTGTTCACCGCACCGGACCGCACGATCACCCGATGGCTCACCAAGGTCGCGCGGGTGCTGCGGGACGAGGACCTTCCGGTATCGAGTGCGCATGTCATCGAATCCGTCCGTCTCGCAGACACGTTGGCAGCGATGCGCGCGCGGCCGCTGGCCGGTCTCTCCGAGGTCACCGAGGCCACCCGCGCCGTGATGTGCGACGGCGACGACGTCCTGCTCGACCTCATCACGCGGCGACTCGTCGTCGGCGAGGCTCTCGGCACCGTCCCGGACGACACCCCGACGGTGCCCCTCGACGCCGACCTGCGGGCGCGGGCGAAGACCCTGCGGCTCAAGCAGCAGGCCACCGAGAAGACCATCGACCTCGACCTGCGCCGAGACAACGACGTCGCGCGGTCCCGGCTCCTGCACCGCCTGCAGATCCTCGGTGTCGGCTGGGGCACCCCGGCCGACAGCGACGTCCGCGGTACCGGCACGTTCCGCGAGACGTGGTCCCTCACCTGGAAACCCGAACTGGCGGTGTCGATCATCGAGGCGTCGCTGTGGGGCACCACCGTCGAGGCCGCGGCGACAGCGAAGGTGCGCGAGGAGGCCTCGTCCGGTGACGTCTCCCTCGCCCGGCTCACCGGGCTGCTCGAGCAGGCCCTGCTGTCGGATCTCGGAGATGCGCTGGTCGAGTTGCTGCGCGCGCTGGAGACCGCGGCCACGCTCGACCACGACGTGATGCACCTGATGGATGCCCTGCCCGCGCTCACCCGCACGCTGCGATACGGCGACGTCCGCGGCACCGACGTCTCGTCCCTCACCCGCGTCACCGACAGCCTGCTCGTCCGCATCTGCGCGGGACTGCCCTCGGCGCTGTCGGGTCTGGACGACGACAGCGCACTCGACCTGCGCCGCGCCGTCGACGACGTCCATGCGGCGGTGATGCTGCGCGACGACGATCGTGCGTCGGCGCGGTGGCTCGGCACGCTCGCCGGCCTCGTCGACCGCAGCGACGTGAACGGCCTCGTGATCGGACGCATGGTCCGATTGCTCCGCGACGCAGGCACCGTCAGCGAAACCGAGTCCGCCACCCGACTGTCGCGGGCGCTGTCCGTCGGCGCCGATCCCTCCGCCAAGGCGGGGTGGGTGGACGGCTTCCTCGGCGGCGGAGGTCTGCTGCTGGTCCACGACCGGCAGCTGCTGCGACTGCTCGACGGCTGGGTGTCGGGACTGCGCGAGCAGGACTTCGTCGACGTGCTGCCATTGCTGCGGCGCACGTTCGGCGGCTTCGAAACCGGGGAACGCCGGGCGATCGGGCAGTCCGTGGAGGGCGGGTCCACGGAAGATGCCCGCGCCGAGATCGACGCTCGTCGGGGCACGATCGCGGTCCGGACCGTCGCGGACATTCTGGGGGTGACATCGTGACCGAAGACGCGGAGCGGCTCCGACGGTGGCGGCTGCTGCTCGGCAACGCCGCCGAGGAGTCCACCGGCGGTCTCGCGTCCAAGACGGACACCGCGATGGACGGCGCTCTGGCCGCCCTGTACGACACCAGCAGCGAAGGGTCGAAGAGCCGCCGTCGCGGCGCGGGTCTCGGCGGATCGGCGCCGAAGGTCGCCCGCTGGCTCGGCGACATCCGCACCTACTTCCCGAGCAGCGTCGTGCAGGTGATGCAGAAGGACGCCATCGACCGACTCGGCCTCACCCAGCTGCTCCTCGAACCCGAGCTGCTCGACGCCGTCGAACCGGACGTCCACCTCGTCGGCACGCTACTGAGCCTGAACCGGGTGATGCCCGAGACCAGCAAGGCCACCGCCCGGATGGTCGTCGAGAAAGTGGTCCGGGAGGTGGAGGAACGGATCGCGCAGAAGACCAGGACCGCCGTCACCGGTGCCCTGAACCGGTCGGCCCGCATCACCAACCCCAAGTACCGCGACATCGACTGGAATCGCACCATCCGCGCCAACCTCGCGCACTACCTGCCCGAATACAAGACGGTGGTGCCGGAGCGACTGCTCGGATACGGCCGCCGATCGCAGGCCGTGCACCGCGACGTCGTCCTCGCCATCGACCAGTCCGGGTCGATGGCGTCGAGCGTCGTGTATGCGTCCGTGTTCGGCGCGGTGCTCGCCTCGATGCGGGCGCTGAAGACGTCGCTGGTCGTGTTCGACACGGCGGTCGTCGACCTCACCGACAAGCTGTCCGATCCGGTCGACGTGCTGTTCGGCACGCAACTCGGCGGCGGCACCGACATCAACCGGGCCATCGCCTACAGCCAGTCACTGATCGACAGGCCGACGGAATCGCTGTTCGTGCTGATCTCGGACCTGTACGAGGGCGGGATCCGCGCGGAGATGCTGCGGCGGATGGCGGCGATGAAGAACGCAGGCGTCCAGGTGGTTGTTCTGCTGGCACTGTCCGACGACGGCGCCCCGTCGTTCGATCACGACAATGCGGCGGCCCTGGGTCGGCTCGGCATTCCCGCGTTCGCCTGCACACCGGACAAGTTCCCGGAACTGCTGGCGCTCGCACTGGAACGCGGCGATATCGGCAGGTGGGCCGACAGTCTCCGGACGGAATGACCGGGGGTCAGCCGGCAGCCATCCGGCGGTCGCTGTGCAGTTCGGGGTGCGCGTCGGCGCGGATCCTGAGCAGGACCAGTCCGGAGACCGAGGCGACGATCAGCGATGCGACCGTCCAGGGAACGTGCAGTTCGGAGATCCCGACTCCCGCACCGACGAGTCCCACGAAAAGCAGGCTCCACATGATCGCTTTGACTGGACCGGACCCCATGGCAATGCTCCTTCACCGAGATTACGTACATCCCCCGTGAGTTCTGGTGTGCGCGCAGAACGTTAGCCGCGTCACACTGGGGTCCCTGTGCGACACGTCGAAAACGCTCTTTCCGATACCAATCCGAGACCTGGACCCGTGAGTACTTATTAACCGCGGGCGGTTAATAAGTACTCACGGGGGCGGCTAGATGATGCTGATGGCCCCCTGGGTGGTCGCCGACGCGAGCACCCGCAGGTGGTCGTCGGACCCGCCGAGGGTGTGCTCGATGGCGGTCAGCCGGCTCACGTAGTGTCCGACCGGATACTCGGCCGTCATGCCGATGCCGCCGTGCATCTGGATCGCTTCCTGCCCGATCGTGCGGGCGGAGCGGCCGATCTGCAGTTTGGCGCGCGAGGCGACCACCGGATCGACGGTTCCGTCGGCCAGCGACATCGTCGCGTAGAGACTCATGCTGCGAGCCAGTTCCAGCAGCACGTACATGTCGGCCGCACGGTGCGTGAGCGTCTGGAACTTCGCGATCGGGACACCGAACTGCTTGCGGGTCTTCAGGTACTCGGTGGTCAGCCGCAGCGCCTCCTCCATCGCGCCGACGGCCTCCGCGCCCAGTGCCGCCTGTGCCCGGATCTGCGCGCTCTCGATCGCCGACGACGCGTCGCCGCCCTCACCGAGGGGCTCCGCCGGGGTGTCCGACAGTTCCACCTGCGCGGCCCGCAGTCCGTCGTGGGTCGCGTAGGCGGTGCGGGTCAGGCCGCTGGCGCCGGCGTCGACGAGGAACAGTCCGACCCCACCGTCCGGGAGTGCCGCCGTGACGACCAGTGTGTTCGCGCTACCGCCGTGCGGAACGGGGTTCTTGGTACCGGTGAGGGTCCACGCGTCGCCGTCCTTCTTCGCGGTCGTGGACACCTGGGTCGACGGCCAGCGCACACCCGGTTCCCGATCCGCGAATGCCAGCAGGAGGTTGCCCTCGGACACGTCGGGCAGAATCCGGCGGCGCTGCTCCGTGCTGCCTGCCGCGGCGATCAGGCCGCCGGGGACGAGCACCGCGTCGAGGACGGGTTCGGGCGCGAGGCGGCGGCCGATCTCGGTCATCACCGATGCGACCTCGACCGGTCCGGCGCCCATTCCGCCGTCTTCCTCGTCGAAGCTCAGGCCCAGCAGTCCCACCTCGGCGAGTTGCTTCCACACCTGCGGGCTCCACCCCTGCTCGGTGTCGGTGACGGCGTTGCGCTTCTCCGCGTCGTAGCTGCGGCCCAGCAGTTCACGGGTGGTGTCGCGCAGCAGTTTCTGTTCGTCGGTCAGTTCGAAGTCCATGTCACGCCCTCACAATCCGAGGATCGAGGAGGCGATGATGCTGCGCTGCACTTCGCTCGATCCGCTGTAGATGGAAACCTTGCGGTAGTTCAGATACGTCGGAGTCGTCCGCTGCGCCCAGAGCGGCGAGGAGATGCCGTCACCTGCGGCGAAGGGCAGGGAGTCGGGTCCCGCGACGTCGGTGAGCAGTTCGAGGGTGGCCTGCTGCAGTTCGGACCCGCGCAGCTTCAGCAGCGACGACGCCGGGTTCGGCTTGCCGTCCGCCGAACTGGCCACCACCCGCAGCTGGGTGAGTTCGAGCGCGATGATCTCGTTCTCCAACTCGGCGATCCGGGCGGCGAACAGCGGATCGTCGAGCAGCGTCCCCTCGCCGACCGAGATCTCGGCTGCGCGTTCCTTCGCCTGCGCGAGACGGACTTTGGAGAATCCCAGCCGGGTCACACCGGTGCGCTCGTTGCCGAGCAGGAACTTGGCGTAGCTCCAGCCCTGGTTCTCCTCGCCCACGAGGTTCTCGGCAGGCACGCGCACGTCCTCGAAGAAGATCTCGTTGACCTCGTAGCCGCCGTCGATCAGCTTGATCGGGCGCACCGTGACGCCGGGCGTCTTCATGTCGACGAGGATGAACGAGATACCGGCCTGCTTCTTGGGGGCGTCCGGGTTGGTGCGAGCGAGGACGAAGATCCAGTCGGCGTGCTGCGCCAGCGTGGTCCACGTCTTCTGGCCGTTGAGCACGTAGTCGTCGCCGTCGCGGACGGCGCGGGTCTTCAGCGACGCGAGGTCGGAGCCGGCCTCGGGTTCGGAGAATCCCTGGCACCACCAGATGTCGAGGTTGGCGGTCGGGGGAAGGAACTTCTCCTTCTGCTCCTGCGAACCGAAGGCCGCGATGACCGGGCCGACCATGCTGGTGTTGAACGCGAGCGGCTCGGGCACCGACGCGAGCTGCAGTTCGTCGAGCCAGATGTGCTTCTGCACCGGCGTCCAGTCGCGGCCGCCCCACTCGACCGGCCAGTGCGGCGTCGCGAGACCGTTGGCGTTCAGAATCCGCTGGGACTCGATGAACCCTTCCTTCCCCACTTCTTCTCCACGCGCATACCGCTCGCGGATCTCCGCCGGAATCTGCGTGGTGAAGAACGTTCGCATCTCGTCGCGGAACGCCAGCTCCTCGTCGGTCAAGGCCAGATTCATCGGAATTCCTTCGCACTCGAGGTCGGATTCATGTTCTGGTCCCGACGTTACTCCCTCGTGCGGCTCACAGGTCAGGCGGTGCGGAGGACGATCAGGTACGCACCACCGGCGGCATCGATCTGCGTCTCGACGTTCAGTTCCGGTGCGAGACGGGACAACCTGTCGAGCAACCACGCCGCCGCGTCCTCGGCGTCCGATTTGCCCGGGCACCGCGCCACCGCCACCCGGCCACCCTTGCGGCCGAGCTGTTCGACCACACCGATGATCGGAGCGGGATCGACGACGAACAACCGGTCGGGCCACGGCACGACCGGTTTGACGGCACCCTTCTTGGTGTTGCACGCACGGTGAGCGAGGCGTTCGACGCCGCCCTTCGCCTTGGCCTTCTTCGCGGTGGCGACGCTGTCGATACTGGGGCCGCGCGGATCGTTGACCGACATGTCGGGATCCACCGGTTCGTCACACAGCCAGCAGCGCCACGACTCGCGGTCGCCGACCTCTCGAAGAGTACTCATGGGCGCCAACGCTACCCGTGCGGCTAGACCGGATCGAAGCCGGAAATCAGCCAGTTCTCGCCGGACTTGGTCAGCTCGACGTTGATGCTCGTCGCCGTCACCGCCGGTTCCGGTTTCGCCGCACTGGTGGTGGTCTGGTTGACGAACAACAGCACGGTCGCGGTGTCGGCCGCCACCTCGACCGGACCGGACGCGGCCACCGTCGCCCGGGTGGCCACCTGACTCTCCTTGGCCGCCGGGACGACGACGTCCGTCGTGAACTGGGTGTAGTAGTCGAGGAACTCCCCCGTCAGGCGTTCCTTTGCGGCGCCGACGTCGTTCTCCACCGTGTCCGGCTCGTACGACAGCAGGGCGATCGCGCCCTGCGAAGCGGTGTCGGTGACGGCGGCGCGGACGGTGTCGTCGACACGCTTGTCGGGCCGGTAGAGCGTGAAGTACAGAACCCCCGCCAGCACGGCCGGGACCGCGGTGAGCGCGCCCAGGATCAGGAGGAGTCTGCGCGACTTCGGCGATGCGTCGGTACTCACTGCACGAACCCTGCCTTCACGATCTTGTATGTGCCGTCCTCGAGTTGCATCGTCACGCGCATTCTCTGACCGCGTGGCTCCTCGGCAGCGCCGCCCGCGTTGGACACCTTCTGCGCGACCGCCACGAGCACGTCCGCGGAGTCGCCGTTCTGCGTCTCGATCGCAGCCTGGCGCACCTCCCCCTGGGACTTGACCTTGGCCTCCTGCATGACCGCGATCAGGTCTGCGGACCGGGCTTCGAATTCGTCGCGGAATTCTCCGGCCGAGCCGTCGAGCACCTTCTGCACGTCCTCGTCGGCCCGCTCGAAGTCCATCGTCGTCAGATCGACGACGCCCTGGCGCGCTGCATCGAGGATCTCGGATCTCTGCTGCGCCTCCTGCTCCGCCTGCCGGTGCGTGTAGCCGAAGTAGCCGCTGACCGCGACGAACGCGAGCGTGAGGACGGCCAGAACCACGACACTCGCGGTGACGGCCGGCGTCCGGGCCTGGGGAGCGGCGTCCTCACCGGTGGGCTCTTCCGCCATGGAGTTCCTTTCGTCGTGCCCCGCCTCTGTTACCTGCATCACGTCAGATGCTACCGGGTGGTCATATCAAATATTTTTCGGTGTCATTCGTCGGCAGATCCGCGGGTGCAAAGGCGCGTGGGAGACCCCGCGTACGGTCGGTGATCATTACTGTTGAGGAGAAGGCAGGCGACTCGAAGGGGATCCACGATGACCAGCGATTCAGGCGCACGCAGCCGCGTGCAGTTCGGTGCCGGGGCGACGCCGGAACTCGTCAGTTCCGAGGGACGGACCATCATCGCGGACGCAGTGGTTGCCAAGATCGCCGGTATCGCCACCCGTGAGATCAACGGCGTCTACGACGTCGGCGGCGGCACCGCACGCGCTGTCGGCGCTCTCCGCGATCGGATCCCCGGCGCCCGCGTCAACCACGCCCAGGGCGTCGCCGTCGAAGTCGGCGAGAAGCAGGCCGCCATCGACATCGGCATCGTCGCGGAATACGGCGTCGCACTGCACGAACTCGCGGTCGGCATCCGGCGAAACGTCATCGCGGCCGTCGAGCGCATGACCGGGCTCGAAGTGACCGAAGTGAACATCACCGTCTTCGACGTCATGCTGTTCGACGAATCCGAGGCCGCGTCCGAGCTCGACGGCAAACCGAGGGTGCAGTGACCGGACCACTTCCACCGGACACCCACGCCGAGGACATCTCCGAACGCATCGTCGCTGCCGTCCTCGCAACCCCCGGGGTGGCAGCGATGCACGGCGGCGCGTTCGGTGAAGTCGCGACCTACCTGCCCGGACGCCGGGTGACCGGGGTGACCGTCGGCCCCACGTCCTGTGCCGTCCACCTCGCGGCGCGCTACCCCGCCAACGTCGTCGACACCGCCGAAAGAGTGCGGGCCGCAGTGGAATCGCTGGTGGACGTCCCCGTCGACGTGACCATCGAAGATCTCCTGACAGAGACAGGACAAGCTCAATGAACAGCACAATCACAGGCCTGATCGTCGGGTTACTTCTCGCCATCGCCGGCATCCTCGGTGGTTTCAGCGGATTCGTCTTCGCCGTCCTCCTCGGCGCGCTGGGCATGGCCGTCGGCGCGCACCGCGACGGCCACCTCGATCTCGGCGCCATCCTCCGAAGCCGCGGCCGTGGCTGAACCCTTCACCGCACCCCCCGCCGGTCCCCACGACGACGCGGCGCTCGACGACACCGCCCTGCGCGGCGAACTGGTCATCAAGGAGCGCGCCGTCGTGAAGATCGCCGTCGCCGCGGCGCTCCAGGTACCCGGCGTCGTCAAGCAGTCCGGTGGGCTGTCTCGCCTGACGGGCCGGGAACTGCCCCGAGCCGACGTCTCGACGGGAGCGGGCGCCGTCGCGATCAACCTGTACATCGCGGTGCAGTGGCCGTGTCACCTCGACCTCGTCAACCGCCGGCTCCGCGCGCAGGTACACCATCAGGTCGAGCAGATGACGGGCATGCCGGTCATCGAACTCAACATCGTGGTCGTCGGAACGGAATCCGCAGCCCCCGAAGACAGTTCGACCGAAAGCCGCTACTCCGAACAAGGCGACCCGGCCGTGCCGCCCGCCCCGGTGGCACCCATCCGGCCACGCACGCCGCGTGCGACTCCGGCCGCCGTGCCCGCCGCAATCATCGTCGCCGTCGGGGCCCTCGGTCTCGCGGTCGTTGCGGCGCGTGAGCTGCTCATCATGCGCGGCACCTTCGCCAACGCGCCCTGGATCCGCAACACCGTGCAATGGCTGGGCCGGCTGCACTGGTCCGAGTGGATCGTCCCCGCTGCGGCAGGCGCGATCGTCCTGGGGGTCGTGTTCATCGTCGCGGCCCTCAAACCGCGGCCGCGCACCCACCTGCCGCTCGCCGTAGGTGACACCCCGATCGTCTGGCTGCGCCCCACGGACCTCGCTCGCAATTCCAGTAGCCACGCCAAGACCGTCCCCGGGGTGCTGTCGGCGCACACGACGGTCGACCGCAAGCACGTCACCGTCCGCGTGGTGCGCACCGAATCGACACCCGCCGGCGACGTGGCCATCTCCGTCCGCGAGGCGGTGGAACCGACGCTGTCGCTGCTCGGCACGTCCCCCGAACTCCGAGTGCAGGTGAAGCCGTGAGACATCGGACCGCCGCCGTCAACCGGCTCATCGTCCTGATCGTCGGGCTCGCGCTTCTCGGGTTCGGCGCCTACGCCATGGCCTGGGACCTCCAGGTTCCGATCGTCCGCGAATGGGTGTCGCGGTACGACCGCGCGCGCGTCACCGCACTCCCCGACCAGGACTGGTGGGGCTGGGCGCTCGCCGCCACGGTCGTCGTGGGACTGGTCTTCGGGATCGTGCTCCTCGCCCTGGACCTCACCCGCCGACGCACGTCCCCCGTCGCCGTACCTGATCGCGAATCGGGCACCTACGTGACTGTCGACCTCGGCTCCCTCGCCAACGGGGTCGCCAGTGAACTCTCCCAGTATCCCGGAGTCCGGCAGACACGCGCTCGCGCCGTCATCGAACGCGGCCTCCCCACCCTGTCGATCGTCGTGACCGCCGACCCCACCCTCGACATCTACGACTTCACGCGCAAATCCGAGGACGTCGCGTCGTGGGTCGCATCGACCCTCGGTGGTGAAGAGGTCGCCACCCAGGTCCTGCTCCACCTCGACCGCGCCGACCACCCGGTGCACGTCGAAAGCTGACGCGGGGCGTGGGAGTACCTCGACGCGTTCGCCGCGGAAGGTGGGCTGCTCGGTCTCGGACCGTTCGACGACCCGGCGAGCAACCGGTCCATGGCGATCTTCAGCAGCCGCGAGCGCGCAGAACAATTTATCGCGCGCGACCCGTTCGTCCTCGAAGGCATCGCGCATCCCGGCGACATCCGAGAATGGGATGCGTTGAACTACCGCTGAAGTCCGTACCCCGAAAACGCCAATGGCGCCCACCCCGGAGGGTGAGCGCCATTGGCGTTGGTGGAGCTAGATCACTTGTTGATCTTCGTGACCTTGCCGGCGCCGACGGTACGGCCGCCTTCGCGGATCGCGAAGCGCAGGCCCTCGTCCATGGCGACGGGCTGGATCAGCTTGACGGACATCTCGGTGTTGTCACCGGGCATGACCATCTCGGTGCCCTCGGGCAGCGTCACAACGCCCGTCACGTCCGTGGTACGGAAGTAGAACTGCGGACGGTAGTTGTTGAAGAACGGCGTGTGGCGGCCGCCCTCGTCCTTGGACAGGATGTACGCCTGGCCCTCGAACTCGGTGTGCGGGGTGGTGGTGCCGGGCTTGACGACAACCTGTCCACGCTCGACATCTTCGCGCTTGATACCACGAACCAGCAGACCGACGTTGTCACCGGCCTGGCCCGAGTCGAGGAGCTTGCGGAACATCTCGATACCCGTGACCGTGGTCTTGGTCTTGGTTTCCTTGATGCCGACGATCTCGACGTCCTCGTTGACGTTGATCACGCCACGCTCGATACGACCGGTGACGACGGTGCCACGACCGGTGATCGTGAAGACGTCCTCGACGGGCATGAGGAAGGGCTTCTCGGTCTCGCGGACCGGGTCCGGGATGGACTCGTCGACCGCAGCCATGAGCTCGAGGATGTTCTTGGTCCACTCGGGGTCGCCCTCGAGCGCCTTGAGTGCGGAGACCTTGACAACCGGAGCGTCCTCGTCAAACTCCTGCGCAGCGAGGAGCTCACGGACCTCCATCTCGACGAGCTCGATGATCTCGTCGTCGTCCACCATGTCGGCCTTGTTCAGGGCGACGAGGATGTACGGCACGCCGACCTGGCGGGCGAGCAGCACGTGCTCACGCGTCTGGGGCATCGGGCCGTCGGTGGCCGCGACCACGAGGATGGCGCCGTCCATCTGCGCCGCACCGGTGATCATGTTCTTGATGTAGTCGGCGTGACCGGGAGCATCGACGTGCGCGTAGTGGCGCTTCTCGGTCTGGTACTCAACATGCGAGATGTTGATCGTGATACCGCGAGCCTTCTCCTCAGGAGCCTTGTCGATCTCGTCGAAGGCCGAAGCCTCGTTGAGATCCGGGTACGCGTCGTGCAGAACCTTGGTGATGGCCGCGGTCAGCGTGGTCTTGCCGTGGTCGACGTGACCGATGGTGCCGATGTTCACGTGCGGCTTCGTCCGCTCGAACTTCGCCTTCGCCACTGTGTGTCCTCCTGGACTGATTGATGCTTGCGGTATGCAGCAGTGCGGTTGTTATTACTGGGTCGTGCTTCGGCCGGCTGGAACCGAGGTTACTCGCCGGTCGCCTTGGCGATGATTTCCTTCGAGACGTTCGCGGGAACCTCTGCGTAGGAATCGAACACCATGGAGAAGTTCGCCCGGCCCTGGGTCTTCGACCGCAGATCACCGATGTAACCAAACATCTCCGAGAGCGGAACCAGCGCCTTCACGACACGGGCACCACTGCGTTCCTCCATGGCCTGGATCTGGCCACGGCGGGAGTTCAGGTCGCCGATCACATCACCCATGTACTCCTCGGGTGTGGTGACCTCGACAGCCATGAGCGGCTCGAGAATGACCGGGCCGGCCTTGCGGGCGGCTTCCTTCAGCGCCTGCGAACCGGCAACCTTGAAGGCCATTTCCGACGAGTCGACGTCGTGGTATGCACCGTCGAGCAGCGACAGCTTCAGGTTCACCAGCGGGTAGCCGGCAAGAACGCCGTACTGCATCGCGTCCTGCGCGCCTGCATCCACGGAAGGGATGTACTCGCGAGGGATGCGGCCGCCGGAGACCTTGTTCTCGAACTCGTAGGTGGCACCGTCTTCGCCGACGAACGGCTCCAGCGCGATGATCACCTTGGCGAACTGGCCCGATCCACCCGTCTGCTTCTTGTGGGTGTAGTCGTGCTTCTCGACCTTCTTGGTGATGGTCTCGCGGTAGGCGACCTGCGGCTTGCCGACGTTGGCCTCGACCTTGAACTCGCGACGCATACGGTCGACGAGGATGTCGAGGTGGAGCTCGCCCATGCCGCCGATGACGGTCTGGCCGGTCTCCTCGTCGAGCTCGACGGAGAACGTCGGGTCCTCTTCGGCGAGCTTCTGGATCGCGGTGCCCAGCTTCTCCTGGTCGGACTTGGTCTTGGGCTCGATCGAGACCTGGATGACCGGGTCCGGGAAGCTCATGGACTCGAGCACGATCGGCGCGTCCTGTGCACACAGGGTGTCACCGGTCGTCGTGTCCTTCAGACCGATCATCGCGTAGATGTGGCCGGCCACGGCCTCGTCGACCGGGTTCTCCTTGTTGGCGTGCATCTGGAAGAGCTTTCCGATGCGCTCCTTCTTGCCCTTGGTCGCGTTCATGACCTGGGCGCCCGGATCGATCCGGCCGGAGTACACGCGGACGAACGTCAGCTTGCCGAAGAACGGGTGCGAAGCGATCTTGAAGGCCAGAGCCGAGAACGGCTCTTCCTTGCTCGGCTTACGCGTGAGGATCTCTTCTTCGTTGCCCAGGGCGTGACCCTGAACCTCGCCGATGTCCAGCGGGTTCGGCAGGTAGTCGATGACCGCGTCGAGCATGGGCTGAACGCCCTTGTTCTTGAACGCGGAACCACACAGCACCGGGTACAGCTCGGAGTTGACCGTCATCTTGCGGATGGCGCCCTTGATCTCCTCGACGGAGAGCTCCTCGCCGGCGAAGTACTTCTCCATGAGCTTCTCGTCGGACTCGGCGACCGTCTCGAGCAGCTTCTCGCGGTACTCGGCAGCCTTGTCGGCGAGATCGGCCGGGATCTCCTCGATGGTGGGCTCGGCGCCGATGGCGACCGTGCCACGCCAGGTGACAGCCTTCATCTCGACCAGGTCGACGACACCGTCGAAGTCGTCCTCGGCGCCGATCGGCAGCTGGAGAACGAGCGGCTTCGCGCCGAGGCGGTCGATGATGGTCTGGACCGTGAAGTAGAAGTCCGCGCCCATCTTGTCCATCTTGTTGACGAAACAGATGCGCGGAACGTCGTACTTGGCGGCCTGACGCCACACCTGCTCCGACTGGGGCTCGACGCCCTCTTTGCCGTCGAACACTGCGACGGCGCCGTCGAGCACGCGGAGCGAACGCTCCACCTCGACGGTGAAGTCGACGTGGCCCGGCGTGTCGATGATGTTGATCTGGTTGTTGTTCCAGAAGCAGGTCACCGCGGCAGAGGTGATCGTGATGCCGCGTTCCTTCTCCTGTTCCATCCAGTCCGTGGTCGAGGCACCGTCGTGCGTCTCACCGATCTTGTAGTTGACACCGGTGTAGAACAGGATGCGCTCGGTGGTCGTGGTCTTGCCGGCATCGATGTGCGCCATGATGCCGATGTTGCGGACCTTGTTCAGGTCGGTCAGCACTTCCTGTGCCACAGGATTCTTCCCCGCTCGTAGCTCGTGTATCGGGTGTCGGCCTCCCCGGTGTTCCACCAGCGGGGCCATTGTCTCGAGTTGTAGATCAGCCGGTCCCCGGTAGGGGCCCGACGTGCGACGACGCCGGAGCAGTCACGGTAGGTGACTGCTCCGACGTGACGTCACCAGCGGTAGTGGGCGAATGCCTTGTTGGCTTCGGCCATCTTGTGAGTGTCCTCACGGCGCTTCACAGCGGCACCCAAGCCGTTGCTGGCATCGAGGAGCTCGTTGGCGAGACGCTCGACCATGGTCTTCTCGCGGCGCTGCCGGGAGAAGGTCACGAGCCAGCGGAGCGCGAGGGTGGTGGAGCGGCCCGGACGGACCTCGACCGGCACCTGGTAGGTGGCGCCACCGACACGGCGGCTGCGGACCTCGAGGGCAGGCTTGACGTTGTCCAGTGCGCGCTTGAGAGTGACGACCGGATCGGTGCCGGTCTTCTCGCGCGCCTGCTCGAGTGCTTCGTAGACGATGCGCTCGGCGGTGGACTTCTTGCCGTCCAGGAGAATCTTGTTGACGAGCTGCGTCACCAGGGGCGAACCGTAGACCGGGTCGTTGATGAGCGGACGCTTCGGAGCGGGGCCCTTACGTGGCATTAGCTCTTCTCCTTCTTGGCGCCGTAGCGGCTGCGGGCCTGCTTGCGGCCCTTGACACCCTGGGTGTCGAGCGAGCCACGGATGATCTTGTAGCGCACACCGGGGAGGTCCTTCACACGACCACCGCGGACGAGCACCATCGAGTGCTCCTGCAGGTTGTGACCCTCGCCCGGGATGTAAGCGGTGACCTCGACGGAGCTGGTCAAGCGCACACGCGCGACCTTACGGAGCGCCGAGTTCGGCTTCTTCGGGGTGGTGGTGTACACGCGGGTGCACACGCCACGACGCTGCGGGCTGCCCTTGAGGGCTGCCGTCTTGACCTTCGCGGTCTTGTCGCGGCGGCCCTTGCGGACCAGCTGGTTGATGGTTGGCATTTACCGGCTTTCTTCGTGTTGAACAGACTGCTCTGGACAAGCAACCTTGGCTGTTCTGAAATTAGGGATCTAGCAGTTGGGGCAAGAGAGCTGCTGCCCCTCACCCGCACCTCGAGCTGCACCCGAGGTCGGGTGTGTCGCATACCCCCACACAGGCAGCCGGATGCTCGTTCCATGCAGGAATCTGCACGAACGCGCGCACGGCAATACCTCGCTAGGCACACAGATCGGCCCGGGCATGCCGGACACGACCCACAACGATACCCGGCGGCGCGCCGGAAGGTCAAAGTGGGCTGGCAGTGGTAAGGGCTGACCTGCGATGTGGGGTGCTGCTCGGAGCTGTCGGTACGGACACGGGCACATCAACTACTCAGATTGAGCGTCAGATCCGCAAGCGTCGATGCCGCTTCACACGGGTCTGCCGCCCCCGTCTGGAACTGTACCCACCAGCCGACGACGCCCGCGGAGGGTGATCCGACCGTCACTCCGCACGCCCCCGGATCGCCGGGGGGACGCATCACGACGGCCTTGCGCCCCTGGATGGTGGAGGACTCCACCGTGTAGCCGAGCTTCTCGCCGGTCGACTTCTCCGTGTCGAGAGAACCCGTCTCGAACCAGTTGAACGTCACCTTCACGGGACCGTTGGCGCCGACCGCGTCCCAGCGGCAGATCGCGCCGAAGAAGCCCCGTTCGATGGCGTCGGCGCCGACGGTCTGGGCGATCTGTTCGTCGGCGACGGCGTTGCACTCCTCCAGCAGGGCCGTGAACTGTTCGGTGTCACCGGACGAGGACGCCCCTTCAGCCCTGGGTGAGCCCTCGATCGTCGACCCGCACCCCGCGATCAGCCCGACCGCGGTGGCCGCGGCCAGCACCCGAACCGCACGCCACGTCCCGCCGTTCATCACTCCCCCGCTCATTTGGCCCTCGACACGCTGAGTTCGGCGAGATCGCGCGCCACCGTGCACGGGTCCGCCGCGGGTTGCGCGTCCGCGTACATCACCGACCAGTGGACGAAGTCGCCCCCGAACTCCACGCCGAGTTCACACAGAATTCCTTCGGACGATGCGATGAATCCGGGGTGCCCCTGGATGTCGATGTCGGTGGCCGGCCTGCCGATCAGCTCGGAACCTGCCCGCTCGCGGCCGATGGGACTGCCGCGGTACCAGGAGAACGTCACGCTGGGACCGCCTATTCCTGCGGTTTCCCACTCGCAGCCGACGGAATTTCGCGTCACGCCGGTGAAGGGCGGCATCCCGAACGCCTTCGCGACCTCGTCGTCGGTGACCGAACCGCACTGACCGAAGAACGGGCCCGGATCGGTCACCTGCGGGAGTTGCTGCGCGGCAGGCTCGGTACCGGAATCGTCTCCGTCTCCCCCACAGCCGGCCAGACCGGCGGCGACGGTGATCAGGACGAGCGCTCCCCATTTCCGGCCCATGGTCGGTGACTCTACCGATCCCCGCGCTCTTTGCCCGGTCAGTCGAGAACGGCCGCGTCCAGCATCGGCGGCTGTACCGACTGACCGCTCCGCGGGTGTGCCGACTGGCCGCTCCGCGGCTGTCCGGACGGTAACGCCGCATCCAGCTGCGCCGCCCACTGCCGCACGATCTCCGCTCGTCGTTTGGAGTCGTCCGTGAGCACGTCGGCGAGGCCTAGTCCGCGGGCGAGATCCAGGGTGGCCTGGACGAGCCGGTGCGCCACCGGATCGGCGTCGTCGAATCCGAAGTGTTCGACGGCGGTGCGGTGCGCGATCCGCCCGAACCGTTCCTCGAGCGGCACGATCCGGGCCCGGAGTTCGGGGGCGGCGGCCGCGGCCGTCCAGACCTGCAGCGCCGCCTTGAACAGGGTGCCCGTGTAGTAGTCGACGAGCCGCGACACCACGGCCTCGGTGCGCCCCTCCCCGGTCGGCAGGTCGGTGGCCTCGCGCCGGGCCTGCTCCATCCGGGCATCGAACATGACCTCGAGCGCTGCGGTGATGAGGTCCTCGCGGGTCGGGAAGTGGTGCTGGGTCGCGCCGCGGGACACCCCGGCGCGCTGGGCGACGAGGCTCACCGTGGTGGCACCCCAGCCCAGCTCGGCGAGGCAGTCGATGGTGACCTCGAGGAGATGCCCGCGCGTGACCCGGCTACGGTCCTGCTTCGGTTCGCGGGTCATGTGTCACTTCCTCTCGTCGCGCTGCGCGCCCGTGAGTGCTCGACGAGTCCTGAGACTCGTCAACCACGCACGGGGCCGGAGGCCCATCTCGGCGGCCGCTTCTGCAGGAACGCCATCATGCCTTCCCGCGCCTCCTCGGATTCGAACAGCCTCGCCGACTGGGCGGTCAGCTCGTCGGTGTAGCGGTCGAAATCGGCGAGCACACTGCGCGTCGTCAGGGTCTTCGACTCGGCCAGGCCCTGCGGCGACGCCTGCCTCAACTGGTCGAGCACTTCCTCGACGGTGTCCTCGGGATCCTCGGCGGACTCGCTGATCAGCCCGATGGCCTCCGCCTCGTGGGCACCGAACTTCTCGCCCGTGAGGAGGTAGCGGCTCGCGGCGCGCGAATCGATCCGGGGCAGCACGGTCAACGAGATGATCGACGCGGCGAGTCCGAGCCGGACCTCGGTGAGCGCGAACGTGCTGCGCGGGCCGGCGACGGCGATGTCGCAGGCCCCGACCAAGCCCATGCCTCCGGCCCTGACGTGACCGTCGATCCGGGCGATCACCGGCTTGGGCAACTCGACGATGGCCCGCAGCAGGTCGGCCATCTGCCGGGTGCGCGAGCCGACGTCGCCGGACGTCTCACTCAGATCCGCGCCGGCGCAGAACGTGCCGCCGGTGTGGGTGAGGACGACGCCTCGGACGTCGTTGTCCGCGGCGGCGTCCCGCAATCCCTGCAGCAGTTCGTCCACGAGCCTGCCGGAGATCGCGTTCCTGTTGTGGGGCGAATCGAGGGTGAGGGTGGCGAACCCCCGGTTCACCTCGTACCGGACGTACCGGTCGGCTTCCACGTCGGTCATGTGCTGTCCGTTCGACATCAGTACGACTTCGGCAACCCGAGCGAGTGCTGGGAGACGAAGTTGAGGATCATTTCCCGGCTCACCGGGGCCACTCGTGCGATGCGTGCCGCGCCGAGCATCGCCGCGAGACCGTATTCCTTGGTCAGGCCTGCGCCGCCGTGTGTCTGGACGGCCTGGTCGAGTGCCTTGATGCTGGCCTCGGCGGCGGCGTACTTGGCCATGTTGGCGGCCTCGGCGGCGCCGAAGTCGTCGCCGCTGTCGTAGAGGACGGCCGCCTTCTGCATCATCAGCTTGGCGAGTTCGAGTTCGATCTTGATCTGCGCCAGCGGATGCGCGATGCCCTGGTGCGCGCCGATCGGCTCCTTCCACACCGTGCGTTCCTTCGCGAACCGCACCGCGGCGCCCAGCGCGTAGCGGCCCATGCCGATCGCCATGGCGGCGCCGAGGATGCGTTCGGGGTTGAGACCCGCGAACAGCTGCATCAACGCCGCATCGGCCTCGCCGACGAGGGCGTCGGCGGGTAGCCGGACGTCGTCGAGGAACAGCATGAACTGGTGGTCGGGCTCGACGATATCCATCTCCATCGGCGTCTTCACGAAGTTCGCGGCGTCGGTGGGGACGATGAACAGGGCAGGTTTCAGCTTGCCGGTCTTCGAGTCCTCGGTCCGCGCGACGATCAGCACGGCGTCGGCCTGGTCGACCCCGGAGATGTAGATCTTGTTCCCCGACAGCAGCCAGTCCTCGGCTTGACCATCACCCCTCGCTTCGCTCGACCGGACCCGACGCGCGGTGGTCGTGATCTGGTGCGAGTTCGAACCCGCGTCGGCCTCGGTGATGCCGAACGCCATGATCTTCGAACCGTCGGCGAGGCCGGGGAGCCAGGTCTGTTTCTGCTCCTCGGTGCCGTACTTGTCGATGATCGTGCCGCAGATGGCGGGCGACACGACCACCAGCAGGAGGCCAGCGCCGTGGGCCGCGAGTTCTTCCTGGACGAGGGCGAGTTCGTAGATGCCTGCGCCGCCGCCCCCGTATTCCTCGGGGAGATTGACGCCGAGGAAGCCGAGTTTGCCCGCCTCGTTCCACAATTCGGTCAGCGGTTCACTGCGCCGCGCCCGGGGCAGCACGTAGTCGACGTAGTTGAATCGCTCCCCGAGCCTCGACACGGAGGCGCGGAGTTCCTTCTGTTCTTCGGTCTCGATGAAGCTCATGACACTCCTTCAGGCTGCGCTGCTTCGACTACTGCCAGGACCGTTCCCACGTCGACCTGCTGACCGGCGGTCACGGAAAGTTCGGTGAGGACACCGGAAGCCGGCGCCTTGATCGTGTGTTCCATCTTCATCGCCTCGAGCCACACGATCGGCTGACCGGCGGTCACGGAGTCGCCGGCCGCGGCGCCGAGGCGGATGACGGAACCCGGCATCGGCGCGAGTAGCGACCCCTCGGCGACGACGGCGCTCGGATCGGTGAATCGAGGTGCGGCGTGCAGGCTCACCGGGCCCAGGGCGGAGTCGACGAACACGTCGTCCCCGTACCGGGACACCTCGAACGAGCGGCGCAGCCCCGCGACGTCCAGTGCGACGTGCCGCGCCGTGGCCGACACGAGCGCGACGTCGTCGAAGCCCTCGGCCTTCAGCCCGTACCGTGTGAGCAGGTACCGGATCTCGATGTCACCGTCGGTTCCCGTGAACGTCTTGCTCTGCGGCGCGGACGCCAGGTTCCGCCATCCGCTGGGCAGCGAGGTGTTCACGGTCGCGACGTCGCGGTTGTGCGCGGCGTCCGCGAGTGCGGCGGCCAGCGCCGACAGTCGCTCGGTGTCGGCCGAGGCCAGCGGGCGCGCCAGCACGTCCAGCCCGTGTGTGTCGAAGAAGGCGGTGTCCGTGTCGCCGGCAAGGAATGCCGGGTGGCGGAGCACGTTGACGAGGAGGTCGCGGTTGGTGCGCAGTCCGTGGATCTGCGCGCGGCTCAGGGCCGCTGCCAGCCGCGTGGCCGCCTGCGTGCGGGTGGGCGCGAACGAGATGACTTTCGCGAGCATCGGGTCGTAGTGCACGCCGACGGTGGATCCGTCGACCACACCGGAGTCGAGGCGGATGCCCGGGGTGCGGAGAACGTCGAATTCGACCGCGTCCCCGGGCAGGTCCAGGCGGTGGACCGGTCCACTCTGTGGCTGCCAGTTCTGCGCCGGATCCTCGGCGTACAGCCGGACCTCGATGGAATGGCCGGACACGGCGGGCGATTCGGCGCCGAGCGCCTGCCCGGACGCCACCTGCAGCTGCAGTTCCACGAGGTCGAGGCCAGTGGTGCATTCGGTGACCGGGTGTTCCACCTGCAGCCGGGTGTTCATTTCGAGGAAATAGAAGTCACCCTGGTCCGGGTCGTCTCCCCCTCGCTCCGCTCGACCGGAAGCCAGGAACTCGACCGTTCCCGCACCCTCGTAGTCGATGGCCTTCGCCGCGAGCCGGGCGGCCTCGAACAGTCGCTCGCGCATCCCGGGGACCGCATCGACCAACGGTGACGGCGCCTCTTCCACCACCTTCTGGTGCCGCCGCTGGATGGAGCATTCACGCTCCCCCACCGCCCAGACGGTTCCCTGCCGGTCGGCCATCACCTGGACCTCGATGTGCCTGCCCGTTTCCAAGTAGCGCTCGCAGAACACGGTCGGGTCGCCGAACGCCGACTGCGCTTCGCGGCGGGCGCCTTCCAACTGTTCCGGAAGGTCCGCGAGCTCACGCACGACGCGCATGCCGCGTCCGCCGCCGCCTGCGGACGCCTTGACGAGTACCGGCAGGTCCGCTTCGGTGACGGCACCCGGATCGAGTTCGGCCAGCACCGGGACTCCGGCGGCGGCCATCATCTTCTTGGACTCCACCTTCGAACCCATCATCTCGATGGCGGGCGCGGGCGGCCCGATCCACGTCAGCCCCGCGTCGTGGACGGCGCGCGCGAAGTCCGCATTCTCGGAGAGGAACCCGTAGCCGGGGTGGATGGCATCGGCGCCGGCGAGCAGTGCCGCCTCGATGACGAGGTCACCGCGCAGGTACGTGTCGGCAGGACTGTTGCCCGGCAACCGGACCGCGGTGTCGGCCTCGGCGACGTGCGGGCTGAGGGCGTCGGCATCCGAGAACACGGCGACGGTCCCGATGCCTGCGCGGCGGCAGGTGGCGAAGATGCGGCGGGCGATCTCACCACGATTGGCAACCAGTACGGACTGGATCATGTCGGGCCTCACATCCGGAAGACGCCGAAGTTCTCGGCGCCTTCGATCGGGGCGTTGGCAATGGCCGACAGGCACATTCCCACCACGGTTCGGGTGTCGCGCGGGTCGATCACGCCGTCGTCGTAGAGGCGACCGGACAGGAACATCGGCACGGATTCCGCCTCGATCTGGTTCTCGATCATGGCGCGCATGCCTGCGTCGGCCTCTTCGTCGAACGCCCGCCCGCGGGCCTCGGCGGAGGCGCGGCTGACGATGGAGATGACACCGGCCAGCTGCGCCCCGCCCATGACCGCGGATTTGGAACTGGGCCAGGCGAACAGGAATCGCGGGTCGAACGCGCGTCCGCACATGCCGTAGTGACCGGCGCCGTAGGACGCGCCGAGCAGGATCGAGATGTGCGGGACGGTGGAGTTGGAGACGGCGTTGATCATCATCGAACCGTGCTTGATCATCCCGCCCTCCTCGTACTCCCTGCCCACCATGTATCCGGTCGTGTTGTGCAGGAACAACAGTGGGGTGTGCGAGCGGTTGGCCAGCTGGATGAACTGGGTCGCCTTCTGCGATTCCTCGCTGAAGAGCACGCCGCGCGCGTTGGCGAGGATGCCCACCGGGTATCCGTGCAGCTCGGCCCAGCCCGTGACGAGTGACGATCCGTACATCGGCTTGAACTCGTCGAAATCGGAGCCGTCGACGATGCGGGCGATCACCTCGCGGGGATCGAACG
Organism: Rhodococcus sp. IEGM 1351; assembly: GCF_030056875.1. Taxonomy (NCBI): domain Bacteria; kingdom Bacillati; phylum Actinomycetota; class Actinomycetes; order Mycobacteriales; family Nocardiaceae; genus Rhodococcus; species Rhodococcus sp. IEGM 1351. Next base: position 80,535 of record NZ_JASHKU010000004.1, on the reverse strand, counting down.
GGATCTTGAGGTCGGCGGGGACGATGCCGAGCAGTTCCTCGGGGTCCGCGAGCGGTTCGATGACCTCGGCCCGGGGCGCGGGACCCTGCTTCTTCCAGTTCAGGCGCTTGACGATGCTGCGGCCGATCCGGATGGCGTCCTGCTCGTCGACCGCGAAGTAGTCGGCGAGGCCGGACTTGCGGGCATGCATCTCGGCGCCGCCGAGGGTTTCGTCGTCGGATTCCTCACCGGTGGCCATCTTCACGAGGGGCGGTCCGGCGAGGAACACCTTGGATCGTTCCTTGATCATGACGACGTGATCGGACATGCCGGGGATGTACGCGCCGCCCGCCGTCGAATTGCCGAAGACGAGGGCGATGGTCGGGATACCCGCGGCGGAGAGCTGGGTGAGGTCGCGGAACATGCGGCCACCGGGTATGAACACTTCCTTCTGAGTGGGAAGGTCCGCGCCGCCGGATTCCACGAGGGAGATGACGGGGAGCCGGTTCTGCCGGGCGATGTCGTTGGCGCGGAATCCCTTCCGCAACGTCCACGGATTGCTGGTGCCGCCGCGGACAGTCGGGTCGTTGGCGACGATCAGGCACTCGACGCCTTCCACCACACCGATGCCGACGACGGTGCTGGCGCCGACCGGGAAGTCGCTGCCCCACGCCGCGAGCGGGCACAGTTCGAGGAACGGCGAGTCGGGGTCGAGGAGCAGTTCGATTCGCTCCCGGGCGAGCAGCTTGCCGCGCTTCTTGTGCCGCTCGGTGTACTTCTCGCCGCCGCCCGCGAGCGCCTTGGCGTGCTCGGTGTCGATCTCGGCGAGCTTGTCCGTCATGGCCTTCGCCGCCGCGGCATACTCTTCGGAACTCGTGTCCAGCGTGGACTTCAACGTGGTCATGACTGATACCCCAATCGCTTGGCCGCGAGCCCCGTCAGGATCTCGGTGGTACCGCCACCGATCCCGAGGATGCGCATGTCGCGGTACTGCCGTTCCACTTCGCTCTCCCGCATGTAGCCGAGGCCGCCGAACAGCTGGACGGCCTGGTTGGCCACCCATTCGCCCGACTCGACGGCGGTGTTCTTCGCGAAGCAGACCTCCGCGATGAAGTCCTCGTTCGACACGAGCGAACGCTCCACCAGCGCTCTGGTGTAGACGCGGGCCACGTCGGTCTTGCGCGCCATCTCCGTGACCGTGTTCTGCACCGACTGCCTGCTGATCAGCGGACGGCCGAACGTCTCGCGGTCGCGCACCCACTGCAGCGTGAGGTCGAGGCACCGTTGCGCGCTCGAATAGGCCTGCGCGGCGAGGGCGATGCGCTCGGTGAGAAACGCCTGGGCGATCTGCGCGAACCCGCTGTTCTCCTCGCCGACAAGATTGGCGGCGGGCACCCGGGCGTCGACGAACGACAACTCGGCCGTGTCCGACGCACGCCAGCCCATCTTGTCGAGTTTGCGGGCCACCTCGAATCCCGATGTGCCCTTCTCGATCACGAGCAGGGAGACCCCGGACGCGCCGGGACCGCCGGTGCGGACTGCGGTGACCACGAAGTCGGCCCGGACAGCGGACGTGATGAACGTCTTGGACCCGTTGACGACGAAGTGGTCGCCGTCGCGGACCGCCGTGGTCCGCAGATGCCCGACGTCGGAACCGCCGCCGGGTTCGGTGATGGCGAGCGAGCCGATGAGCTCGCCGCGCAGGGTGGGGCGGACCCACTTCTCGATCTGCTCCGGGTCACCGGCCGCCGCGAGGTGCGGCAGCGCGATTCCCGACGTGAACAGGGAAGCGAACGCGCCACCCGATGCACCTGCCTGGTGGAATTCCTCGCAGATCAGCACCGCGTCGACGAGGTCTCCGCCCTCGCCCCCGACGGATTCGGGGAAGCCGGCGCCGAGCAGACCCAGCTCGGCGGCCTCCCGGTGCAGCGCGCGGGGCAGTTCGCCGTCGCGTTCCCACTCGTCCAGGTGCGGCAGTATCTGTCGTTCGACGAAGCTGCGCACCGTCTTGCGCAGTTCCTGCCGCTCGGGTGAATCCCACACGCTCACAACGTTGTCCCTTCGGGAAGGAGTGCTTCCGGTATGTCGACGTGCCGGGATCTCAGCCATTCGCCGAGACCCTTGGCCTGCGGGTCGAACCGGGCCTGGGACGCGACGCCCTGCCCGAGGATTCCCTCGATCACGAAGTTGACGGCGCGCAGTTTCGGCAGCACATATCTCGTGACGGTGAGGTCGGCGGCCTCCGGGAGAAGGCGCTTCACTTCGTCGACGGTCAGCGCGTGGGCCAGCCACCGCCACTGCTCGTCGGTGCGCACCCACACACCGACGTTCGCGTTGCCGCCCTTGTCACCGCTGCGCGCTCCGGCGATGGTCCCGAGCGCCACCCGCACTGTGGGTTCGGTGCCCCGCGGCTCCGGGAGCGCGGGCTCGGCGACGTCCTCGAGTTCCCGGACGTCGGTGGCGGGTTCGATGTCGACGCGCGTTCCGTCCGGCAGCACCGCGACGTGCGGCACCTCCTTGGCGTACACGTATCCCGGGGTGAACACGCCGTAGGGCTGACCCTGCCCGGGTGGCGCCGTCAGCGTGAAGCCGGGGTAGCTCGCCAGTGCCATTTCGACTGCGACGGAGGAGAATGCGCGCCCGACTGCGTTGGCGTCCGAATCCCGGACCACGCAGCGCAGCAGCGCGCTCGCGGCCTCCTCGGTGTCGGCGTCCGGGTGATCGGTGCGGGCGAGTGACCAGTCGAGTTCGGCCGGCCGGGTGGGAAGCCACCCCTCGAGCTGCCGCTTCACCAGGGCCGCCTTGGCCTCGATGTCGAGGCCGGTGAGGACGAACACGGCCTCGTTGCGGAAACCCGCGAGCGTGTTCAGCGACACCTTGAGCTGCGGCGGCGGCGCCTCGCCGACGACGCCACTGATGCGCACCCGGTCGGGGCCGTCCTGCGACAGTGCGGCGGAATCGATTCGCGCGGTCACGTCGGGACCGGCGTAGCGGCCACCGGTGATCTCGTACAGCAACTGCGCGGTGACGGTGCCGACGTTCACGGCGCCACCGGTCCCGGGGTGCTTGGTGATGACGGACGATCCGTCCGAGTCGATCTCGGCGATCGGGAATCCGGGACGGTCGAGGTCGCCGATCTCGGTGAAGAACGCGTAGTTGCCGCCCGTCGCCTGGGTGCCGCACTCGATGACGTGCCCGGCCACCACGGCGCCGGCGAGCTGGTCGAAAGCGTCTCGCCGCCAGCCGAAGTGTGCGGCCGCCGGGCCCACGATCACGGACGCGTCGGTGACACGCCCGGTGACGACGACGTCGGCGCCGGCGTTCAGGCAGTCGACGATGCCCCACGCGCCGAGGTAGGCGTTGGCGGTCAGCGGGCTGCCCAGCCCCAGTTCTGCGGCCCGGCCGATCAGGTCGTCGCCTTCGACGTGGGCGACCGTCGCCTGCAGCCCCAGCTTGTCGTTCACCTCCCGCAACGCGTCCGCGAGACCGGCCGGGTTGAGCCCGCCGGCGTTGGCGACGATGCGGACACCCTTGTCCAGGGCCAGCCCGAGGCAGTCCTCCGCCTGACGGAGGAACGTCTTCGCGTAGCCGCGGTTCGGGTCCTTCATGCGGTCGCGGCCGAGGATCAGCATGGTGAGTTCGGCGAGGTAGTCGCCGGTCAGATAGTCGAGTTCGCCGCCCTCGAGCATCTCGCGCATCGCCGACAGCCGGTCGCCGTAGAAGCCGGAGCAGTTGCCGATCCGCACGGTCATCGGGTTCCCGCCTCACGGCCGCCGCCCGCGGGGCCGGCGAAGGCCTGAGCGATGTTCAGCCACGCGTCCGCATCCGCGCCGGTAGCCTCGAGGGCGAGATCGGCTCGGTTCGCGCGCTGGGTGACGAGGAGGCAGAAGTCCTCGGCGGGTCCGGCGACCTTCTGCGCGGCGTCCTCGGGGCCCCACGTCCAGAGGGACACTCCGTCGGGGGCGCTCAGTTCGACGCGGAACTCCTCCGCGGGTGGGGCGAGTTCGTTGACGGCGTAGGCGAAGTCGCGGGTGCGGACACCGAGGTGGGCGATGCTCTTCAACCGCTCGGTGGGTGTGCGCGGCACCGAGAGCGCGTCGGCGACGTCCTGGCCGTGCGCCCACGTCTCCATCAATCGGGCGGTGGCCATCGAGGCCGCCTTCATCGGCGGGCCGTACCAGAGGATCTTCTGTCCCGGCGGCACCGCCAGGAGGGCCTCCGCGAGTCGAGCCCGGGCCGAGCGCCAGGCGGCGAGCAGTTCCGTCGGTTCCCTGCGGGCGTGCTCCTCGGCGCCGGCGTCGACGAAGCCGGCGGGGTTCGAGGCGGCCACCGTCAGTTGCTCGGTGAAGCCGTCGGGGTCGGTGATCGCCAGGAGGGCGGCCTCGTCGGTCCACAGCAGATGTCCGATCTGGTGGGCGATGGTCCAGCCCTCGGCCGGTGTCGGATCGGCCCAGCGGGAGTCGGGGAGGTCGGCGACCAGGGCATCCAGCGAATCGCTCTCGGCGCACAAGTCATCGATGAACCTCTGCAGTTCAGCCATGCGACCAGCATCACACCGACCCAATAAAAAAGCAAGCACGATTGATTGTTATTTGCCTGCGGATCGTCCGGCGAGCTGCCACGCTGGTCAGGTGATACGACAGTTGCTCACCCGTGCCGCGCTCAACCCACTGCCCTCCCCGCGCGCAGTGGCCGCCCGAGTCGTACCGGGAACCGGCCACCGCATCGCCGGGAAGCGGATCCTCGTCACCGGCGGTTCCTCGGGGGTCGGTGAAGCGGCCGCACGCCGGCTCGCCGACCTCGGCGCGGAGGTCGTCCTCGTGGCCCGCGGCTCCGACGCCCTCGAGTCCGTGCGCGACGACATCCTGCGGTCCGGTTGCGACGCGCACGCCGTACCCTGCGACCTCACGGACCCGGAGTCCGTCGACGCCCTCGTCGCGCAGGTGCTCGGGGAGATCGGCCCCGTCGACGTTCTCGTCAACAACGCCGGACGGTCGATCCGGCGGACGGTCGAGGACTCGCTGGACCGCTTCCACGACTTCGAACGCACCATGGCCGTCAACTACTTCGGCTCGACGCGACTGACCCTCGCGTTGCTCCCGTCGATGATCGAGCGTCGCAAGGGCCACATCATCAACGTCGCGACGTGGGGCGTGCCCGCCGGCGTCATGCCCAAGTTCTCCGCCTACCACGCGTCCAAGGCGGCCGTCGGCGCGTTCGGCCGAAGCCTCGGCGCCGAAGTGCGCGACCGCGGAATCTCCGTGACCACCCTGGACTTTCCCTTGGTCCGGACGCCGATGATCGCGCCCACCACGGACTACGACGCGATGGCGGCCCTGACGCCCGAGCAGGCGGCGGAATGGTTCGTGACCGCCGTGCGTACCCGCCCGATCGAACTGCTCCCCAGTTACGCCGAACTGTTCCGGGTGCTCGGCACGTTCGCGCCGTCCGCCACCGACGCACTGGTACGGCGCACCGGCATCTGAGCGCAATGACAGACTGGGACGGTCTCGAATCCGCGCTCACACCCAAGGGAGTCGTCCATGACCGACGCCGTGCTCACCACCCGCGAAGGCGACATCGTCACCTGGACGCTCAACCGTCCGGAGGCGCGCAACCCGATCTCCGAGCCGGACGTGATCGAGGCGCTCGAGAATGCGGTGGCCCAGGTCAACGGTGATCCCAGTGTGCGCGTCGCGATCGTCACGGGTGCGGGTTCGGCGTTCTCCTCCGGCGGCAACGTCAAGCACATGCGCGACCGCGCCGGAATGTTCGGCGGCTCCCCCGCCGACCTGCGGCAGGGTTACCGGCACGGCATCCAGCGCATCCCGCTCGCCCTCTACCACTGCGAGGTGCCGACCATCGCCGCCGTCAACGGACCCGCGATCGGCGCCGGATGCGACCTGTCGCTGATGTGCGACATGCGGATCGCGTCCACGGCCGCCGTGTTCGCGGAGAGCTTCGTCAAGGTCGGACTCGTCCCCGGCGACGGCGGCGCCTGGTTCCTGCCGCAGGCCGTCGGGATGGCGCGGGCCAGCGAGATGGCGTTCACCGGCGACGCGATCGACGCCGCGAAAGCCCTGGAGTGGGGACTCGTCTCGCAGATCACCGAACCCGAGGAACTCCTCGGCGCGGCACGGGCCCTCGCCGACCGGGTGGCGGTCAACCCGCCGCAGGTGCTGCGGATGACCAAGAAGCTGCTCCGCGAAGGCCGTCACCAGAGCCTCGAGAGCCTCCTCGAACTGTCGGCCGCCATGCAGTCGCTCGCCCATCACACCGCGGACCATCACGAGGCGGTCGGTGCGATGCTCGATCGCCGCAGCCCGAACTTCACCGGCCAGTGAACCCGGGCATCGCACACCGGTGACAGCGGAGCCGCGCAGTCAGCTTCTTCCCGTCGTCTCGGTCCTCGGATCGGTGCTGTCCGTCCAGTTCGGCGCCGCCTTCGCGAGCACCCTGTTCGAGGAGGTGGGCGCCAGTGGCGCGGTGTCGCTGCGACTGACGATCGCGGCGATCATCCTCGGGGTGATCGTGCGGCCGCGGTGGCGACGGTGGACACGAACGCAGCGCGAGGGCATCCTCGCACTCGGAGTGGCGCTCGCCGTGATGAATTCGGCGTTCTACGAGGCCCTCGCGCGGCTGCCCCTCGGCACCGCCGTCACCATCGAATTCCTGGGTCCGCTCACCCTCGCCGCCGTGCTGTCGCGAAGACTGCGGGACGGTGTGTGGGTACTGGCGGCGCTGACCGGCGTGGTCATGCTCGGCCTGCGCGAGAACTCGGGCACCGCGTCCCTCGACCTCGTGGGGGTGTGTTTCGCGCTCACCGCAGGTGCGGCATGGGCCGGTTACATCGTCGCCGGCTCGAACCTCGCGGCCACGGTTCCCAGCGCGGACGGCCTCGCCGGGGCGAGCATCGTCGCGGCGGCCCTGACGCTTCCGCTCGGCGCGGTGTCCGGCGGCACCGCACTGTTCGACCCCCGAATCCTTGCCGTCGGTGCGGCGGTGGCCCTGCTGTCCTCGGTGATTCCGTACTCGCTCGAGCTACGGGCGCTGCAGGTGATGAGCAAGAAGGTGTTCGCCGTGCTCATCGCGCTGGAACCGGCGGCCGCGACCCTTGCCGGGGTGATCGTGCTCGGGCAGGTCCTCGGACTGCAGTCGCTGGCCGCGATCGCGCTCGTCGTCGCGGCCGGAGTCGGCTCCGTCCTGAGCAACCGGTAGCGGCACGGCCGGTGGGCCGGGCTGGCAGGATCGACGCGTGAGCACCGCCAACCTGACCCGAGCCGAAACCGCCGAACGTTCCCGTGTGATCGACGTTCTCGGCTATCGGGTGGAACTGGACGTACTCGGCGCCGTCGACCCGGAGGTCGCGACGTTCGCGACCACCACGACCGTCGAGTTCACCGCCCGCACGTCCACGACCTGGCTCGACTTCCTCGGCGCCGATGTGGAGTCGGTGACGGTCAACGGCGACGACGTCCCCGTCGACTACGACGGCGCCCGCATCGCGTTGACCGGGCTGCGTGAATCCAACGTCGTGATCGTCGCCGCCCGGGGCGAGTACAGCCGTTCCGGCGAGGGTCTGCACCGGTTCCTCGACCCGGCGGACGGGCAGACGTACCTCTACACGCAGTACGAACCGGCGGACGCGCGGCGGGTGTTCGCGTGCTTCGAACAGCCGGACCTGAAGGCGCCGTTCACGTTCGTCGTCACCGCGCCGCGGCAGTGGGAGGTGGTCTCCAACCAGCAGATCGCCGAACGGGAAGACACCACCGGCGGCCAGGTGGTCACGTTCGCGCCGACACTGCCGATCTCCACCTACATCACCGCGGTCGTGGCCGGGCCCTACCACCGGGCCGACTCGGAGTGGTGCGGCGGCGACCTCACGATCCCGCTGGGCGTCCTCTGCCGGGCCTCGCTCGCGCAATACCTCGACGCCGACACGATCTTCGAGATCACCCGGCAGGGGCTGGGATTCTTCACGGACGGTTTCGACTACCCCTACCCGTTCGGCAAGTACGACCAGGTGTTCGTCCCCGAGTACAACCTCGGCGCCATGGAGAACCCCGGCTGCGTGACGTTCACCGAGGCGTACGTGTTCCGCGGCGCCGCCACCGACTCCCAGTACGAGGGCCGGGCGAACACGATCCTGCACGAGATGGCCCACATGTGGTTCGGCGACCTCGTCACGATGGTGTGGTGGGACGACCTGTGGCTCAAGGAATCGTTCGCCGACTACATGGGCGCACTGGCCAACGCGGAGGCCACCCGGTGGACCGACGCCTGGGTGGCGTTCGCCAACCGCCGCAAGGCGTGGGCGTACCTGCAGGACCAGTTGCCGACGACGCATCCGATCGTCGCGGACATCGTCGACCTCGAGGCCGCGAAACTGAACTTCGACGGCATCACGTACGCGAAGGGCGCCAGCGTCCTCAAGCAACTCGTCGCGTACGCCGGGCGTGACGCGTTCTTCGAGGGGGCGCGCCGCTACTTCCGCGCCCACGCCTTCGGAAACACCACCCTGAAGGATCTGCTGACGGAACTGTCGGCCACGTCGGGCCGGGACCTGACGAGCTGGGCGCGCGCCTGGTTGCAGACCACCGGCGTGTCCGCACTGAGCCTGCAGCGGGACGCCGACGGGCGTGCCGCGATCGTGCAGACCGATCCGCGTCCGCACCGGCTCGGCGTCGGGCGCTACGACTTCGACGGGACCGGCGACCTCGTGTGCGTGCAGCGGGTCGAGGTCGACCTCGCCGACGCCCGCACCCCGATCGATCTCGCCGACGCGCCGCTCGTGTTGCTCAACGACGCCGACCTGACGTACGCGAAGGTGCGGCTGGACGACCGATCGCTGACCACCGTCGAGACCTCGCTCGACCGGCTGCGGGACCCGCTGGCGCGGGGCCTGATCTGGTCGTCGCTGTGGAATGCGACCCGCGACAGCGATCTGGGCGCCATGCGCTATCTGTCGATGGCCCGGAGGTTCTCACCGGCGGAGTCACACCTGACCCTCCTCACCTCCGTGCTGGCCAACGCCCCGTACGCGATCGAGCACTTCCTCCCCGAGCCCTCGCGCGACACCGCTCGCCTCGACTGGCTCGAGCACACCTGGCGTGCGTTGTGGAACGCCCCGCCGGCTTCGGGAAGCCAACTCGCCTGGGCACGTGCGGTTGCCGGCGCCGCTGCGATGGACGGCAGTCGCGCGGCCGACATCCGGTCGATCCTCGAGGCCGGCGGGCCGGTGCCGACCGGGCTGGCGCTCGACCCGGATCTGCGCTGGGGGTTCTGGGGCGCGCTCGCCGCCACCGGACACGCCGACGACGCCGACCTCGACGGTGAGCTGCGCCGCGACGACACCGGTTCCGGCCGCACCGCGTACCTGCGAGCGAAGTTCTCGCGACCGGACCCGGACGTGAAGGCGAAGGCCTGGGAATCGATCTTCCACGACCGCACCCTGTCCAACGAACATCTCGGCGCGGTCATCGCCGGGTTCCGCGCAGGCGCCCGGCACGACCTCGTCGAGGGGTACGCCGCCGGCTACTTCGCCTCGATCCGCCCGGTGTGGGAGGAGCGCAGTATCGAAATCGCGCGGCGGATCGTGGTCGGGCTGTTCCCGTCCGAGACGACACTCGACGCGGCGGACGGATGGCTCGCCACCAACGCCGACGCGCCCGCCGCGCTACGACGGCTGGTGCTCGAGCAACGGGATCATCTCGCCCGGGATCTGCGAGCGCAGGCGTTCAACAGCCGTTCGGACGTCACCGGCTGACCGGCCGGGCACCGGTCGACGTGCGGGCCGTCCACCGTTCCAGGACGCCCCGCCACAGGCCGGACCTACTGTCGCCCGCCCAGGCGATGTAGCCGTCGGGGCGTACGAGCAGTGCGGGTCCGCCGTCGGTCCGGGGCACCGCGTGGACATCGCCGGGGACAGGAGCCCCGGGCTCGGTGACCAGGACGAAACCGCCCGAGCGCATCACCTCGTACAGCCGCCCGGCGTCGGTGGGCAGGTCTTCGGCGCGTCGGCCGACCAGGGTGCTCTCGCCGGCGTCGTGGCCGTACCCGATTCCGATGCCCGAGAACATCCGGGCGACCGCGTCGCCGATCGGCGGGAAGGAGAGAAGCGCCGCCACTGCCCCGTTCCGGAGCTTCCGCAGGATCCACGGCCGGATGATCATCATGCGCATCGTGGCACCGCTCGACCGCAGAACCAGCCGGCCGACCGGGTGCCGCTCGGCGTGGTAGGTGGCGAGCACCGCGTCGTCCGCGCCGTCCAGGACGGCCGCGAGTTTCCAGCCGAGATTGACGGCGTCCTGGATGCCGGTGTTCATGCCCTGCCCACCTGCGGGCGAATGCACGTGGGCTGCATCACCGGCGAGAAACACCCGGCCCGTCCGATACTGCGGGACCTGCCGTTCGTCGCTGTGGAATCGCGACTGCCAGCGCACGTCGCCGAGACCGTAGTCCGTGCCCATCGCGACTTCGATGGTGCTGCGCAGTTCCTCCCGGTCCACGGGCGCGGTGTCGTCCACCTGATGGCGCCGGTTCCAGGCGATCACCCGAAACAGGTTGTCGCCGTACGGCGCGATGAACGCGAATCCGTCTCGGACGGCATTGACGGTCACGAGATTGTCCGGTGGGTTCTCGAGTTCGACGTCGGCGAGCATGATCGACCGCAGCACGGCCTTGCCGGGGAACGGTTGCCCGATCATCGTCCGGACCGCGCTGTGCGCGCCGTCCGCACCGACCGCATATGTCGCGTGGAACGTACTCTCGCGTCCTGAAACGTCGCGGCCGTGAACGCGGACGCCGTTTCCGTCCTGCTCCACCCCGGTCACGGTGAACCCACGGATGATGTCGGCGCCGCAGTCCCGAGCGTGCTCCTCCAGAAGGGCGTCGACGTTCCGTTGCGGGGTGACGAGGACGAACGGGAACCGGGACCGCAGACGCCCGAGATTCAGCGCCGCACCGCGCCACAACTTCAGACCGGGTGAGGCGGCGCCGGTGGCCACGAGGCGGTCGGCGAGGCCGCGGGCGTCGAGCAGTTCGAGGGTGCGGGCGTGGACGCCGAATGCGCGACTGAGGGTGGACGGCGCGGCGCGCTTGTCCAGCACCGTCACCGATCGGCCCGCCGTCGCCAACTCGCCCGCGAGCATGCATCCCGTGGGTCCCGCGCCGATCACCACCACGTCGATGTGCTTCATGACGCTGCCTCCGATCGAAAGATGGTCCATCAAGTCAACATCTGTTGACTTCCACGGTAGGCGCATCCCCACGCCAGGTCAACAGCTGTTGACTTACACTTGTGGAATGCCCGAACGTCGCGCCCGCTCCGCCGTCGCCACCCGCGCCGCGATACTCGACGCCGCCCGCGCCCGGTTCGGCACCGACGGCTACGAACGCACGACGATGCGCGCCGTCGCGTCGGATGTGGGCGTCGACCCCGCACTGGTGGTCCGGTACTTCAGCACCAAGGAATCGCTGTTCGCCGAGGCCGCCGAATTCGATCTGCACCTGCCCGACCTCCACAACATTCCCGTCGAGGACCTCGCGAGCGTGCTGATGCCGCGCTTCTTCGCGGTGTGGGAGAACGACGGTGCGTTCCTCCCCCTCCTCCGCGCGGCGGCGACCAGCCCGCGGGCCGCCGAGGCGATGTTGCAGGTCTTCGCCCGCCAGGTGGCGCCCGCGCTCGCCGTGGTCGCGGCGGATCGCGCGGACGAACGTGCGGCCCTCGTCGGGTCGCAGGTCCTCGGACTCGCCTTCTCCCGCTACATACTCCGGGTCCCGCCCGTGGCGGACATGACACACGAACAGCTGATGCGCTGGGTCGGGCCCGTGCTCGAGTACTACCTCACGACAGAACCGCGGTAGCCCTACCGGTGATGCCTGCCGCCGTTCAGCATCCAGCGGGCATCGAGCTCGCTCGTGCTGCGGCGGTGCCGCCTGATGGTGAACGACGTGATCGGCAACCGCTCGACGACACTCGCCTCGGCACGCGGATCGCCCGCGATCCCCTGTTCCAGAACCGAATACGCGGTGTGGTTGACCGAATGCACGGCCAGCCGGAGGGCGTCGAGCGCCGTCGGTCGCGGCCCGAACGCGGCGAGCGTGTGACCACCGTCCACCGCGGTTTCGACCACCGCGTAGAAATGCCAGTCTGCACCCGAATCGCCGGTCATGATGCGCCTCACTCGATCTACTTCTGTGAGCTGTGCCATCACGGTATCGCGAGGGTACGACACGTTTTCGAAGCCGCGCCGCTCAGGCGACGTACCGGCGGCCGATCCCGAAGAGCTCCTGGGGCGCATCGATTCCCTTGAGCCGGTGACTGCCCGCCGGTTCGCCCCAGAACTCGTCGGTGTCGAGTTCGTCGTAGAACTCACCGGTTACGACCACCTCGTGGGACGGTGCGACCGCGACGACGCGACTGGCCATGTTGACGGGCCTGCCGAACCAGTCGCCCGCACTGGGCACCGCCGTGCCCCAGGCGATCCCGGCCCGCAACGGCGGAAGCCCCTCGGTGCGCGCGGCCTGCACGAGGTCGAGCGCGGAGTACGCCAGCGCGTTGGGATCGGGCGAGACCAACATGACGGCGTCCCCGATCGTCTTCACCAGACGCACCGGCGCGAGCGCCAGATCGGTGGCCAGCCCGTCGAGCCGCTCGGCCACCCGCCCCAGATCGGCGGGCGCCACCTGCTCACCGAGCAGCGTGAATCCGACGAGGTCGGCGAAACAGACGCCGATCTCCTGCGCACCGCGAACCTGCATGTTCGAGTCCCTGGCGATGCCCACCGCATCGGACCGCAACTGGTGGCGCAGAGTGGTGGCGATGAGGTGAGCCAGGATCTGCGCCTCGAAATCCGCGATGCGACGCACCTCCACCGCGTACCGCAGGGCCACCTCGGGGTGATCGCGCGTCGCCTCGAGTCGCTCCTGCAGGAGCGCGTCCGCGGCGTCGGCGACCGTCCAGAGGTTGCGGCCGAGGACCCGCGCGGCCGCGAAGATTCCGCTCTCGTCGAGCCCCAGGTCCCGGTACTGCTTGAGTCCGCGCGCGAGGTCGAGGTCGCCGTCGTCGTAGAACGTCCCGTCCTCCGACGCACCCCGGCCGATCGCCCGGAACCACCGCCGGGTGTCCTCCACGGTGACGCCGGTCTTCCGGGAGATCTCGTCGATGCCGTACCGGCCCTTCGGCGCCAGCGCGTGCTCGAGCAGCAGGTGCGCGAGGCGATTGTCCCGCGACGCGACGCGGAGTTCGTCGATCGACACCCCGTCCTCGATCAGGGTGTTCAGCACCCCCATGCGCGCAGAGCGATCCGATCCGCTGAGTCCGTCGAGGAGGCCGGCGGCCTCGAACTCGTGGAGTTGCGTGGGTGCCGGACCCGGGCGGCGGAGCGGGCGAGGCGGCGGGGACACCAGGCGACCCGTTCGGGGCGTGATCCGTCGGGGCTGTCGCGGGATGCGCACGTCCTCATCGTCCCAGGAACGACGTCGCCCATCGCCGTAATCCTGCGAACTCGCCTTCCCCCGTTGCCATGACCGAACTATATTCGGTATGTGCCGATTCAAAGTCTGTTGCTGGACGCGGCGGAGGGACATTTCGCCCGCCGCGGCGTCCTCGCGACTCGGCTCGCCGACATCCGGCACGAGGCCGGTGTCAGTGTGGGAGCCGTCTACCACCACTTCCCGAACAAGGAAGTGCTGTATCTCCAGGTCTGGTTACGCGCGCTCGCCGACTATCAGGACGGATTCCGGGCCGCGCTCTCGGAATGCGCCGACGCCCGGTCCGGGGTGGAAGGCGCCGTGGTCCGCCACCTGCAGTGGGTGTCCGGCAACCCGCAGCGGGCCACCATCCTCGCCGCGCCCCGGCCCCCGGGCGTCGACGAGCGGGCCGATTCCACCAACGCGGCGTTCTTCCGCGACGTCACCCACTGGTGGCGGGTCCACGAACACTACGGAACGGTCCGCCGGTTCGACTTCGACGTGCTCTACGCGTTGTGGCTGGGCCCGGCTCAGGAGTACTCCCGCCAGTGGCTCGCGGGCGCCATGACCACCGACCCCACCGCGGTGGCGCCCGAACTGGCGCGCGCCGCGTGGAACTCGCTACGGAACCAGGAGTAGAGGCATGACAGTGGACGTCGCCCTCACCGCCGACACCGCGCAGGCCGTGCTGGCGGCCCAGCCGTTCAGCATGCTCGTCGGCGCCCGCATGACGCAGTTCGGGGAGGGCGGCGCCACCCTCGAGATCCCCGTCCGGGACGAACTCCGGCAACAGAACGGCTTCGTGCACGGCGGCGTCCTGTCGTACGCCGCCGACAACGCTCTGACGTTCGCCGCAGGCACCGTGCTCGGCGCGAACATCATGACCGCGGGCTTCACGATCACCTACCTCCGCCCCGCACAGGGCGTGCTGCTGCGGGCGGACGCCCGAGCCGACGCCTCGACCCGGCGCCAGGCGTTGTGCCGGTGCGACATCTACGCGGTGCAGGACGACGGCTCGGAGGTACTGTGCGCCGCCGCCCAGGGCACGGCGACGGTCAAGCAGCCGCGGTAGTCGCGGCCGCACGGGATGGAACGATGGGACCATGGCTCACTCCGTCGATCGCGCATCCGTGGACAGGGCGCGTGAGCGCATCACCGGCCTGATCCGCAGGACACCCACGTTCCGTGCCACCGTCCCCACCCTGCACGGCCCGGTACCGGTGATCTTCAAACTCGAGTTCCTGCAGTACGGTGGCTCGTTCAAGGTGCGGGGCAGCCTCAACGCGCTGCTCCACGCCGAGGAGGACGGGCGGCTCGACGATGCGGGCGTCGTCATCGCGTCCGGCGGGAACGCCGCCATCGGAGCGGCCTGGGCGTCGCGGCTGCGGGGCGTGAAGTGCACGGTGGTCGTCCCCGTCACGGCACCCGACGTCAAGATCGACAAGCTGATCGCGCTCGGCGCAGACGTGCGCAAGGTCGGTGCTCGATACGCCGAGGCGGCCGAGTACGCGGACGAACTCGCGACGTCCTCGAACGCCCTCGCCCTGCACGCCTACGATCTCCCCGACATCGTCGCCGGGGCGGGCACCATCGCACTCGAGATCCAGGACGACGTCGCCGAGCCGCTGTCCTACGTGATTGCCGTCGGCGGCGGCGGACTGCTCTCCGGTGTCGTCGCAGGCAGCGGCGAGGACGACAGCATCTACGGCGTGGAACCGAGCGGAGCGGCGACGCTGCACTCCGCGGTCGCCGCCCGGCAGCCCGTGGACATCGACATCGACAGCATCGCCGGCGATTCCCTCGGCGCCACCAAGATCGGTTCCATCGCCTGGGACACCGTCCGGTCGCGGCCCGTGTCCAGCCTGATCGTCGACGACGACGCCCTCATCGACGCGCGAACGCTGCTGTGGGAGGAGTTCCGGATCGTCGTCGAGCACGGCACTGCCGCGGCGCTCGCCGCGATCGTCACCGGACAGCTCGCCCCCGCCGACGACAAGCCGCTCTGTGTGGTGCTCTGCGGCGCCAACACGTCGATGACCAGCTACTGATCCTCAGACGTGTCAGCCGCGCGGTTTCAGCCGGCTGTTCGGCAGTTCGGGTGCGGGCAGCGGATCGCCGTCGTAACCCTCGACCGTGCCGAACCGGGGGTTGGCGGGCGCCGCGCCCCGGAGCTCGGACTGCCACTCGCGGCGGTAGCCGACGATGTCCTCGTGGCTACGGCCGAGGAAGTTCCACCACATGATCACCTGCTCGCCCAGCGGCTCACCACCGAGCAGCAGCAGCCGGGCCCGGGTCCCGCCCGTGTTGCGCAACGCCACCAGCGATTCCCCGGGCGGCTGATAGCCGAGTTCCGCCCACCGCAGCGTGGTCCCGCGCAGCTGCACCTCACCCTCGTCGACGAGCACCCCGACCTCGAAGCCGCGCTGGATGTCGAGGGTGACGTCCGCACCCGGCTCCAGGAGGATCTCGGCGCCGAGCAGCGGCGTGAACGTGCGGACCGGTGACGTGGAGCCCGCCGTGCTCCCGAGGAACACCCGCACCGTCGCGCCGTCCAGTTCGACCGGGTCGGGTGCGTACGTCTCGAACGCCGGATCCGCGTCCTGCGCCGACGCCGGCAACGCCACCCACAGCTGCGCACCGTGCAGGATGCGCGTCTGCGGTGTCGAGACCTCGGAGTGCGCGATCCCCCGACCCGCGGTCATCAGGTTGAGCTCGCCGGGACGCACCATCGCGTGCGAACCGATGCTGTCGCGGTGTTCGATCTCGCCGGTGAACAGCCAGCTCACCGTCTGCAGTCCCGTGTGCGGGTGTGGTGGCACGTTCATCCCGCCCGTGTTCCCGACGTCGTCCGGACCGTAGTGGTCGGCGAAGCACCAGGCTCCGATCAGCGATCGTTCGCGCTGTGGGAGAGTGCGCCGGACCGGCATCGCGCGGGGACCACCGAGCGGGACCTCGCGCGAGCCGAGCACCTGGATGCCCCCGCCGTCGGGGTGCGACTCGCACCGCTCTTCCACCGAATTCGTCTCCAGATTGCTCACTGCTCCATCGTGCCTTCCGTCAGTCCTGTGCGCCGCGCAGTTTCGCGCAGAGTTCGGTGAGTGTGTCGAGTTCGTCGTCGGACAGTGCCGCGCCGACGTGCCGCCGGATGCTCGCCGCGTGCCTGCGTCCGACGGACTTCTGCACGCGCGCACCCTCGTCCGTCAGGGCGACGACGGTTCCCCGGCGGTCGCCGGGATCGCACTCCCGCGTGACGAATCCAGAGCCGGACAGCCGCTCGACGAGCCGGCTCAGCGACGGTTGGCTGAGCAGGATCTCCCGGTTGAGATCGTGCAGGCGCAGTCTGTGTCCGGGTGCCCGGGCGAGGGTGAACAGCACGTCGTATTCGCGCATGCTCAGTTCGTCCCACACGTCGTCGGCGGCGAGGTTGCGCATCACCGCGACCTGGGCGCGGAAGAGAGCCTCCCACGCCTCGGCCGCTCGTTCGGTCCTACTGACGGGCGGCATCGACCGGCTCGCGATCGGCCTTCATCGACGCGTGCGTCGGCGGGTTGTCCGGCACGCCCGCAGGTCGCCGGGCGGCGAACTCCTTGCGCAACATGGGCACGACCTCGCCGCCGAGCAGATCCAGCTGCTCCAGCACCGTCTTCAGGGGAAGCCCCGCATGGTCGACGAGGAACAACTGCCGCTGGTAGTCGCCGAAGAAGTCGGCGAACGTCAGGGTCTTCTCGATCACCTGTTCCGGTGTGCCGACGGTGAGCGGGGTCTGATCGGTGAAGTCCTCGAGGCTCGGCCCGTGGCCGTAGACGGGTGCGTTGTCGAAGTAGGGCCGGAACTCGTCGACGGCGTCCTTGGCGTTCCTGCGCATGAACACCTGCCCGCCCAGTCCGACGATCGCCTGATCCGCGCGGCCGTGACCGTAGTGCTCGTACCGTTCGCGGTAGAGGTTGATCAGGGCGATGTAGTGCTCCTTGGGCCAGAAGATGTTGTTGGCGAAGAAGCCGTCACCGTGGAACGCCGCGATCTCGGCGATCTCCGGGCTGCGGATCGAGCCGTGCCACACGAAGGGCGGGATGCCGTCGAGCGGACGCGGGGTCGACGTGAAGCCCTGCAGCGGGGTGCGGAACTGTCCCTGCCAGTCCACGACGTCCTCGTCCCACAGTCGGCGCAGCAGCCGGTAGTGCTCGAGCGCCAGCGGAATCCCCTGGCGGATGTCCTGTCCGAACCACGGGTAGACGGGGGCCGTGTTTCCGCGACCCATCATGAGATCCACCCGGCCGTCCGCGAGGTGCTGCAGCATCGCGTAGTCCTCGGCGATCTTCACCGGGTCGTTGGTGGTGATCAGCGTCGTGGACGTCGACAGGATGATCTTCTCGGTCTGCGCTGCGAGGTAGCCGAGCATCGTGGTCGGGGAGGACGGCACGAACGGCGGGTTGTGATGCTCGCCGGTGGCGAACACGTCGAGCCCGACGTCCTCGGCATGCTTGGCGATGGTCGTCATCGCCTTGATGCGTTCGTGCTCGGTGGGGGTGCGGCCGGTGGTGGGATCGGGGGTCACGTCGCCGACGGTGAAGATTCCGAACTGCATAGCTGTTCCTCTCGCGCCAGAACTCCATGCGTTTGCATGAACCTATTGCAACATTCAACCACTTTGTCCTATTCCGGAAACGACCGAGGGCGGCAAGCGCAGTACGCTTGCCGCCCTCGGCGACACTCGGATCGAACGAGCCCGATCAGTGCATCATGACCGTGGGGGCACCTTCCGCCTCGAGCTGCGGGTTGACCGACTTCTTGCGCGGCAGCAGGAACGCCGGGATGAGCGTCAACGCGATCAGCACGGTGGCGACCAAGAACGTGTTGCCGAACGCATCGGCGGCCTGACTCAGGACCTGGTCCACCATCCCGGGAGGCTCCTGCGCGGCGACCTCGGGCACGTGCTGCATCGCGACCGTCTGGCTGTCGAGACCGCGATCGAGCAATTGGTTGGTGAGGACCACCGACATGACGGCGGTACCGATCGAACCCGCGGTCTGCTGGACGATGTTCATCAGCGTGGAACCGCGCGCGACCTGCTCGTTGGACAGCGTGACGATCGCTGCGGTCATCAGCGGCATCATCGTGCAGCCCATGCCCATGCCCATCACGAACAGCGCACCCATCAGCAGCCAGGTCGGTGAGTCCGACGCCACCTGCGTGAAGACGCCCAGACCGATCAGGATCAGCGGCAGACCCGTCAGCACGATCTTGCCGGGCCCGATCTTGTCGACGAGACGTCCGGCCACCGGCATGGTCAGCATCGCGCCGATACCCTGCGGCGCCATCAGCAGACCAGCGGCAAGCGTGGTGTGCCCGCCGACCTGGATGAAGTAGCTGGGAAACAGCAGACCGGCGCCCATGAACGCGACGATGAACAGCGACGTCGTGATGACCGCGACCGACAGCTGCCGGTTCTTGAACAGATGCAGGTCGATCAGCGGGTGATCCTTGCGGAGCGCGTGGAACACGAACGCGACGATCAGCGCCAGGCCGACCGCACCGGGCACGAGCACGCGAGCCGAAGCAACGGTCCCCACCTCCGGGATGGACGACACACCGAACAGGAACAGAGCCAGACCCGGCGACAGCAGCAGCATGCCGAGGAAGTCGAAGGACTCGGACGGCGACGCGTTGTCGGACGGCAGGATGATGAACGCGGCGGCCAGGGCGATGATGCCGATGGGCAGGTTGATCAGGAAGATCCAGTGCCAGCTCGCCGCCTCGATCAGCCAGCCACCGAGGATCGGACCACCGATGGGGCCGAGCAGCATGGGGATTCCGAGAACCGCCATGACCCGGCCGACACGGTCGGGGCCGGCCGCCTTCGTCATGATCGTCATGCCGAGCGGCATCAACATGCCGCCGCCGAGGCCCTGCAGGACGCGGAAGCCGATGAGCGACGTGATGTCCCACGCGAAGCTACACAGCACCGAGCCGAGCACGAACAGCACGAGCGCCGTCATGTAGAGGCGCTTGGTGCCGAATCGGTCGGCCGCCCACCCGGTGACGGGGATGACGGTGGCCAGGGCGAGCGTGTACGCGGTCATCGTCCACGCGACGGTGGCGTACGTGGTGTCGAACTCCGTGGCGAACGTCGGCAACGCGACGCTGACGACGGTGACGTCGAGGATCGACATGATGGCACCGAGCACCACCACGGACGCGATCTTGAGGACCGTGCCGTCGAGCTTGTCGGGCGCCGCGTTCGCGGCGGTCGGCGATGTCATCCGAGTATCTCCTGGTTGAGTTCTCGCAGGGACTCCCCCGCGAGGATCGGTTGTAGTGCCTCGATCAGCCGAGTCCGCTCGATCTCCGGAACCCGCCATGCGAACCGTCGCAACTGATCACGCTTGCATTCGATGTGCTGGGTAGCGACCTTATGTCCGGCCTCCGACAAGGAGACCCGCTTGACCCGCCGGTCGCGTTCGTCCTCCCGGCGAACGACCAGACCCAGTTTCACGAGTTGATCGACGTTCCGACCCGCTGCGGCCACCGAGAGCCGCAACCGCTCGGCCACCTCGTTGATCGGAAGTGGCTCACCGTGCTGAACCAGCGCAAAGAGCATGCGCACCTGCGAAAACGTGAGGTCCAGTTCGATGAGGTTGTCCATCGACTCCGACTCCCCCGCACTCAACAGTTGGGTGAAGAAGTCGTTGAGTAGTTCGAAGAGAAGATCAGGAGATTTGTCGGGCACCCTCGAATGCTAGCGCTCATGCAACTATTGCCCAAGGGCAACTATGACGCAACCGAATAAATGGTGTCAGGTATCACATCCCCCGGCGGCAGCCTGGACCTGCGGGTTCAGTCCTGGACGAGCACCGCTTTACCCAGCACGAGGCCTGCCTCGAGGTCACGCAGTGCGTCCGCGGCCCGCTCGAGGGGATACCGCGAGGTGACCACGGGACGCAGTCCGCGTTCGACATGCCGGATCAACGCGGCATGCACCTCTTCCAGCGCAGTCGGTTCGGTCCGGATGAACTCACCCCACGCCGCACCCACGATGCTGATGTTGCGGAACAGCACCCGGTTCACCTTCACCTCGGGGATCGTCCCTCCCGCGAAACCGATCACGACCAGCCGGCCTTCCGGGGCCAGCACCCGGACGGCCTCGTCGAACGCGTCGCCGCCGACCGGATCGACCACGATCTGCGCGCCCCGGCCGCCGGTCAGCTCACGGACCCGGGCGCCCCAGCCGTCGCCGAGGCGGACGACCTCGTCGGCCCCCAGTTCGCGCAGGAAGTCGTCGGCCCCGTCCCGGCGCACCACCGCGATCACGCGGGCGCCGTGCGCCTTGGCCAACTGGATGGTGGACGTTCCCACCCCACCCGCCGCGCCGAGGACGACGACGGTTTCGTCTGCCCGCAGCCGAGCCCGGCGCTCCAGCGCGAATTCCATCGTCTGATAGTTGATGATCAGCGACGCCGCTTCGTCGAAATCCAGGATCGACGGGATGGGCAGCACCTGCGCCGGCGGCACCGCGACCCGTTCGGCGTAACCGCCGACCTGCGACGCCGCGAGCACCCGGCGACCGGGCTCGAACCCACTGCCTGCCGGTGCGGACACCACGACACCCGCGACTTCGGCACCGGGAACGAACGGCAACTCGGGGCCCAGCTGATATTTGCCGTAGCTGATCAGCAGGTCGGGGAAGCACACACCGCTGGCCTTGACGTCGATCAGGACGAGTCCGTCGGCCGCTGGTTCGGGGATGTCCTGCAGCGTCATGCCGCTCGGCCCCGACAGCTCCGTCACCACCACTGCGCGCATGCTCGAAACATTAGACGCGCAGGGGTGGCGAGAGGCGTCAACGAGCGAACAGCCGCTTCCGCCTGCGGGCGACGGAGACCAGCTCGACCGTGTCGGTCATCTTGACGCGGGGCCGGCCGGACCCCGCCGCGCGGCCGGTCTCCGCCTTGTCGATCGCACGCCAGCCGGGGAAGCCGATCTGCTCCGGCTGGCGTCGCTCGATCAGCTTCTTCACGTCCTTGCGGGTGCCGACCGTGCCGAGGAGCTTTCCGGCCTCGAAATCCGCGAGCAGCGACGACACCGTCTCCTTCGCGCACGCCTTGTTGGTGCCGATGACGCCGCTGGGACCACGCTTGATCCATCCGGTCACGTACACCCGGTCGGTGACCCGGCCGTGCTCGTTGGGGATCACGCCGCGCTTCTCGTCGAACGCGACACCGCCGACGGGATTGCCGCGGTACCCGATGGAACGCAGCACGAGCGAGGTGTCCAGCGAGCCCTCCTCGCCCCGAGCCCGGGCGGACAACGCGCCGGACTCGTCGACCACCAGTTCGTTGCGTCCGTAGCGCAGGGCCTCGGCCTTGCCGGATCCGGTGACCTCGAGCGGCGACGCCAGGTAGCGGAACACGATGCGCTTGTGACCGGGCCGCGGGGCACGCTGCGCGAACTCCCGTGCCAGCCGGACCTTCATCGCGGTGGCCGGGTCGTCCAGCAGTGCCTCACTGGCCGGGTCCAGGTCGAGGTCGGCGTCGTCGATGACGACGTCCACGTTCTCGAGGTCGCCGAGCGCCAGGAACTCGGGGTTGCTGTAGGCGGCCTGCGCGGGCCCGCGGCGGCCGAGGAGCACGACCTCCTCGATGTTGCTGCGCCGCAGCGCGGCGAGGGCGTGATCGGCGATGTCCGTCCGCTCCAGCTCCTCGACGTTCATCGTGAGGATGCGGGCCACGTCGAGCGCGACGTTGCCGTTGCCGACGATCACCGCGCGCTTCGCGGACAGGTCGAACGTGCGCTCCGCGTAGTCCGGGTGGCCGTTGTACCAGGCCACGAACTCGGTGGCAGCGTGCACGCCGGGAAGGTCCTCACCCGGGATTCCCAGACGCCGGTCGCTCGACGCCCCGACGGCGTAGATGACGGCGTGGTGATGCTCCAGCAGCTCGTCGTGGGTGACGTGCTTGCCGACCTCGACGTTGAGGTGGAACGCGAAGTTCGGCCGGTCGAGGCTCCATTCGAACATCCGGGTCACCTCCTTGGTGCCGGGATGGTCGGGTGCGACACCGGCGCGGACGAGTCCCCACGGGGTCGGGAGCTTCTCGAACATCTCGACCTCGACGTCCGAACGTTCGAGCAGTTCACCCGCCGCGTAGCAGGCCGCGGGGCCGGCGCCGACGACGGCGACCCGGAGTGTGCCGAGGTCACGGCGCGGCGGAGTCGCCGGCGTGAGGGGGATCCACCCGGTCGGCATCGGGTTGGTCGTGTAGTACTCGGCGTTGATCTCCTTGTAGCGGGTGAGCGAACCGATGAGCTTGTCTTCCGGGAAGATCGCGTCGACCGGACAGGCATCGACGCAGGCCCCGCAGTCGATGCAGGTTTCCGGGTCGATGTGCAGCATCTCGGTATGCGCGAATTCCCGCTCCTCCGGTGTCGGATGGATGCAGTTCACGGGGCATGCGGAGACGCAGCTCGCGTCGTTGCAGCACGCCTGGGTGATGACATATGCCATTGCGGTTTCCTCACACCTGTCCGGACCATCGAACTCGTTTATGTTACACGTAGTAACAGTTATATGAACTGTACTGAGAATCGCGTCCGCAAACAAGCACCGGCGCCGGATGGAAGAATCAAAGCTCCGTCCACGAGCGAAGGAACCGCATCTTGGCACTCGACCTACCCCTCGCCGCTCCCCCCGCACGCGGCCGCTTCTTCGAGACGTCCTGGCCGGTCCGCACCGGCGACATCGATGCCGCCAAGCGCCTCCGTCTCGACGGGATCGCGCGCTATCTGCAGGACGCCGGTCTGGACAACCTCGACGCGGTCGACGCCGCCGACAGCCACCCGCTGTGGATCGTCCGGCGCACCGTCATCGACGTCGTGCGGCCCGCGGTGTGGCCCGAGCGGGTGCACCTGCGGCGCTGGTGCTCGGCACTGTCGACCCGTTGGACGAACATGCGGGTCCAGATCGAGGGTGAGGCGGGCGCGCTCATCGAGACCGAAGGTTTCTGGATCCACATCAGCGGCGAAACGGGAATGCCCACCCGCATCGACGACGGGTTCATCGAACGCCTCGGGGAATCGGCGGACGAACACCGGCTCAAGTGGAAGCGGTGGCTCGTCGAGAATGCTCCGGCCGCCGACGAGGACGGCATCGTGGACACCGAGTTCGTCCTGCGCCGCACCGACATCGACCCGTTCGACCACGTCAACAACGCCGTCTACTGGCAGGCCGTCGAAGAACTGCTCGCCGACCACGAGCATCCGGGCGGTGGCCGCCTCGTCGACAACCCCCATCGCGCCGTGCTCGAATACCTCTCGCCCATCGTGTCGACCGACCGGATCGTCCTGCGTTCGCGGCGGGACGACACGTCGCTGACCGTGTGGTTCCTGGTCGACGACGCCCTGCGCGCCGTGGCCCGGGTCGGGCCACTCACCACCTGATCAGACCATCTGCTGGGTGCCGATCACCCGCAACAGGTCGAGTCTGGCCCGCGCATCGGAGCCCGGCTGCGGCATGTACACGAGCAGGTGCTGATAGGCGCTCGGGGTCAGCAGCGTCTCGCAGACGAGGTCGATACGTCCGACCTCGGCGCGGAGGACGGTCTTCGTGTCGGACCGGCGGACGGCCACATCGTGCCTGTCCCAGAGCGCCGCGAACTCGGTGCTGCTCTCGTAGAGGCGGTCCACCAGTTCCGTCACGTCGGCGTCACCCGCCCGCCGGGCGGCTGTCGCCCGCAGATCCGCGACGTGACGTCCGGCGAGCCGCTCGTGATCGTCTTCAGGGAACATCCCGCGCTCGCCGGGGTGCGCGAACCACCGCCACGGCACGTACCGATCGAGACCCGAATACCGGGACGCGTCGCCGAACAGGATCACGTGCATGCGGTTCTGGACCAGCACTTCCCCGAGGTCCGAGATGACGCAGCCCGGGGTGTCGTCGAGCTTGTCGAGCAGATGCAGCAGTCCCGGTCCGACGTGCTTGTTGCCCGCGGCCCGCATCGGCGGAACCTGACCCGACAACAGGTAGAGATGGTCGCGCTGATCGTCGGTCAGCCGCAGCGCCCGCGCGATCGACGCCAGGACCTGCGTCGACGGATGCGGGCCGCGTGCCTGCTCGAGTCGCGTGTAGTAGTCCGTCGACATTCCCGCGAGCATCGCCACCTCGTCGCGCCGGAGCCCCGGCGTCCGCCGCCGCACTCCCGGTGGCAGTCCGACGTCGGCCGGAACCAGCTGTTCCCTGCGACGGCGGAGGAAGTCGGCCAACTCGGAGCGGTTCATGAATCAACTGTGCCGGACCCGCCTGCCCGCTGACAGGGATCGCCGGTCCCCCGATGAGCGGTCTCTGGTTGCCGCTCCCGGCAACGGCGACGCTGGTAACAGTCCGGAACAGCCACCGACCATCGGAGCAGAACATGATCAGCACCACCGCACTCGGAACCACCGGTCCCAACGTCAGCCGACTCGGCCTCGGCGCCATGGGCATGTCCGGGATGTACGGCAAGACGGACGACGCGGAGTCCGTCGCCACGATCCACGCGGCGCTCGACGCCGGGATCGACCTCGTCGACACCGGGGACTTCTACGGATCGGGCCACAACGAGTCCCTGATCGGCAAGGCCCTCGCCGGCCGCCGACGCGAGGACGTGACCCTCAGCGTCAAGTTCGGCGGCCTGCGCGGCCCCGGCGGCACATGGGCGGGAGTCGACACGCGACCCGAGTCGATCCGGAACTTCCTCGCGTACTCGCTGCAGCGTCTCGGCGTCGACTACATCGACATCTACCGCCCCGCCCGTCTCGACCCCGACGTGCCGATCGAGGACACCGTCGGCACGATCGGTGAACTCGTCGAGGCCGGCTACGTGCGCCACATCGGCCTGTCCGAGATGGGTCCCGAGACCCTTCGCCGAGCGGCGGCGGTGCACCCGATCGTGGACCTGCAGATCGAGTACTCGCTCGTCTCCCGGGGTATCGAGGCCGAGATCCTCCCGCTCTGCCGGGAACTCGGGATCGGCGTGACGGCCTACGGCGTACTCTCCCGAGGCCTGCTCAGCGACTCGCTACGCACCGATCAGACCCTCGCGGCCGACGACTTCCGCGCACACAGCCCCCGATTCCAAGGCGAGAACCTCCGGCAGAACCTCACCCTCGTCGACTCGCTCGCCGCCGTGGCCGCGCAGCACGGGGTGAGCGTCGCGCAGCTGGCGATCGCGTGGGTACTCGCCCAGGGCGACGACATCGTGCCCGTCGTCGGAGCGCGCACCGTCGCCCGGCTCGAGGAGACGCTCGGCGCACTCGACGTCCACCTCGGCGCCGGTGACCTCGCGGCCATCGCGGCAGCGGTTCCCGACACCGCTGTCGCCGGGGAACGCTACGCGCCCGCGCAGATGGCCCAGCTCGACAGTGAACGCGTCGGCGTGGGGCGCTAGCGTCTAGCCATGGCCTCGCACAGCTCGTCGCGGAATCGCACCCTGATCCTGATGCGCCACGGCAAGTCTGCGTACCCGGAGGGGGTCGCGGATCACGAGCGGCCGTTGGCGCCGCGCGGCCGGAAGCAGGCGGGTCTGGCCGGTGAGTGGCTGCGGTCGACTCAGCCGCCGATCGACGCTGTGCTGTGTTCGACCGCGCGCCGCACCCGGGAAACGCTGGAGGCGACCCGGGTCGGCGCTCCCGCCCGGTTCGCCGAGGAGCTGTACGGCGCGTACCCGTCCGAGGTGCTCATGGAGATCGTTCGGGTCGAACCGTCGGTGCGTACCCTGCTCGTGGTCGGGCACGTTCCCGGCATGCCGTCGACGGCACTGGATCTGGCGGGCAACCCCGATACCGGGGAGGCCAACCTGATGCGGGAGAAGTTCCCGACGTCCGCGCTCGCCGTCCTCACGGTGCCGTGCGACTGGGACGAACTCACGTCGAGCGCGGCGTCACTCGCCGCGTTCCACGTTCCGCGGTAGCGGTCTCAGAACAGCTTCCGGCCGACGACGGCGACGACACCCAGAATGAGGACCAGCACGAGGGCTGACCAGAATCCGAACAGCCACCACACCACCCCGAAGACGACCAGTGCCGGGGCCACGGTGATGAGTGCGATCGTGGGGCTTTCCCGCAGCACTTCGAGTGCCGACTCGGTCTTGACGCGATCGATCTTCTTCTCGGACATCTCGTCCCCGTTCAGCTAAACCACGCATATCGGACAGGTGTGCTCGAGGATAGTCTTCCCGGACGAGAACCAGCCTCCGAGCGAGGGCAGACGAGCGGCGAGGAGATGAGGAAAGCGCAGTGACCACCCGACAGGAGAAGGCCGCCCAGGCACGCAGGGACTTGCTCGACGCCGCCCAAGTGGTCTTCGAACGCAAGGGGTATCTGAACGCGACCATCACCGACATCACCACCGAGGCCGGCAAGGCCGCGGGCTCGTTCTACAACCATTTCGACGGCAAGGAGGCGCTGCTCCTCGCGCTCGCGGGCGACATCGGCGACGACGCGGATGCACTCATCGCCAGGTCCCCGGACGATCTGCGGGACCTCGGCCCGCATCTCGCCGTGTTCTGGCAACTCCAGTCGCGGCATCGCACGGTGATGGCCGCGCTCCGTGACGCAGCCCTCGTCGATCCCGCGTTCGCGCAGCGGATGCACGACTTCGGGATCGAACAGATGAAGCCGTAGGCCGAACTCCTCACGGCA
Source organism: Rhodococcus sp. IEGM 1351 (assembly GCF_030056875.1). NCBI lineage: Bacteria > Bacillati > Actinomycetota > Actinomycetes > Mycobacteriales > Nocardiaceae > Rhodococcus > Rhodococcus sp. IEGM 1351. Next base: position 53,415 of record NZ_JASHKU010000004.1, on the reverse strand, counting down.
CTCGCCGCGGACGGCGCGCACCTCCCCGCGAGCCCCGACGTCAGTGCCCAGCTGATCGCCGCGGTGGCGACCGCCTTCGTCGGCCTGCGGGACGGCGGCGACGACGAGGGCATCGCCGCACTCACCCGGTTCGTCGAGCGCGGCCTCCTCGGCTAACTGCCCGGGAACGTCACGACGTCGAGGTACAGCGGCATTTCGTCGGTGCGCGACCCGGTCTGCGTTCCCGTCGCGTCGACCACCGGGGCGCCGGCGGTCGCAGCGGCCTCGAAGCTCTCCCCCGTCACCCGCCCGTCGAGGTCGAAGTTCTCGAACTCGAACGGAATGCCGTTCGACGCCAGATAGTCCGGCCCGTCCATCAGATGGAAGTGCAGATGCGGTGCGTCGGTGTTTCCGCTGTTGCCCAGCAGCCCGAGTTGGTCGCCCGCCCGCAGGTCCTGGCCGACGCTGATGTCGTCCACGCTGCCGGGCTGCAGATGCGCGTAGAACGCGTACCGCCCGTTCCCGATGTCCTGGACGACGTGATTTCCGCCGTACTGGTCGAGGGGCAGTCCCTGCGGACTGGCACCCGGAACCTGTTCGGACAGATCACCCACGACGGCGATCACCTTGCCGTCCGACACCGCACGGACCGGTGCGCCGTAGTACTCGTAGCTCGACAATTGAGTCTTGTCGCCGACGTAGATGCGTCCCTGCTCGTCGAGTTGGACGAAGTCGATCGCGAAGCGCTCGGCCGCGAGCATCCGTCCGTTGATCGGCAGCACGGCCGCGCGGTGGGACGTGACCGTGCAGCAGCCGGTGCCGTCGAGCCACCGCGGCCCGTCGAGGGGAGCGCGGATCCGGACGGCGTCGCGGGTGTCGACTTCGGTGTCAGCCACGTTCTCGGCCAGCTGGGACGGCACGAGCGACGTCGCCTGCGGGAAGTCGACGTTCACGACGTGGCCGAGGCTACGGGGCACGTCGTCGGGACTGTTCAATGTCGCGTCGATCCACACCAGCCCCTGCTGTCCGGGGGTGAGAACGGTGCCGGTCCTCGGTCCACCGCCGAGGGCCTGGAACCACGGTGTCAGCGCCTCGCCGCTCAGGTCCACCAGCGTGCGGCCGTCGCCCTTCACCTGCAGCGACGTGATCGTCGCCGGCTGCGAACCGGTATTCGTCAGCCGCAGTTCGTAGGCGAGATGCACGCGACCGTCGCTGCCCGTCACCGGGATAGGCGCGGCCACCACATCCGCGACCACCGGAGTGAGCACGGCGGGACCGGCGGACGTGGCCGGCGCCGCCGACGACGTCGCCTCGCTCTGCTGGGTGTCCGAGGCCGTGCAGGAGGTCGCTGCCCCCATGACGACGGCGAGAAGAAGCGCGATGGCGAACCTCGACCGGGCCATCATCCGACGCTAGCAACGGCGAACACCCGGCGACAAGGCAAGGAAACAGATGAAGGCCCCACCCCCGAAGAGAGAGGGGTGGGGCCTTCGTCCTTGGTGAGTGCCCGGCGAGTCCTGGGACTCGTCAACCGCTCACGGGCGCGGAGCGCCTACCGGTAATCGTTGCTGAAACCGTAATCGTCCAGCGGCACCGCGGCACCGGTGTTCTGGCCGAAGCCGTCCGGGCTGTAGTACTGGTCGTCGTAGGACGGAACCGCGTACGCAGCAGCGCGGGCTTCTTCGGTCGGCTGAACCTGGATGTTGCGGTAACGGTTGATACCGGTACCGGCGGGGATCAGCTTTCCGATGATCACGTTTTCCTTCAGACCGATCAGCTTGTCCGAGCGGCAGTTGATCGCCGCATCGGTCAGCACGCGAGTGGTCTCCTGGAACGACGCCGCGGACAGCCACGAGTCGGTCGCCAGCGATGCCTTGGTGATACCCATCAGCACCGGACGTCCGGCTGCCGGCTCGCCACCCTCGGCGACGACACGGCGGTTGGCCGCTTCGAAGTCCGCACGCTCGGTCAGCGAACCGGGCAGGAACTCCGTGGCGCCCGAGTCGATGATCGTCACGCGACGCAGCATCTGGCGCACGATGACCTCGATGTGCTTGTCGTGGATCGACACACCCTGGCTCCGGTACACCTCCTGGACCTCGTTGACGAGGTGGATCTGCACCTGACGGGGGCCCATGACACGCAGCACCTCGTGCGGATCGGCAGCACCTTCCATCAGCTGCTGACCGACCTCGACGTGGTCACCGTCGGCCAGAAGGCGTTCGGTGCCGTCGTCGTGCTTGAAAACACGCAGACGCTGACGCTTCGAGAGCTTGTCGTAGACAACCTCTTCGCCACCGTCGTCCGGGACGATGGTGATCTTGTAGAAGCGGTCGCCGTCCTCGAGCTGCACGCGGCCACTGACGTCGGCGATCGGGGCCTTGCCCTTGGGGACGCGGGCCTCGAACAGCTCCTGAACACGCGGCAGACCACCGGTGATGTCGTCTCCGGCGACACCACCCTGGTGGAACGTACGCATGGTCAGCTGGGTACCGGGCTCACCGATGGACTGTGCGGCGACGATACCGACGGCCTCACCGATGTCGACGAGCTTGCCGGTGGCCATGGAGCGGCCGTAGCAGGTGGCGCAGACGCCGGTGCCGGTGGTGCAGGTGAGCACCGAGCGGACCTTGACCTGCGTGATGCCTGCCTCGAGCAGCGCGTCGATAGCCGGGTCGCCCAGGTCGTGTCCACGCTCGACGATGACGTTGCCGTTCTCGTCGACCGCGTCGGCGGCCAGGGTTCGGGCGTACGTGCTCGTCTCCACGTGAGCGTCGCGGATCAGCGTGCCGTCGGCCTGCTTCTCGGCGATCGTGGTGACGATGCCGCGCTCGGTTCCACAGTCGACCTCGCGGACGATGACGTCCTGCGAGACGTCCACCAGACGACGGGTCAGGTAACCCGAGTCGGCGGTGCGGAGCGCGGTGTCGGCCAGACCCTTACGGGCACCATGCGTGTTGATGAAGTACTCGAGAACGGTCAGGCCTTCCTTGAAGGAAGACTTGATCGGACGCGGGATGAACTCACCCTTCGGGTTGGTCACCAGACCCTTCATACCGGCGAGCGAACGAACCTGGGTCATGTTGCCGGCGGCGCCGGACTTCACGATCATCGGGATCGGGTTGTCGTCGGGGAAGTGGGCCTCCATGGCCTTACCGACCTCGTCGGTGGCCTCGGACCAGATCTTGACCAGGGCGCTGTTGCGCTCGGTCTTGTTCAGAGCACCACGCTGGTACTTCTTCTCGATCTGGTCGGCCTGAGCCTCGAAGGACTCCATGATCTGAGCCTTCTCCGGCGGCACGAGGACGTCGGAGATCGAGACCGTGACACCCGAACGCGTGGCCCAGTAGAAACCGGCGTCCTTCAGCTTGTCGACGGTCTGCGCGACCACGATCATGGGGTAGCGCTCGGCGAGATCGTTGATGATCGTCGCCTGACGCTTCTTCGGCATCTGCTCGTTGACGAACGGGTAGTCCGCGGGCAGCAGCTCGTTGAAGAGCACGCGACCCAGCGTCGTCTCCGCGGTCCAGCCGTCACCGTAGTTCCAGCCCTCGGGGAACAGCTCCGACTCGATGTCGCGGGGCGGGCGCTGCTGCGTGAGCCGCACCTTGATCTTCGCCTGCACGACGAGCGCGCCACGATCGACGGCCATCTGAGCCTCGGCAGGCGAGGAGTACACGCCCTGCTCCGCCTCGTCGCTGGTCGACGCCGCGAGCTCACCGATCGCACCCTCGTCCAACCGGGTCAGGTGGTACAGACCGGTGACCATGTCCAGACGGGGCATGGCGAGCGGTCGACCCGACGCGGGCGACAGGATGTTGTTCGACGACAGCATCAGGATGCGAGCCTCGGCCTGCGCCTCCGCGGACAGCGGAAGGTGCACGGCCATCTGGTCACCGTCGAAGTCGGCGTTGAAGGCCTCACACACCAGCGGGTGGAGCTGAATGGCCTTACCCTCGACCAGCTGCGGCTCGAAGGCCTGGATGCCCAGGCGGTGCAGCGTCGGTGCACGGTTCAGCAGCACGGGGTGCTCGGCGATGACCTCTTCGAGGACGTCCCACACCTGTGCGCGCTGACGTTCCACCATGCGCTTGGCGGACTTGATGTTCTGCGCGTGGTTCAGGTCGACCAGGCGCTTCATCACGAACGGCTTGAACAGCTCGAGAGCCATCAGCTTCGGCAGACCGCACTGGTGCAGCTTGAGCTGCGGGCCGACGACGATGACGGAACGACCCGAGTAGTCGACGCGCTTACCGAGCAGGTTCTGACGGAAGCGACCCTGCTTGCCCTTGAGCAGGTCGCTCAGGGACTTCAGCGGACGGTTACCGGGACCCGTGACCGGACGGCCACGACGGCCGTTGTCGAACAGCGCGTCCACGGACTCCTGCAGCATCCGCTTCTCGTTGTTGACGATGATCTCGGGGGCACCGAGGTCGATCAGTCGCTTGAGGCGGTTGTTGCGGTTGATCACGCGGCGGTACAGGTCGTTCAGGTCGGAGGTGGCGAAGCGGCCACCGTCGAGCTGAACCATCGGACGCAGCTCCGGCGGGATCACCGGGACGGCGTTCAGAACCATGCCCATGGGCGAGTTCTGGTTGACCTGGAAGGCTGCGACGACCTTGAGACGCTTCAGCGCACGGAGCTTCTTCTGCCCCTTGCCGCTGCGGATGGTCTCGCGGAGGTTCTCGGCCTCGGCGTCGATGTCGAAGCTCTCCATGAGCTTCTGGATCGACTCGGCACCCATCGCGCCCGTGAAGTACTCGCCGTAGCGGTCGACGAGCTCGCGGTACAGCAGTTCGTCGACGATGAGCTGCTTGACACTCAGCTTGGTGAACGTGGTCCAGATCTCGTCGAGACGATCCAGCTCACGCTGCGCGCGGTCACGGAGCTGACGCATCTCGCGCTCGCCGCCGTCCTTGACCTTGCGGCGGACGTCGGACTTCGCGCCCTCCGCCTCCAGCTCGGCGATGTCGGCTTCGAGCTTCTGAGCGCGGGCCTCGAGGTCGGCGTCACGCTGATCCGCGACGGACTTCTTCTCGACCTGCATCTCGGCTTCGAGAGTGGACAGCTCGTTGTGACGCAGTTCCTCGTCGACACCGACGATGACGTACGCGGCGAAGTAGATGATCTTTTCGAGATCCTTCGGCGCCAGGTCGAGCAGGTAGCCGAGACGGCTGGGCACGCCCTTGAAGTACCAGATGTGCGTGACCGGGGCAGCCAGTTCGATGTGGCCCATGCGCTCACGCCGAACCTTGGCGCGGGTCACCTCGACACCGCAGCGCTCACAGATGATGCCCTTGAAGCGGACACGCTTGTACTTACCGCAGTAGCACTCCCAGTCCCGGGTGGGGCCGAAGATCTTCTCGCAGAAGAGGCCGTCCTTCTCGGGCTTGAGCGTGCGGTAGTTGATGGTCTCCGGCTTCTTGACCTCGCCGTAGGACCAATTGCGGATGTCCTCTGCACTGGCGAGGCCAATGCGGAGTTCATCGAAGAAGTTGACGTCGAGCACGTAACTTCCTTTCCCCAGAGGGATTGTGGATCAGCGGTGGCCGCCGATACCTGACTGCCAATTCAAATGTGAACTACGCCCCCGGACCCTGATTTCTCAGGACCCGGGGACCGAAACCTAGTTCGCGAGGTCGTCGACCGTCGCCGCTTCGTTCCGGGACAAGTTGATGCCCAGGTTCGCTGCGGCCCGCTCCAGGTCCTCGTCGTCACCGTCGGCCATCGCGATGGCCGCGCCGTCCGAGGACAGCACCTCCACGTTGAGGCAGAGCGACTGGAGCTCCTTCAGGAGCACCTTGAACGACTCGGGGATACCCGGCTCGGGGATGTTCTCGCCCTTGACGATGGCCTCGTACACCTTGACTCGACCCACCACGTCGTCCGACTTGATGGTGAGCAGCTCCTGCAGCGTGTATGCGGCGCCGTAGGCCTGCATCGCCCAGCACTCCATCTCACCGAAGCGCTGGCCACCGAACTGGGCCTTACCGCCGAGCGGCTGCTGGGTGATCATCGAGTACGGACCGGTCGAACGAGCGTGGATCTTGTCGTCGACCAGGTGGTGCAGCTTGATGATGTACATGTAGCCGACCGAGACCGGGTACGGGAACGGCTCGCCGGAACGGCCGTCGAACAACGTGGCCTTTCCGTCGGACGCGACCATGACCTCGCCGTCGCGGTTCGGCAGCGTCGAACCGAGGAGACCGGTGAGCTCGTCTTCCTTGGCGCCGTCGAACACCGGGGTGGCGATGTTGGAGTCGGCAGGTGCAGACAGCATCTCCTCCGGCAGCTGCTCCGCCCAATCGGGACGGGAGCCGTCGCCGGCGATCTGAACGTTCCAGCCGGTCTTGCCGATCCACCCGAGGTGGGTCTCCAAGATCTGACCGATGTTCATACGACGCGGAACACCGTGGGTGTTCAGAATGATGTCGACCGGAGTGCCGTCGGGCAGGAACGGCATGTCCTCCTGCGGGAGGATCTTGCCGATGACGCCCTTGTTGCCGTGGCGGCCGGCGAGCTTGTCGCCGTCCTGGATCTTGCGCTTCTGTGCCACGTAGACGCGGACCAGCTCGTTGACACCGGGGGGCAGATCGTCGTCGTCGTCGCGCGAGAACACGCGGATGCCGATGACCTTACCGGTCTCACCGTGAGGAACCTTCAGCGACGTGTCGCGAACCTCGCGGGCCTTCTCACCGAAGATGGCGCGCAGCAGGCGCTCCTCGGGGGTCAGCTCGGTCTCACCCTTCGGCGTGACCTTTCCGACCAGCACGTCGCCGTCACGAACCTCGGCACCGATACGGATGATGCCGCGCTCGTCGAGGTCGGCGAGGACCTCGTCGGAGACGTTCGGGATGTCGCGAGTGATCTCCTCGGCACCGAGCTTGGTGTCGCGGGCATCGATCTCGTGCTCCTCGATGTGGATCGAGGTCAGGACGTCCTCTTCCACGAGGCGCTGCGACAGAATGATCGCGTCCTCGTAGTTGTGGCCTTCCCACGGCATGATCGCGACGAGCAGGTTCTTGCCGAGCGCCATCTCACCGTTCTCGGTGCAGGGGCCGTCGGCGAGGACCTGTCCGACCTCGACACGCTGCCCCTCGTCCACGATCGGACGCTGGTTGGCGCAGGTGCCCTGGTTCGAACGTGCGAACTTGCGCATCCGGTAGGTCTTGCGGCTGCCGTCGTCGGCCATGACCGTGACGTAGTCGGCGGAGACCTCTTCCACGACACCGGTCTTCTCGGTGACGATGACGTCGCCCGCATCGACGGCGGCACGCAGTTCCATGCCCGTACCGACCAGCGGAGCCTCGCTGCGAACGAGGGGCACCGCCTGACGCTGCATGTTCGCACCCATCAGGGCACGGTTGGCGTCGTCGTGCTCGAGGAACGGAATCATCGCGGTCGCGACGGACACCATCTGCCGCGGCGAGACATCCATGTAGTCGATCTCGGCGGACGAGACGAACTCGACCTCGCCACCCTTACGACGGACCAGAATGCGATCGTCCGTGAAGTGACCGTTCGCGTCGAGGGCCGAGTTGGCCTGGGCGACGACGTGGCGGTCCTCTTCGTCCGCGGTCAGGTAGTCGACCTGGTCGGTGACCTGGCCGTTCTCCACCTTGCGGTACGGCGTCTCGATGAAGCCGAACGGGTTGACCCGTGCGTACACCGACAGCGAACCGATCAGACCGATGTTCGGACCCTCAGGGGTCTCGATCGGGCACATGCGGCCGTAGTGCGACGGGTGAACGTCTCGCACCTCGAGGCCGGCGCGCTCACGGGACAGACCACCCGGGCCGAGGGCGGACAGACGACGCTTGTGCGTCAGCCCCGACAGCGGGTTGTTCTGGTCCATGAACTGCGACAGCTGGGAGGTTCCGAAGAACTCCTTGATCGCAGCCACGACCGGCCGGATGTTGATCAGCGTCTGCGGCGTGATGGCCTCGACGTCCTGGGTCGTCATGCGCTCACGAACCACGCGCTCCATGCGGGACAGGCCCACGCGGATCTGGTTCTGGATGAGCTCGCCGACCGTGCGCAGACGACGGTTACCGAAGTGGTCGATGTCGTCGACCTCGACGGGCACCGCACTGCCGCCGGGGGCTGTCATCTCGGTGTCACCGGCGTGCAGGCGCACCAGGTACTCGATGGTGGCGACGATGTCTTCCTCGGTGAGGGTCGACGCGACGATCGGCTGTCCGAGGTTCAGGCCCAGCTTCTTGTTGATCTTGTAGCGACCCACGCGAGCCAGGTCGTAGCGCTTGTCCTTGAAGAACAGGTTCTCCAGGAGCGTCTGCGCGCTCTCCTTGGTCGGCGGCTCGCCCGGACGCAGCTTGCGGTAGATGTCGAGCAGCGCCTCGTCGGTGCCGGCGGTGTTGTCCTTCTCGAGCGTCGCCATGAGGATCTCCGAGAAGCCGAAGCGCTCGGTGATCTGCTCGGTGGTCCAGCCGAGGGCCTTCAGCAGCACGGTGACGGGCTGGCGGCGCTTGCGGTCGATGCGGACGCCGACCGTGTCGCGCTTGTCCACGTCGAACTCGAGCCATGCACCACGGCCCGGGATGACCTTGACGCTGTGCAGGTCCTTCTCGGTGCCCTTGTCGACGGAGTGGTCGAAGTAGACGCCGGGGGAGCGCACCAGCTGCGAGACCACGACACGCTCGGTGCCGTTGATGATGAACGTGCCCTTGTCGGTCATCATCGGGAAGTCGCCCATGAAGACCGTCTGGCTCTTGATCTCACCGGTGTTGTTGTTGATGAACTCCGCGGTGACGAACAACGGCGCCGCGTAGGTCATGTCTTTGTCTTTGCACTCGTCCGTCGAGGCCTTCACCTCGTCGAAACGCGGGTCCGAGAAGGACAGAGACATCGAGCCCGAGAAATCCTCGATCGGGGAAAGCTCCGCGAGAATGTCCTCGAGACCTCCGGAGATTGCGCTGTCGCCACGAGCGGCGGCGCGTTCGCGCCAGCTCTGCGCACCGATCAACCACTCGAACGAATCGGTTTGTACATCAAGAAGCCCGGGAACTTCGAGGGGTTCGCGAATCTTTGCGAACGAAACCCTCTTCGGGGCTCCGGGGATTCCGGAAACTGCCTTGGTCTGGCTAGAGACTGCCAAGATGCGTCCTTCCAGCACCTCACGCGGGCCGCTCTTGCTGTTGCGACCGCCGCTGTATCTGCTTCGAATTTCGCTGGTCACAACCCGAACGAAACTCGTCACAGTTGCTGAAGAGTGAATCACTTCGCAGCGGTGCGGACGAGGGGTGGACAGGAGGCAGCCAGCGCAACGTCCAAAAGTACACCCAAACTCAGTAGATGTCGAGTCGGGCACCCGAAACAGCACCCAGCCGGGCGCTTGGCCACGCGTCACTGCGCATGTTCACGCATCAGAGTGACGCGTGATCATCGCGGCGTCAAGAGTTAGGGGGCGTGTCGCGTCGTTTCGCGAGGCCCGGGTTGTTCCCGCCGCCCCTTCCCAGCCGCTGACGGGCGGTGAACAATATGCGCACGCGATCGCCGTCGATTTCGCGAGGGAAGCAGAGCCGTGACGCGCTGGAGTTCGTTCGTCGTCGCCCGTCCGAAGCTGGTCCTCGCCGCCACGGTGCTGCTGGTGCTGCTCGGTGGGGCGTGGGGATCGGGTGTGTTCGACCGGCTGAGCCTCGGCGGGTACACCGATCCGGGCAGCGAGTCCGCGGGCGTCGAGCGCCTGATCGAGGGGACGTTCGGACGGCAGACCCCCGATCTGGCGGTCACCTACCACGCACGTCCGGGTTCGACGATCGACGACCTCGGGCCCGAGGTGTCCGCGCACCTCGCTCAGATCGACCCCAGAATGCTCGCCAGCACTCCCCTGTCGTACTGGTCGGCGCCGCCGCAGGCGAAGGAGTTCCTGCGGTCCACCGACGGCACCGAGGGATTGGTGGTGCTGTCGCTGAGCGGCGACGAGAACACTCGGATCGCCGCGTATCACGATCTCGAACCCCTGCTGGTCATCGACGGCACGGATGCGGAGTTCAGCGGCTTCAGCGCGGCCGCCAACGCCTTCAACGAGGTGTCCGAGAGTGATCTACTGCGCGCCGAGGCGGTGTCGTTCCCGCTTCTGCTGCTCCTTCTGCTCGTCATCTTCGGCGGCCTCGTCGGCGCGGCCGTCCCGCTGTGCGTCGGCGGGCTCGCGATCCTCGGCGCCCTCGGCGCCCTGCGCGTGATCTCCTACTTCACCGAAGTCAGCGCATTCTCGGTGAACATCGCGAGCCTCGTCGGGCTCGGCATGTCCATCGACTACGGATTGTTCGTCGTGACCCGGTTCCGCGAGGAGCTGCGGTCGGGCGCCCACACCGACGACGCCGTCCGCCGGACGCTCGCCACGGCCGGCCGGACCGTGGGGTTCTCCGCCCTCCTCCTGGTGTGCGGCTTCGTGGGCATGCTCGTGTTCCCCCAGGCCATCGTCCGGTCGTTCGCCTACGGCGGGATGGCGGCCATCGGGATCGCCGCCGTGTTGTCGCTGTCGGCGCTGCCCGCGGCACTCGCGCTGCTCGGGCCTCGCATCAACTCGCTCACCTGGCGACCGGGTGTGGTCGAACGCGGCGAAGACCGGGCGCACCGGTTCTGGGGCGGCGTCGCCGCCCGGGTCATGCGGCGGCCCGTCCCGATCGCGACAGCCATCGTTGCGGGGCTGCTCGTGCTCGCCGCGCCCCTCGCAGGCGCATCCTTGGGCGATCTCGATCACACCGGACTGCCCGCGACTCACCCGCTCCGGCTAGCCGTCGACGATCTCGCCGCGGACTTCCCGCTCGCCAACAACGGGGCGACCCTGATCCTGCAGGGCAGCGACGGCAAGGCCCCGCCCCCGGCCGCCACGGCAGAGCTCTTCCGGGCGACGGCCGCGGTCGACGGCGTCCAGCGGGTCGTCCCGGTCGGCGCCACCGACACGTTCGTCGCCATCCGGGCCATCTTCGACGACGCCGACCGCACGACGGGGGCCATGGCGACGGCCGCCGCACTGCGCGACCTCCCGCCCCCGGATGGCACCGAGAAGATGCTGGGCGGGTTGAACGCCCTGACCGCCGACGGACTGGACGCGATGGCGGCGCGGCTGCCGTGGATGATCGGGATCATGGTGGCCGTCACCTTCGTGCTGATGCTGCTGGCGTTCCGGTCCGTGGTGCTGCCCCTGAAGGCGATCGCGATGGCCACCCTGAGCCTCGCCGCCTCGTTCGGCGTGCTCACGTGGATCTTCGACGACGGCCACGGTGCCGGATTCCTCGGCGTGACGCCGGGGCCGCTGCCCGCGACGATGGTCGTCCTCATCATCGCGGTGGTGTTCGGGCTCTCCACCGACTACGAGATCTTCCTGATGTCGCGAATGGTCGAGGCCCACGACAAGGGGGCATCGACCGAAGAGGCCGTGCGGATCGGCACGGCACATACGGGGCGCATCGTGACTGCTGCCGCCGCGTTGCTGATCGTCGTCACCGGCGCGTTCACGCTCTCGGAGCTGACGATGATGCGATTCATCGGACTCGGCATGATCGTCGCGCTGCTCATCGACGCCACCGTGATCCGCATGATGCTGGTGCCCGCCCTGGTGAAACTGATGGGTGAGGCCAATTGGTGGGCGCCGGGATTCCTGGCACGGAAGGCACCTACCCCCGGTTCACCCGAGAATCCGAAACCGACACCGCAGCAACAGATTCCCATCCAATCGTGAAGACGATCGGATGGGAATCGGTTCGCGTTGCCGGAGACGACAATCCGGCGAGCACCTGCGCAGCGTGCGCGGATCCCGTTCCGGCTCAATTCTTTCCGGGCGGCAGGATCAGCCCTCGCTGTCGGAGATGTCGGACAGCACCCACTTGCCGTCGATCTTCTCCATCTTGATCGACAACGGGGTCGCGGCACTGCCCTGAGCCACGGCGTCACCGGTGGCGCTGACGTTCATGTGCGCGAGCAGCTCGGCGCGGTCGCCGTCGAGCACCGTGACGCCGATGTCGGTGACCGAGGCCTGGGTGGCCGTCTTGGTCTGGATGGCGGCCTCCTTGGTGGTGTCGGCGGTCGAGTCGAATTCGTCACGCTTGGCGTCGTTGAGGTAGCCGCGCGCCTTCTCGAAGTCCTGATCGATCGTTTCGTAGCTGTACGTGTACAGCGTCTCGATCGCCTCGGTTCCCGCCTTGGTCACCTCGGCAGTGGCGCCTTCGTCGACCCAGGCGGTGTTCGTGATGTCTGCGCCGGGCTTGAACGCCGCGACGACCGCGAACACCCCGAGCACCACCGCCACGGCTCCGAGGATCCCGACGAGCTTCCAGGTGATCCTGCCGGACCCGTTGCCATCGGCCGCGGTCTCGGCGGCGGTGGGGGCCTGCTGCTTGCTGATGCGCGGTTGAAGGTTGGGCACCTTCGTCTTTCCCGCGGACGCGGTCTTCGCGGTCGACACCGACTTGGCCAGCGACACGGTCGCGTTTGTGTCGGAGGTCTTCGACGCCCCGTCGGACGCGGCGGAGGAGGCCGCGGCTGCTGCTGCGGTCGTTGCGGCCTCGGCCTTCGCCACCGGGGCCGACTTCTCGACCGGCTCTTGCTTCTTCGCCGGTTCCGGCTTCGTCACCGGCTCGCTCTTCGTCTTCGCCACAGGCTCCGTGGCCGGGGTTTCCGATCGGGGCGGCTTCGGCGTTGTCTGACGGGTCCCCGCCACGCGCGGACGCCTGCCCTTTGCAGCGCTGTCCGGCACGTTGTTTCGGCGCTTGGGGGGCATAGTTCACCACTTTCTCATTACACGACGAGCTGTCGTCGACGTGGACACCGCAGCGACACGCCGCCGCGGCACATCAGGACTACTGACCGCCGCTGTCGCCTTCGGGCACCTGTTCAGCCGGCGCCTGCTCGGCGGGAGCCGGTTCGGTGGGGGCCGGGGCGGGAGCCGCGCCGTCGGCGGGCACCGGACCGCTCTCGAGCGGAATACGCCCGCCCACCGGTTCGACCGACGAGGCCTTCCAGACCCCGTCCACGTCCTGGACGTCCATCCGCATCGTCACCTTGGCCTTGTCGAAGCGGTCGGGCCACGTGGTGGTGACTGCCACGACGACCAGCGCCTTCGCAGTGCCGTCGTCGGTGTTCAGTTCCGTGAGTGTGCCCTGGATCAGCTCGGCCTTGCTCGCCGCACCCGACTGACGCATCTGGTCGGTGAACCCGTCCATCGTCGCCTGGAGGTCCTGGTTCATCTTGTCGCCCGTGATCGACGACTTCATATTCTCGAACGATCCGTCGAGGTCTTTCGAATCGACCGAGTTGAGGTTGATCGCGGCCTGCTGGGCGCCCGTCAACGCGGAATCGCGTGCGTCGGCGATCGGCTTGTCCACGAAGAGAGCGCGCGCCCACCCGAAGCCAAACCATCCGGCTGCGACAACCGCGATCACCACCAGTGCGGTCACCGCAGCAAACGAGGCCTTCAGAGTTCTGTCCTTCCCCGGAGTCGATTGTCCCGACTCCGGGGGCGTGGTAATTCGCGTCACACCAATACCCTACTGATTGTTTTCTTCTACTCGCCCTCGGTCGGGACCGAATGCTACTTGGGAGTAACCCCGAGGAGCGGCGCGAGCTGCGTTGCGATGGGATTCAAGTTGAGAGTGTCAGGCATGACCTTCGGCTTGAAATCCCACGGCTGGATCGTGTCCGGATCGGCGAACACGATGCGGTCTGCACTTCGCACACCCGTCACGCTTCCCTGGGGAGCGTCGCAGTTGGCCTTCGTGTTGTACGGGAAGTCCTGCTGGGTGTCGTCGAAGTTCGGGTCCTGCCGCTTCATCTCGGCCAGGATTTCCTGTGTCCCTTCGTAACCGAGTGTGCACGACGGCGGATTGTTGGTTTCCAGGACGATGCCCTGATGCACCGTGCCGTCGCCGGGGGCCACCGTCGACGCGGACGCCGCGATGGCAGGCAGGAACATCAGGATCGGCCGCAGCGCGATCGCCTGCGGAGCCAGTTTGTCGCCGACAGCGGCGAGGTTCGTCAGGTCGGTGGTGAGACTCGGACCGATCTGGTTCACCAGCAGACCGACCTCGTCGCTCGCCGGAATTCCCTTGTCGATGATCGCGCGGAGATCGGGGTCGCTGGTCCGCAGCTGCGCCGCAACCGCGTCGAGGTCCGAACTGAACTGGGCGATCGCGGAGGACTGATCGGACTGCGTCGCCAGCACCGTCTGGCTGTCCCTGATGAGGGCCAGGGTCTGCGGGAGGACGTCGAGTCCGTCCTTCGTCAGCGTCGACAGCGAATCCGCGAGTGTCTGCAGATCCTCGCCCTTGCCGTTGAATGCCGTTCCCAGCTGGGTGACGACCGTGCGCAACGAGTCGACCGGAACCGACCGGACCAGACCGTCGGTGGCCATCAGCACCTGCTCGACCGGAACGGGTGTCGACGTGTCGGCCTCGGTGATCACCGAGCCCTGTTCGAGGAACGGCCCCTGGTCGCTGTCGGGCTGCAGGTCCACGTACTGCTCACCGATCGCGGATCGGTTGGCGACGACGGCCTTGGCCGACGCCGGGATGTCGGGCCCACCCGAGGAGATCTTCAACTCGACGTTGATTCCGTCCGCGGTCAGGGACAGCTCGCCGACCCGGCCGACGGGAACTCCGCGGTACGTGACCTCGGCGTTGGTGAAGATGCCGCCGGAGTCCTTGAACTGCGCGTTCACGTCGAATTCACCGAAACCGAGCAGGTTGTCGAGGCGGACGTATTTGGCGCCGACGTAGACCAGCCCGAGCATCGCCACGATGGCGAACGCGACGAGCTGGATCCTGACCAGTCGTGACCTCACTGTCCACCCCCGATTCCGAACTGCTCCAGCAGTCCCCCGAGCGGGTTCTGCGGCGACGGCGCTGCGCCGTCCGTCGTGCCGTTCTCTGCACCGTTGCCGGCCGCAGGCGCGGTTCCGGGGAGACCCGGGATCCGCAGACCCGTCGGGGCGGGGATGATCGGCGGAATCGGCAGCAGCGACACCGTCGGCCATCCCGGCTTCGGTCCGTTGCCGTTGTAGTACGGGTTCGAGGGATCGACGATCGGCTTGGGCTCACCGAACTTCGGCGGCACGTACACCGGGTCGCCCTGACCGACGCCGAGTGCGCTGAGCGCATCGCCGATCTGCAGGTCGACCGTGAGGAACAGGTTGACCGATCCGCCGAGCGCGATCTTCTCGACACCGTCCGGGAACGGGACGGTCGGGATGAACGCGAGCGAATTGGGCAGGTCGTCGCCGGACTCGGCGAGCGCCTTCAGCGTCGGCCGCAGTGCGAGGAGATCCGCGATCAGATCGTTCTTCGACCTGTTGATCACGTCCGTGCCGACGGTACCGAGCCGGTCCAGCTGCGTCAGCATCTGGGTGAGCTGCGGACGCTGCTCGTTGAGCACTTCGGCGGCGATCGGGAGCTGATCGAGGATCAGCCCGATCTTCTCGTTCTGTTCGTTCACCCGTGTGGTCAAGGTGTCGAGTCCGTCCAGGGCGCGGGTGATGTCGTCGCGCTGCTGGTTGAGACCGTCGATGAGCGTGTTCGCCTGCTCGAGAAGTCCGCGGACACGATCCTCACGCCCGTCGAGTGCGGTGGTCAGTTCGTGCACGATCGGCTGCAACTGGCCGACGCCGCCACCGTTGAGCAGCAGCGACAGCGCGCCGAGTACCTGCTCGATCTCGGTGGCGTGCCGGGTGCGATCGAGGGAGATCGTGTCGCCGTCCTCGAGCCGCGCGGGATCCTTGTCCTCCGGCGGTTCGGACAACTGGACGAACTTCTCGCCGAGCAGGTTCGTCTGCTCGATGGCGGCGACCGCGTTGGCCGCGAGATCGACGGACGAGTCGAGGACGACCTCCACATCCGCCGTCCAGCCGTCCGGCGCCACCTTGATCGTTTCGACCCGGCCCACCGGAACACCGTCGACCTTGACTGCGGACTGCGGGACGAGGTCGAGGACGTCGTCGAACTGGATCGTCAGGTGCATCGGGTGGTCACCGACATCCGGACCGCCCGGCAGCGGAACTCCGTAGATTCCCTCCGACGAGCATGACGTCACTGCAATGGCGACGGCGCACGCACCGGCGCCGAGGATTACCGACCGCTTCATTCGCCCTCACCACCCGTTGCACCTTCGAATCGCGGCGACACGACACCCGGCACCGTGCCGGGCGTGACCGTCCGCTGAATGTTGTCGGCACTCATGATCCCGAAGGGAAGCACGAGCGACGGCGTCTTCGCCGATTGCGTGATCTGCGACGTGATGTTGGCGCAGTTGTCGATCAGCGGCTGCATCTGACGCCCGAGTTGCTCGAACCGCGGATCGCCGGGAACCAGCTTGCCGAGGTCGATCAACTTGCACGCGACGCCGGCCGGATCCTGCAGATCCGGGAACGCCAGACGCGATGCCAGGTTGCCGGACTCCGCGTCGTAGGAGTTGGCCAGGTTGCTGATCGCCAGCGGAAGCAGGGTCAGCGAGTTGACGAGCGACTCGCGGTTGTCCGCGAGGGTCTGCGTCACCGGAACCAGATCGTCCACGTTCTCGGCGAGGATCTCCCGGTTGTCGGCCACGAACTTCGAGACGTCGCCGAGGGCGATCGCCAGCTGGTTGAGGGCGGCACCGAGGTTCTCCCGCTCCCCCGCAAGGAATCCGGACAAGTCGGAGAGCTGCGAATTGAAGTCGCGGACCTGCTGATCGTTGGCCGCCAGCGCACCCACGAACACCTGGAGGTTCTTGACGGTGTCGAACAGGTCGCCGCGTCTCTCGTTGAGCGTGCGGGCGGCGTCGGACAGCTGATTGATGCTCTGCCCCAGCGCCTCTCCGTTGCCGTCGAGGTTGGCCGCGCCGGTCTCGACGAACTGGGACAGCGCGCCTTCCTTGTTCGCCCCGTCCGGGCCCAGAGCGGTGGAGAGCTTCTCGATGCTCGCGTACAGCTCATCCACCTCGACAGGAGTGGCCGTGCGGTCACGCGAGATGACGGCACCGCTCTGCATCTTGTCGCCGCCCGTGTAGGCAGGCGCGAGCTGGATGTAGCGGTCGGACACCACGGACGGCGTGACCTGGGCTGCCTTCGCGTCGGCGGGGATGTCGACGCCACGATCGACGCGCATGTCGACCTTCACCTGGTCGCCCTGCGGTTCGACACCGTCGACTGATCCGACCTTCACACCGAGGATCCGCACGTCGGAACCCTCGTAGATGCCCACCGACTTGTCGAAGTACGCGGTGATCTGCGTGGTTCCTGCGCGGGTGAACAACCACCACAGGGCCCCGGCGATCACGAGCGCGACGATGACGATTCCCGCGATGAGGGCGACCCCGCCGCGTCCGCCGCGCTCGGCGCCGTTCTCGACGTCTGCCATCAGTTACCCCCCAACGTGCGGACGGGATCGCGCGGACCGGGAATGTCGGGCAGACCCGGCGGCAGGAGGTTCACCACGACCTGGTCGAACCAGCGACCGTTACCGACCACGTTCGTGTACAGGCGGACGAACGGCTCGTACAGTTTCATCGCCTTGTCCAGGTTCTCGTTGTTGGCCTTGAGGATCTCGACGACACCGTCGAGCTGTTCGAGCGCGGGACCGATGGCGGCCTCGTTGTCGCGCACGAGTCCGGTCAACTGCTGCGACAGCCGCTGAGTTCCGGTGAGCAGCTGAGAGATCGACTGCTGACGGCTGTTGAGCTCACCGAGCAGCAGACCGGCGTCGCTGATCAACCGGTTGAATTCGGCGTTGCGGTCGGCGAGGACCTTGGTGGTCTTGCCGGTCGCGTCGAACAACTTCTGCAGTTCCTGATCGCGGCTGGCGATGGTCTGCGACAGCCTGCTCACACCGTCCAGGGAGGCTCGGATCTCCGTGGGAGTTCCCTCGAAAGCCTGCGACAGCGTCACCATGCTCTGTGCGAGCTGATCGGAGTCGATGTCACCCACCGTCTGTGCGGCGGCCGAGAACGCTTCGATCACGTCGTACGGAGACGTGGTGCGGTCCAACGGGATCACGTCGCTCGGATTCAGGGTGTCCGAACCACGGGGGTCGAGGGCCAGGTACTTCTGACCCAGGATCGTCTTGATCTGGATGGACGCCGACGTCTCGTTGCCGACCCACGCGTCCGACACCTTGAAGGCGACGTCCACATGGTCCCCGTCGAGCTCGACGGACGTGACCTTGCCGACCTTGACGCCGGCGATCCGGACCTCGTTGGAGGGCTTGAGCCCTGCCGCCTCGGTGAATTCGGCGTGATAGGTCGATCCGGCGCCGATGAACGGCAGCGAATCGAGGAAGAAAGCCGACAGGGTGGCCAACAGCACCACGAGAATGCCGAGGGCACCAGCCACTGCCGGGCTGCGACGTCTGCTCATCGTGTCTGCAACTCCTGTAGGCCGTCCTGCGTGCACCGTTTCGCCGAGTTGGTATAGAGCGGCTGGTTGACGGTGGGCAAGCCCGTGGGCAGGTTCAGTTGGGGCGCGGTACCTGGTCCTGCGACGATGTCGACTCCACAGAGGTAGAACTGGAACCAGGATCCGTAACTGGCTGCCCGGCCGAGCTTCTCGAGCTTTACCGGAAGCGTCTGGAGAACGCTGTTGACCGTGTCGGAGTTACGGTTCAACGTCGTCGCCAGCGTGTTCAGTGACGTGATGGATTCCTGGATGGACGGTCGGGTGGGTTCGAGCAGGTCGGCCGTCGCGTCGGTCAGTCCCGCGAGGGACGTCACCGCCGAACCGACCGTTCCCCGCTCGTTCGCCAGGCCCGTGACGAGTTGCTGGGTGTTGACGATCAGCGAATCGAGTTGATCGTCACGCTGATTCACCGTGGCCAGCACGTCGTTGAGGTTGTTGATCACCGCACCGATCACCCGATCCTTGTCGGCGACGGTGTTGGTGAGGCTTGCCGTGTTCTCGACCAGTTCCGTGATGGTTCCCGACTCGCCCTGGAACACCTGGATGATCTGGTAGGACAACTTGTTCACGTCGTCGGCACTGAGGGTCTGGAACAGCGGACGGAACCCGTCGAACAGCGTGGTGAGGTTGACGGCAGGCTTCGTCCGCTCCATCGGAATGGTGTCGCCGCCGCTCATCTTCATTCCCTGCTGCCCCTCGCCCTGTTCGAGCGCGATGTAGCGCTGCCCCACGAGGTTCCGGAAGCGGATGGTCGCGGTGGTGCTGGCGGGCAGCCAGTCCCGTTCCGACACCGTGAACTGAACCTCGGCTTCGCGGTCGTCGTGGATCGCGATCTTCTCGACCTGACCCACACGCACACCGGCGATGCGGACCTCGTCGCCCTCGTTGAGCGAGGTGACGTCCGAGAAGATCGCGTTGAACTTGGTGCCACCGCCGCCACCGAGGTTGGCGATGGTGGCGGCCAGCAAACCGGTCGCGAGGATGGTGACCACGGCGAACACGATCAGCTTGACCAATGGTGCGGCCAGGCCCCTCACTTGAAGCTCACCTCAGTCCCCCTCATGGTCGGCGCGCCGACGAGTGTCGTCCAGCTCGGCACGTCCTCCGGCGCCATGCCCCCGGCCTCGCCGTAGACGACGTCCAACGTGTCCTGCTCCATCTTCGAACCCGCGTAACTTGCGGGCGTGACCTCGGCTCCGTACCCCGGGACCTGATCGGGGACTCCGGCGGGCGCCGGGAGGAAGTCGATGGTCGACGGGCCGGGATTCCGCGAAGGCACCTGGTAGGCACCGTCGTTGTAGGACGACCCGCCCGGGTACTGCGGGAACTTCCCACCCGGAGCGGTGACGTTGTCGTAGCAAGCCGGTCCGCGGTTGTCGAGCAGCCGCGGCTCGTCCTGGTTGGGCACGTAGCGACCCTTCGGATTGACGAACTGCACGCTGGCACGCACACCCGGGTACGGATCGTCCGGTGCCAGCAGTTCACGGGCGACGGGAGCGGACTTGGCGAAGCCCGCGAACGTGCAGCCGAAACTCGGCGAGTAACGGCCGAGGATCTGCAGTGCCTCACGCGAATCGGCGGCGATACTGACGATCGATTCGGCGTTGGTCTGCAGGAGATCCGCGGTGCTGGACGCGGTTCCGGTCAGCGACGCGAGCAACGTGGAGATCTCGCCCTGCTTCTCCACCACGGTATTTCCGGTGGTACGGAGATTGTCGAGGGCGTTGACCAGGTCGGGCGCCGCCTCGGAGTACGTCTGCGAGAAATCTGCCAGACCGCGCAGATCCTCCTGGATGGCAGGAAGTTCCGTGTTCAGCCCGCCGAAGATCTCCTCGAGACGGTCGAGCGTCAGTCCGAGTTCGGCACCGCGCCCGCTCAGTCCCTGGGACAGCGCGCCGAGCGTGTTCGCCAGGTCCTGCGGCGGAATCGCCTGCAGCAGCGGCAGCAGACCGTCCAGAACCTCGCCGACCTCGACGGCGTTGCCACTCTTGTCCTGACGCAGCGTGTCGCCGGCCTGGATCGGCGGAGCGGTGTCGCCCTCGGGAACGATCAGCGACACATAGCGCTCACCGAACAGCGTCTTGGGCAGCAACCGCGCCGTCGCGTTGGACGGAATCAGCTGCGCCTTGTCGGGCTGGATCGCAAGATCCAGGGTGACCTCGCCCTCATGGGAGGACGCCGAGCGCACCTCGCCGACGATGAGGCCACGGACCTTCACGTCCGCATTGGGCGGCAGGGCATTTCCGGCGGTGTCCGTGAGCAGGTCGATCTTGACGACCTTGGTGAACGTCTTGTTGAACATGCCGATCGTGAAGACCAGGAACAACGCGAGGACGAGGAAGAACACCAGCCCCAGCACCCGTCGGCCCACAACAGATGTCGTGTTGCTCATCCGGCCACCCTCACTGTGGTCGTCGTGCCCCAGATGGCGAGGCTCAGGAAGAAGTCGAGAACGGCGATGGTGACGATCGCGGTGCGGACCGCCCGACCCACGGCCACACCCACACCGGCGGGACCACCCGACGCGTGATAGCCGTAGTAGCAATGGATCAGGATCAGCACGAACGCGAAGATCAGCACTTTCGCGAACGAATACAGGACGTCCTGCGGTGGCAGGAACAAGTTGAAGTAGTGGTCGTAGGACCCGGTCGACTGGCCGTTGAACACGGTACTGATGACGCGGGAGGCCAGATAGGCCGCGAGCAGACCGACGATGTACAGCGGGATGACGGCGACGAATCCCGCGATCATGCGGGTGGTGACAAGGAACGGCACACTCGGTACCGCCATGACCTCCAGCGCGTCGATCTCCTCCGAGATGCGCATGGCGCCGAGCTGCGCGGTGAAACCACAACCGACGGTGGCCGAGAGCGCGAGTGCCGCAACGATCGGCGCGATCTCACGGGTGTTGACGTACGCGGACAGGAAGCCGGTGAGGACCGAGCTGCCCAGCTGTTCGAGCGCGGCGAAACCCTGCAGTCCGACGACGACGCCGGTGAAGCCGGACATCATCGCGATGACGCCGATGGTGCCGCCGATGACGGCGAGCGCGCCGCTGCCGAATGTGACCTCGGCGAGCAGCCGGAGCACTTCCTTGCGGTAGTGCACGAGAGTGTGGGGCGACCAGGCGATTGCCCTGGCGTAGAACGACATCTGCTCGCCGGCCCGGTCGAGCACGTTGAGCGGCGCACGACCGACTCGGCGTGCCGCCATCAGCGTCCGGTCACCGCGTCCCTTGGCGATTGTCATCGGGTCACGATCCCTTCGCCGGAACGATTTGGAGGTACACCATGGTCAGGATCAGGTTCGCGAAGAACAGCAGCAGGAACGTGATCACCACAGACTGGTTCACCGCGTCACCGACGCCCTTGGGTCCGCCCTTCGGGTGGAGGCCTTTGTACGCGGCGATGACACCGGCGATGACACCGAAGACGGCCGCCTTGAGCTCGCCGACCCAGATGTCGGGAAGCTGCGCGAAGGCCGAGAACGATGCCAGGTACGCACCGGGATTACCCCCTTGGAGAATGACGTTGAAGAAGTACCCGCCCGCGATACCGACCACGGACACGAGGCCGTTGAGCAGGATCGCGACGAGAACCATGGCAAGCACCCGAGGCACGACGAGTCGCTGAATCGGGTTGATACCGAGAACCTCCATGGCGTCGATCTCTTCGCGGATCGTCCGCGCACCGAGATCCGCCGTGACGGCCGAGCCCGCAGCCCCGGCCACCAGAAGTGCCGTCACCAGCGGGGAACCCTGCTGGATGACGGCGAGCACGCTGGCCGCTCCCGTGAACGACTCCGCACCGAGCTGCTTGATGAGCGATCCGGTCTGCAGAGACACCACTGCGCCGAACGGAATCGCGACCATGGCCGTCGGCAGGATCGTGACGCTGGCAATGAACCAGGCCTGTTCGATGAACTCGCGGAACTGGAACGGCCGCTTGAACGTGTTTCGTGCGACGTCGACGAAGAGCTCGACGATATTTCCGGCCTGCGTCAGCGCACCGTTGACCGGCCGCAAGACCGAGCTGCGGGTAACCCCCATCCGATATGCCTACCCTTGCCCGTGAGTGGTGTTTTCGTATCCTTCGCCCCGGTATGCGGGGATGACCTGTGTGTCTTCCTGGCTGTATGCGTAGTCGTAGCCCCCGCCGCCGTTTCCGCCGGAAGTCTCGTCGAGGCTTTCCTGGATGGCGATCTGGGCATTCTCCGGCAGGGTGTGCATGATGTGCCGGACGCGTTCCTGACGGCGGGCCACGGCCTGCCGGAACGGCATCCCCGGCGTCGCCTTCATCTGCGGGACGATGCCCTCGACGTCGTCGACACCACCGGCATGGTGGCCGGCATCGACCATCGCCTGCTCCTGCGCCATGGTGGCCTCGTCCTTCTCCTCCGACATCCCGATCGGACCGATCATCGTGCCGTTGAGGAACTGCTTGACCACCGGCTCCTCACTGGTGAGCAGCACCTCCCGCGGACCGAACATCACCAGATGCCGGCGGAACAGCATGCCGATGTTGTCCGGCACCGTCCGGGCGAGATTGATGTTGTGCGAGACGATCAGGATCGTCGCGTCGATCTCGGCGTTGATGTCGATCAACGTCTGCGAGATGTAGGTGGTGCGCACCGGATCCAGACCGGAGTCCGGCTCGTCGACGAGGATGATCTGCGGGTCCAGCACCAGGGCCCGGGCCAGACCCGCGCGCTTGCGCATGCCGCCGGAGATCTCGCCGGGCAGCTTGTCCTCGGCCCCGAGCAGGCCGACGAGCTCCATCTTCTCCATCACGATCTTGCGGATCTCGGACTCGGACTTCTTGGTGTGCTCGCGCAGCGGGAACGCCACGTTGTCGAACAGGTTCATCGACCCGAACAGCGCGCCGTCCTGGAACAGCACCCCGAACAGCTTCCGGATCTCGTACAGCTCCTTGGACGAGCACTCGAGAATGTTGGTGCCGTCGATCACGATCGAACCCTGCTCCGGGCGGAGCAGACCGATCAGCGACTTCAGGAACACCGACTTACCCGTACCCGACGGTCCGAGCAACGCACTGACCTCACCAGCAGGGAGGGTCAATGTGACGTCCTGCCAGATCCTCTGCGAGCCGAACGACTTGGTCAGTCCCTCGACGGATACCTCGACTCCCACCATTACCTCCGCGACCGTTCGATGCACTCACCCCGTGTGGGTTGGGTCACTCTATCGCATCGACGTGTTACCTGTGACAAGGGATGCTACTCATGAGTAAGGAAGCATGCCAACAGCGGGTCCCACTATGCAAAACAACGCGTCTGAACTGGGATAACGGTAGCGAAATTTCTGGTCGCGCGTCCAGCTTTCGGCCGGGAATCTCGTCACTCCGAAGCCGTCTGCGGACGCAAAAAGAGGGCCACTCCCCACGGATGGGGAGTGGCCCTCTTCGTCTGCTCGGCGAGCAGCGCGGGAGAGACCGTCTTACTTGACGGTGATCTTCGCGCCGGCAGCCTCGAGCTTCTCCTTGGCGGCGTCGGCCGCGTCCTTGGCAACCTTCTCCAGGATGGCCTTCGGAGCACCCTCGACGAGGTCCTTGGCTTCCTTCAGGCCGAGGCCGGAAACGACCTCACGGACGACCTTGATGACCTGGATCTTCTTGTCGCCGGCCGACTCGAGGACGACGTCGAACTCGTCCTGCTCCTCAGCAGCCTCGGCGGCAGCCGGTGCTCCGCCTGCAGCGGCAACGGCGACCGGGGCAGCGGCGGTGACCTCGAAGGTCTCCTCGAATGCCTTCACGAACTCCGAGAGCTCGAGGAGGGTGAGCTCCTTGAACTGGTCCAACAACTCTTCGGTGCTGAGCTTCGCCATTGTGGCGGTCCTTCCTGTAAGTCCCATGTCGCTGATCCGCGACCGGGCGGGGTTATAGCAGTGATGCGCGGGTGCGGATCAGCTTTCGGCTGCAGCCTCGGCGGGAGCTTCGGCAGCTCCGCCTTCTGCGGCCTTCTTTTCCTGCAGAGCAGCAGCCAGTCGGGCCACCTGCGAAGCAGGAGCGTTGAACAGGCCTGCGGCCTTTGCCAAGTTGCCCTTCATCGCGCCGGCAAGCTTGGCCAACAGGATCTCGCGGGACTCGAGGTCCGCGATCTTGTTGACCTCGTCCACGGACAGCGCAGCGCCGTCCATGTAGCCGCCCTTGATGATGAGCGCCTTGTTGTCCTTAGCGAAGTTCTTCAGCGCCTTCGCAGCATCGACGGGCTCGCCCTTGATGAATGCAATGGCGGTCGGACCGACGAAAAGGTCATCAAGGCCCTCGACGCCCGCCTCAGCAGCGGCACGCTTGACCAGGGTGTTCTTGGCGACGGAGTAGGTGGCACCTTCTCCGAGAGCGCGTCGCAGTGTCGTGATGTTGCCCACCGTCAGACCACGGTATTCCGTGATCACAGCAGCGGTCGAACCCTTGAACTGCTCGGTGATCTCCGCAACCGCGGAAACCTTCTCAGGCTTTGCCATACTTCGCCTCCTCTCATGACAGTCGTTATCCCACTTCGGAACCGCTGCGTACCGCCGGAATCCCGGAGCACACAATCCACGACATGCAAAACGCCCCGGTGCAGGGCACACGGGGCGTGAAAGGAAACGATACGGTCAGGGCGCGAGCCCACAACCGATACGCATCCCCCTACCTCGTCCTCCTGCGTGGGCCGCCGGACATTCCCGGACTTTCAATCACACCCTTGCGGGCGCGATCACCAACGGTCTTGGGTAGAACATGATTTGGGGTGAAGTTCAGATACTGCATTGAACTCCGCAGGACAGATTACGGCATGGCCTGCACAACCGCCAAATCGTGGCCGCGACCTGCCTCGCGGAAGTGATCGGCGCCACTTCATCGCTGCGGTGTGGTTCAACAGACTGAAGCTGCGTCCAATTACCTGTTACGCACCGTTACATGTATGGGCTAACTTTTGGTCATGACAATCCTCGAAGCCCGGACCGTCGTGGCCGGGTCCCGGACGCGCCGCTTCCTCGCGCTTGCCGTGATCTGCCTGGCCGAACTGCTGGTCGTGCTCGACAACACCATCGTCAACGTCGCCCTCCCGTCGATCGGTGTCGAACTCCGCACCAGTGTCAGCGGCCTGCAGTGGGTCGTCGACGCCTACACGCTGACGTTCGCAGGCCTGCTCCTGGCGTTCGGCAACCTCGGCGACCGCTACGGTCGTCGCCGCGTCATGGTCATCGGCCTGATCGGCGTCGCCGTCATGTCGGTCGCCGGCGCCAACGCCGAGAGTCTGGGGCAGGTCATCGCGGCCCGCGCGGCGATGGGTGTCTTCGCGGCCGCCGTCTTCCCCGCGACCCTCGCCCTCGTCATCAACATCTTCACCGACGTGCGGGAACGGGCGCTGGCCATCGCCGCCTGGACCGCGATGGCCGGATTCGCGATCGCCATCGGGCCGATGGCGGGCGGGTGGCTGCTCGAGCATTTCAGCTGGCACTCCGTCTTCTGGATCAACGTGCCGATCGCCGTGGGCGCGGCAGCGGCGACGCTGCTCCTGGTGCCGGAATCGCGCGCCTCCGTCATCGGACGGATGGACCTCGTCGGAATCGGCGCCTCGATCACCGGAATCACCGTCCTCGTGTGGGCCATCATCGAAGCCCCTCACCACGGGTGGACGTCGTCCGTCACGTTGGGCGCCGTCGCCCTCTCGATCGCGGTCCTGATCGGATTCGTCCTCTGGGAGCTGCGCACCGAATACCCGATCCTCGACCTGCGGCTGTTCCGCAACCGCAGGTTCTCCCTGCCCGCCCTCGCGATCGCCATCGGTTACTTCTCGATGTTCGGCTTCCTGTTCCTCATCACGCAGTACTTCCAGGGCGTCCGGGAGTACACGCCGTTCGAGTTCGGTGTCGCGTCGCTGCCGTTCGCGGTGTCGGTGGCGGTCGGCGCTCCCGTCGCCACACTTCTGGCGCAGCGAATCGGGACGACCCCGGTCATCGTGTTCGGCCTCCTCCTCACCGGTGTCGGCCTGTACCTCGGCGGTCAGGTGGCCGTCGACAGCAGCTACCTGACGGACGTCCTCCCGTCGATGGTGTCGATGGCGCTCGGTTTGGCCATCGTGCAGGGGCCCGCGACCGAATCGATCATGGCGTCGCTGCCCCTCGACGAGGCGGGAGCAGGCTCGGCCGTGAACGACACGACCAGGGAAATCGGCGGAACGCTCGGTGTCGCCGTGCTCGGATCGATCGTCGCGTCGTATTACGCGACGACGATGAGTCCTCTGCTCGACCGTATTCCGGCCGCGTTGATGAACGACGACGAGAAGGGGTTCGCACGCGCGACGGTCCTGAGTGTGCTCGAGATCCGGAAACGGGAGATCCCGCCGTTCCTCGAACAGCAACGTGAGAATCTCATCCTCACCATGAAGACGACGGTCCTGCAGGGCTCGCACACTGCGTCGCTCGTCGCCGCGGGCGCCGTGGTGGTCTGCGCGCTCGTCGTCGCGATCTTCATGCCCTGGGCGCCGGCTCGCACGGACTCCGTGATGCTGGCGTGGCGAAAGAAGTCCGAATCGGGAACCGCCGACGAAGACTGAACCCGGGAAACGCAGTTCGGCCGGTACGGAAGATTTCCGTACCGGCCGAACTGTGTGAAGCGTGACTTACGCGTCGGCATCCTCGAGAAGGTTGCGGGTGCGGTTCGGGTCCACCGGGATGCCCGGGCCGGTGGTGGTCGAAACGGTGACCTTCTTGACGTAGCGGCCCTTCGCGGAGGACGGCTTCGCACGCAGGATCTCGTCCAGCGCGGCGCCGTAGTTCTCCACCAGCTTGGCGTCGTCGAACGATGCCTTGCCGATCACGAAGTGCAGGTTGGCCTGCTTGTCGACGCGGAAGTTGATCTTTCCGCCCTTGATGTCCGCGACAGCCTTCGTGACGTCAGCCGTCACGGTGCCGGTCTTCGGGTTCGGCATCAGGCCACGCGGTCCGAGGACGCGGGCGATGCGGCCGACCTTGGCCATCTGATCGGGAGTCGCGATGGCGGCGTCGAAATCGAGCCATCCACCCTGGATCCGCTCGATGAGGTCCTCGGCACCGACGGCGTCGGCTCCAGCTGCCTCGGCCTCGGCGGCCTTCTCTCCGACTGCGAACACGATGACGCGGGCGGTCTTACCGGTGCCGTGCGGCAGGTTGACCGTGCCGCGGACCATCTGGTCCGCCTT
Organism: Rhodococcus sp. IEGM 1351; assembly: GCF_030056875.1. Classification (NCBI taxonomy): domain Bacteria; kingdom Bacillati; phylum Actinomycetota; class Actinomycetes; order Mycobacteriales; family Nocardiaceae; genus Rhodococcus; species Rhodococcus sp. IEGM 1351. Next base: position 25,868 of record NZ_JASHKU010000004.1, on the reverse strand, counting down.
GCGGGGGTCGACGCCCAGACGGACTGCAACCTCGACGGTCGCGTCCATCTTGCTCGACGACGTCTCCTTCGCCAGCTTCGCAGCCTGCAGCGGGCTGTACAGCTTGTCGAAGTCGATCTTCTCAGCGGCGGCGAGATACGCCTTGCTGCGCTTTGCCATTTCTTCTGTCCTAACTTCTCACCGCAGTGTGTGTCTCGTCTGCGATGGTGAATGGTTCAGTAGTGGTCTGGGCCTGGCCGGCCCTCCCACGCTTTCTTCGACGGCGGTGCCGTCAGTCGATCGCCGACGGTGACGCCGCCGATCGATCAGGGCTGACTCAGCCGTCGACCGTGATACCCATCGAGCGTGCGGTGCCGGCGATGATCTTCGCGGCCTGCTCGATGTCGTTCGCGTTGAGGTCTTCCTGCTTGGTCTTCGCGATTTCGCGCACCTGATCCATGGTCACGGAAGCGACCTTGGTCTTGTGCGGCTCGCCGGAGCCCTTCTGCACGCCTGCAGCCTTGAGCAGCAGCTTGGCAGCCGGAGGGGTCTTCAGCTTGAAATCGAAGGTCCGGTCTTCGTAGACCGAGATCTCGACCGGCACCACGTTGCCGCGCTGGGATTCAGTCGCCGCGTTGTAGGCCTTGCAGAACTCCATGATGTTCACGCCGTGCTGACCAAGCGCGGGACCCACGGGCGGTGCAGGGTTAGCCTGACCGGCCTGGATCTGAAGCTTGATGAGCCCTGCGAGCTTCTTCTTCTTGGGGGGCATCTCGATTTCCTATTTCTTGCTGGGTGTGTTTCTTGCTACTGCAGTGCAAGTATGTGGCGCTAGATCTTCGCGACCTGCGTGAAGGACAACTCGACCGGGGTCTCGCGACCGAAGATCGAGACCAGGACCTTGAGCTTCTGCTGCTCGGCGTTGACCTCGCTGATGCTGGCGGGCAGCGTGGCGAACGGGCCGTCCATGACGGTGACCGACTCGCCGACCTCGAAGTCGACCTCGATGAGCGGCTTCGCGAAGCTCTCTCCGCCGGTCTCCCCCGCCGAGACGGTTGCCGCGGCGGCCTGCTTCTTCTGCTCCTGCTGCGGGAGCAGGAACTTGATCACCTCGTTGAGGGTCAGCGGGGACGGACGCGACGTCGCACCGACGAATCCGGTGACGCCGGGCGTGTTGCGCACGGCTCCCCAGGACTCGTCGTTGAGATCCATGCGGACCAGGATGTAGCCGGGCAGAACCTTGCGGTTGACCTGCTTACGCTGGCCGTTCTTGATCTCGGTGACCTCTTCGGTGGGAACTTCCACCTGGAAGATGTAGTCGCCGACGTCGAGGTTCTGGACACGGGTCTCGAGGTTGGCCTTGACCTTGTTCTCGTAGCCCGCGTAGGAGTGAATGACGTACCAGTCACCGGGTGCGCGGCGCAGAGCGGCCTTGAGTTCCGCAACGGGATCCTCGGGCTCTTCGGCGGCCACAGCCTCGTCGGTGATCGCTGCCTCGTCGGTGGTCGCAGCCTCGTCGGTGGTCGCAGCCTCGTCGGTGGTCGCAGCCTCGTCGACGGGCGCCTCGTCCGCGACGATCTCGTCAGCCGGGGCGTCCTCGGCAACGTCGTCACCGTCGATTTCCGCGGCTTCGGTGCCCTCCTCGGCAGCCTCGACATCCACTTCGGCTGCCGCCTCGGCAGAAACACGCTCTTCGGCCAAAGCCTCATTCGTGTCGTTCTCGGGGGTGCTCACTGGGGCACTCGCTTCCTCTCGTCACTCACATACTTCGGATCCACCGGGGCGGATTCCGTCAACCGAACAACCAGGTGACGCCCTTGATGACCACCAGATCCAACACGCCGATGAACGTCACCATGAACACCACGAAGACCAGGACGACACTGGTGTAGGTGATCATCTGCTTGCGATTGGGCCAGATGACCTTGCGCAGCTCGGCGATGACCTCGCGGAGGAACCGGCGCAGGCGCTTGAAGATGTTTTCCTTGCGCGGCGTGTCGGCGCGATCCTTCTTCGCCGGCTTGACCTTGGTGGTCGTGTCCGACTTCGAGAGTTCCGGTGACTTCACAGAACTCGCGGCGACCTCGGTACCTGCCGGTGAACGACGGCCCTGGCGCTTACCGCTGGGCTTTCCCGAGGGCGTGGCGGAACGCGTGGTGGTGGCGTCGGCCGCGGTGTCGTCGGCACCGTCCGGGCGCGTCGACCCTGAAGTGTCGCCGTCGCGCTTGGCGCGCTCCTCGCTCACGTCGTTCCTCTCAGTCGCTGGCATCCGGGGGCAGGGGCGACAGGACTTGAACCTGCAACCTGCGGTTTTGGAGACCGCTGCTCTGCCAGTTGAGCTACGCCCCTTTGGTCGGGAGACCTGGTCCGAAACTAGCCTCGAACCAATTCTTGACCGACCTCTCTGTGATTACATGACACGCGCGCCACCCTTGCCGGCCGTACAGCACCGTAGGGCAGCGCGCAGCGCTGAGTAATCCCAGAAATCTCAGTGTACTTCAAAGCCCCGGAACAAACCCAATCCACCCGGCTGTCAGGCCAGACGGACCGTTGCGGTGGCGCGACCGAAGATCTTCTTTCCCTCGGAACGCGCCACGATCGCGACCACTGCTGTCTTGCTTTCCTCGTCGAGTGACTTCACCTTACCGGTGTACTCGACCTGCGCGGCCTCGTCCTCACGGACGTAGACCGAGCTCGTGAAACGAACGTTGTACTCCTTGACCGCACCCGGATCGCCGAGCCACGACGTGACGAATCCGCCGCCGAGACCCATGGTGAGCATTCCGTGCGCGATCACGTTGTCCAGACCGGCGAGCTTGACGACCTCGTCGCTCCAGTGGATCGGGTTGGGATCGCCGGACACGCCCGCGTAGTTGACCAGGTCGCCACGCGTGAGCTTCACGATGCGCTCGGGGAGTTCTTCACCCACCGAGACGTCCTCGAACTTACGAAGCGCCATGCATGATCACGTCCTTGACTGCGTGAGCGATGTTCTCGTCGACCTCGCCGCCGGTACGCGCGACGAGCGTCGTCCAAGTGGTCTGGACCAGTTCGTCGTGCTGATCGGTGACGATGTTCTTGGTGACGATGATGTCGCTGCCGCCCATCTGGCGGAACGACTCCAGGTACACGTCACAGACCAGACGGTCGCCGACCTTGATCGGCTTGTGAAACTCGAGCCGCTGGTCGGTCTGGAGAATCTGGCTCGGATCGTAACCGGTGACGATCTCCTTGAAGAGGCGCCCCTGAGCGATGATGCCGACAAGCGAGATGAACGTCAGAGGAGCGAGGAGACCGTCGTAACCGAGGCCCTTCGCGGCTTCTTCGTCGTGGTGAGCGGGGTGCCAGTCCTGCACGGCACGCGCGTACTCGCGCACCTTCTCGCGTCCGACCTCGTAGAAGTCGTCGACGCGGTAGTGGTGCCCGACCATCGCCAGTGCGTGCGCGGCAGGATCGGCAGGAACAGCCGCGGGCACGTAGGCCTCTGTCTCTGTCACAGTGTCAGTCACGCGAAAGAACCTCTTCTACCCTTGACGTCAGCGCGTGAGGGCAGCCTAGAGGACTCCCTTCGCGAACGCAGTCCTAGTTCCGGACCGTGTTACTTGGACTCGCGGTGCGACTGGTGAGTTCCGCAGTTCGGGCAGAACTTCTTGATCTCCAGGCGATCGGGGTCGTTGCGCCGATTCTTCTTGGTGATGTAGTTGCGGTGCTTGCATACCTCGCAGGCCAAAGTGATCTTGGGCCGAACGTCAGTCGAGGAGGCCACGGGATGCCTTCTTTCGGGTGAATCTGATTACGAACAATCAGGGTGGATCATGCATATTGTGTAGCGGTGACCGGACTTGAACCGGCGACGCAACGATTATGAGTCGTTTGCTCTACCAACTGAGCTACACCGCCTCGGTGTCGAGTGTCGCGCACTAGGCGCTCCACTTCAATCCAGCGAGCCCCCTAACGGAATCGAACCGTTGACCTTTTCCTTACCATGGAAACGCTCTGCCGACTGAGCTAAGGGGGCGTGCTTCGCTCGCACATCGCTGCGCGCTGAAGCCTTGACGAGATTACACAGAGTTCGCGTCCAGAACCAAATTGCCTGGTCAGCGGCTTTCACAAGTCGGTGCACCCGACAGTTCCGCTGGTGGCCGTGCTCGAGACCTGCGATCGAGCTCGGGGAGCACGCCGAAGTCCGTCCAGCCGGGCGGCCGTACCTTCGGCCGGTCCCAGCGTTCGCGTCCGAAGAGGTGCATGCGACGTGTCGGGCCATGTCGCCGACGATCCGGTCGGCATCGCCGCATGCGTGGGCGCCCAGTTTCGTCCACGAACGACAGAACCCCGGTGAGCTGTCGCTCACCGGGGTTCTGTGTGTGGCAGATGTAGGATTCGAACCTACGTAGGCATAAGCCGACGGATTTACAGTCCGCTCCCATTGGCCGCTCGGGCAATCTGCCGGGTTGCACGAGGAGCGCGAAATCAATGCGAAATCGCTCTCCGCTGCGGAAAGAAGAATACAACGAACGGCCCCCCGTTTTGCAAACCGGGTGGATACGGGCGGTTGCGAACCGATAGCGTCGAATCTGCTCGTCGGCATTCGGCGAGCCCCCTGCCGGGTCGCGGCGGGGAGAACTAGACGAAACCGGGAGTGTGAAGTGGCTGATTCGTCCTTCGATGTGGTGAGCAAGGTGGAGCGTCAGGAGGTGGACAACGCCCTGCATCAGGCCGGCAAGGAGCTGTCGACCCGGTTCGACTTCCGGAACACGGGAGCATCGATCGAATGGTCCGGCGAGGAAACCATCACCTTGACGGCCGACACCGAGGAGCGACTGCTCGCCGCCCTGGACGTCTTCAAGGAGAAACTGATCCGGCGTGACATCTCCCTGAAGGCGTTCGACGCGGGCGAGCCGGCGCAGTCCGGAAAGATCTACAAGCTGTCCGGCAGCCTCGTCCAGGGCATCACCACGGAGAACGCCAAGAAGATCACCAAGAAGATCCGCGACGAGGGCCCCAAGGGCGTCAAGGCGCAGATCCAGGGTGAGGAACTGCGGGTGAGCAGCAAGAAGCGCGACGACCTGCAGGCCGTGATCTCCCTGCTGAAGGGTGAGGACTTCGGGATCGCGCTGCAGTTCGTGAACTACCGGTAGGCGCTCCGCACCCGTGCGCCTTTCTGGTTGTAGGAACGACCAGAAAGGCGCACGGGCGGCGAAGCCGCCTACATGCCTGCCATGCGCTCGAGCCGCTCGATCCGGTCGGCCATCGGCGGGTGGGTGGAGAACATCCGGCTCATCTTCTCGCCGGTGCGGAATGGGTTGGCGATCATCAGGTGCGACTGCGCGGCGAGCTGAGGCTCCGGCGGCAGCGGTGCTGCCTGAGTGCCCTGCTCCAGCTTCCGCAGCGCGGACGCCAGCGCCAGGGGGTCGCCCGTGAGCTCTGCGCCCGACTGGTCGGCCTGGTACTCCCGGGACCGGGACACCGCGAGTTTGACGACGGTCGCGGCGATGGGCCCGAGCAGTGATACGAGGAGCAGCGCGATCGGGTTGGCGCCCTGTCCCCCGCCGCGCCCGCCGAACATGTTGGCGAACATGGCGAAGTTCGCGAGCCCCGACACGACGGCGGCCATGGCGCCGGCGACGGAGGAAATCAGGATGTCGCGGTTGTAGACGTGCGACAGCTCGTGTCCGAGCACGGCCCGCAACTCTCGTTCGTTGAGGATCTGCAGAATGCCGCTCGTCACGCACACCGCGGCGTGGCGCGGACTGCGCCCGGTGGCGAAAGCGTTGGGCGCGGACGTGGGGCTGATGTAGAGCCGCGGCATCGGCTGGTGCGCGGTGGTGGCCAGTTCCCGGACGATGCGGTAGATGACCGGTGCCTGCACTTCGGTGATCGGCTGGGCGTGCATGGCCTTGAGCGCCATCTTGTCGCTGTTGAAGTACACGTACGCGTTCATTCCGACCGCGAACACGATCGCCAGCAGCAGGATGGTGGGGTTGCGGAACAGCGCGCCGATGAACACGATCAGCGCCGACATGCCGACCAACAGAACCAGAGTCTTCGCCCCGTTTGCGTAGCGCACGTCACGCCTTCCTTGTCGTTGACACCCGATCACGTCGCACGAGTTTCGGGATCTTGATCATTCAACGAAACACGGTGGTGGGACGGTTCCCGCACGGACGACGAGAAATCGGGTGAAGACGAGTTCAGATACTGACGATACGGCTCAGCCGACGCGCTCGATCGTGTAATCGACGAGCTTCACGAGGGCGTCGTTGGCGGGGCCCTGCGGCAGCTCGGCGAGCTGCGCGCGCGCCTGGACCGCGAACTCCTCCAGCTTCGCCTTGGCGGCGGCCATGCCGGGCGACCGTTCGAGGAGCGCGAGCGCCTCCGCGACGTCGTCGTCGTTGGTGACGGGGCCGTCGAGGAGCACCCGGAGGCGATCGGCGTCGGGGCCCTCGTCGCGCAGCGCGTACAGGACGGGCAGCGTGTGGACGCCCTCACGCAGGTCGGTTCCGGGTGTCTTGCCGGACTGCGCGGACACCGAGGAGATGTCGATGATGTCGTCGGAGATCTGGAAGGCGGTGCCCACGGCGTCGCCGAGGCGTTCGAGCCGCTTCACGTGGTCGGCGTCCGCGCCGGAGAAGGTGCCGCCGAAGCGTCCGCACGCCGCGATGAGCGAGCCCGTCTTCTCCCACACGACCTTGAGGTAGTGCTCGACCGGATCCTGCTCGCCGCGAAGCCCGATCGTCTCGCGCATCTGGCCGGTGACGAGTTCGGCGAACGTCTCGGCGATGATGCGCACCGCCTCCGGTCCCAGCGTCGAGACGAGACGGGACGCGTGCGCGAACAGATAGTCGCCGGCGAGGATCGCAACGCTGTTGCCCCACCGCGAGTTCGCGCTGGGTGCACCGCGGCGCATCGACGCCTCGTCCATCACGTCGTCGTGGTACAGCGTGGCGAGGTGGACCAGCTCGACGACGGTGGCCGCCGTGACCACCGACGGGTCGGAGGCCTTCGGCCCGAGCTGGGCGGTGAGCACCGTGAACAGCGGACGGAAACGCTTGCCTCCCGCCTTCGCGAGATGCAACGCCGCCTCCGTGAGGAAGTCCTCCCCGTCGGAGAGCTCACTGACCAGCAGTTCCTCGACCTGCTTCAGTCCTTCACGGACCGTGGCAGCGAGCTGCGGGTCGCCGAGATCGATCCCGGCGACCGTGGTGCCCACTACAGCGTCGGCAGCGGTGTGTGCTGCGCCCTCGGTGCTCACGTTCTCAGTACCCATCCTGTCGTCAGTGACGGCTCGGTTCCCGCGCCGTCGGTGGCGGCTCGGCTACCACGGTAGTGAACCTAGCGGTTCCGCTGCCCGTCGGCCTCGCCGCGGTCGCATAGCGAAGCCTGACAGGATGTAGGTGTGGTCGCAGCAGAACAGTCGCCCGCGGGATCCCCGCTTCCCACCGCCACCGATGTCCTGGTCATCGGTGCTGGTCCGGCCGGTTCCTCGGCTGCCGCGTGGGCGGCCCGCGCGGGTCGTGACGTGGTTCTCGCCGACGCGGCGGTGTTTCCCCGCGACAAGACGTGTGGCGACGGACTCACTCCGCGTGCCGTCGCCGAGCTCGACCATCTCGGTCTCGGCGACTGGGTGCGGTCGAAAGGAACCAACCGCGGGCTGAGGCTCAGCGGGTTCGGTCAGGAGCTCGAACTGGAGTGGCCGGGCAGGTCGTTCCCGGCGGTCGGCAGCGCCGTCGCCCGCACCGAGCTGGACGACAGGATCCGTGCGACCGCCGTCGACGCCGGGGCCGTCATGGTGCAGGGCGCCAAGGCAATCGGCGTCGAACGGGACGGCGACCGGGTAACGGCGGTGACGCTGAAGACGTCCGACGGAACCCACACGATCGGCTGCCGGACGCTGATCGTCGCGGACGGCGTCCGATCCACACTGGGCAAGCAGCTCGGCCGTGAATGGCACCGGGACACGGCCTACGGTGTTGCCGCCCGCGCCTACATCGCCACCGACCGCAGCGCCGACCCGTGGATCACCTCGCACCTCGAGCTGCGGGACGGAGCGGGGACGCTGCAGTCGGGCTACGGCTGGGTATTCCCCCTCGGCACCGGTGAGGTGAACATCGGCGTCGGCACACTGGCCACAGCCAAACGTCCGGCCCCGGGTGCGCTGCGACCGCTGCTCGACCTGTACACGGCGCAGCGGCGCGACGAATGGAACTGGGACGGCGAGCTGCGCGCGGTGGCGTCTGCGTTGCTGCCGATGGGCGGTGCGGTGTCCCACATCGCGGGCCGGAACTGGGCGATCATCGGCGACGCGGCGGCGTGCGTGAATCCGCTGAACGGCGAGGGCATCGATTACGGGCTCGAAGGCGGTCGCCTGGTCGCGGAAATCCTCGACGCCGACGACCTGACGGAGCTGTGGCCCGCGATCCTCCGGGAGCGGTACGGCCGGGCGTTCTCCGTGGCGCGGCGACTCGCCGGGCTGCTGACCGTCCCCCGGGTTCTGCCCGCGTCCGGTCCGGTGGCCATGCGGTCCCGTGCGCTGATGACCATCGCGGTCCGGGTCATGGGCAACCTCGTCACCGAGGAGGACAGCGACCTCACCGCCCGCGCGTGGCGGGCGTCCGGTCTGCTGTCGACGAAGGTCGACTCACGACCGCTGTTCGGCTGACGTTCAGCGGGTGGCGCGGTGCAGGGCAACCACACCGCCGGTGAGGTTGCGCCACTGCACGTTCCGCCACCCGGCGGCCTCGATGCGCTGCGCGAGTTCCTGCTGGGTCGGCCAGGCGCGGATGGACTCCGCGAGGTACACGTAGGCGTCGGGGTTGCTGCTGACGGCGCGCGCGACCCGCGGCAGCGCCCTCATCAGGTACTCCATGTAGACCGTGCGGAACGGCCCGAACACCGGGGTCGAGAACTCGCTCACGACGAGGCGCCCGCCGGGTTTGGTGACGCGGGCGATCTCGCGGAGACCGGCGTCGAAGTCGGAGACGTTGCGCAGCCCGAAGGAGATGGTCGCGGCGTCGAACACGGCGTCGGCGTAGGGCAGGTGCATCGCGTCGCCCGCGACCATCGGGACGTGGCGTCCACTGCCGGCCTGCAGCATCCCCTTGGAGAAGTCGGTGGCCACACACCAGGCACCCGACCGTCCGAGCTCGACGGTAGAGACCCCGGTCCCCGCCGCGAGGTCGAGAACGCGCTCCCCCGGCTTCAGTGCCAGGGCCGAGCGCGTCGCCTTGCGCCAACTGCGGTCCTGACCGAACGACAGGATCGTGTTGGTGAGGTCGTAGCGCTTCGCGACGCCGTCGAACATCGACGCGACCTCGTGCGGATCCTTTTCGAGCGACGCCCGCGAACCGTGTGTAGTTGCCACGCCCGAAACGCTACCAACCGCGCCCGGCGCCGATGTCGGCGCCGGGCGCGGCGGCGAGGCGGTCACTTCTTGGAGACCCGCACCAGCTTCTTGTTGACGAATTCGTCCATTCCCCACGGACCGAGTTCGCGCCCGACGCCGGAGCGCTTGACGCCGCCGAACGGCAACCCGGGAAGCGTGGTGCCGTGCTCGTTGACGAAGGCCATGCCGACGTCGAGCCGGTCGGCGACCTCACGTGCCCCGTCGAGGTCGGTGCTCCACACCGAACCGCTGAGACCGTAGGAGGAGGAGTTGGCGAGTTCCACGGCTTCGTCGGCGGTGGCGACCTTGTAGACGACGCCGACGGGCCCGAACAGTTCCTCGCTGTACGCCCGCATCTCGGGGGTCACGTCGACGAGCAGGGTCGGTTCGACGTACGAGCCGGGGCCGTCGATCTTCTTCCCGCCGGCGAGGAGCGTCGCGCCCTTGGCGACGGCGTCCTCGATCTGCTCGATCAGCGAATCCGCGGCACTCTGCGAGGACAGCGGCCCGAGGACGGTCTTCGCGTCGAGCGGATCGCCGGTCGGGGTGGCCTTGAAGGACTCGGCGAGCTTGGAGACGAACTCGTCGTAGTTCGGCTCGGTCACGATGAAACGTTTGGGAGAGTTGCAGGCCTGGCCCGCGTTGGACAGGCGGGCACGGGTCGCGGTCTTGACCGTGGCGTCCATATCGTCGGTGTCGAGGACGACGAACACGTCGGACCCGCCGAGTTCGAGCACCACTTTCTTGAGGTTGCGGCCCGCCGTCTCGGCGACGCTGGTCCCGGCCCGCTCGCTGCCGGTGAGCGAGACGCCCTGGACACGCGGATCCGCGATCATGTCGGCGATCTGCTCGTTGGTGGCGAACACGTTGATGTAGGCGTCCTCCGGGAGACCGGCCTGCCGGAAGATCTCCTCCATCAGCAGTGCCGACTGCGGACAGTTCGGGGCGTGCTTGAGTAGCACGGTGTTGCCGAGCATGAGGTTCGGCGCCGCGAAGCGGGCGACCTGGTAGTACGGGTAGTTCCACGGCATCACGCCGACGAGCGCACCGATCGGCCTGCGGTAGACCACCGATTCGTCCGCACCCGGCACGTCGAGCCGTTCCGCCTCGAGCAGCGCGGGGCCGTTGTCCGCGTAGTAGCGGTAGATCGCCGACGAGAGCTTGACTTCGCCCTTGGCCTCCCGGACGGGTTTGCCCATCTCGAGGGCGATCATCCGCGCCAGTTCGTCTTCGCGCTCCGCGTAGAGATCGGCGGTTCGGCCCAGAATCCGGGCGCGTTCCTCGGCGGCGGTCGTCCGCCAGTCGAGATATCCGTTGTGGGCGCGGGAGAGCGCCGACTCCACTCCTGCATCGTCCAAGGTCGTGAATTCCCGGACGGTTTCACCGGTCGCGGGATTGACAGTCTTGTACTTCGCCATACTCCGGGCAACCACGAGACGGCCTCTCGAATTCCCCACCGGTTTCGATCCGCTGGTCAGGCCGCCCGGGACTCGCGAAAGTCCTGCCCGCCCACAACCGCCGCGTAGTGACCCAGCAACTCGTCGCAGATCGCAGGCCACGTGCGGTGCAGCACCGACTGCCGGGCGGCCTCACCGAAGCGGGCGCGCATGCGGCGGTCGCGCAGTGCGTCGACGGCGCTCGGCAGCAGTTCGCCGAACCGGTCGACCGGAAGCAGGTAGCCGTTGCGGCAGTGCGCGACCAGATCCCGCGGACCCCCGGCATCCGGTCCGATCACCGGCACCCCGCTGGACAGCGCCTCCTGCACCGCCTGGCAGAACGTCTCGTGCTCGCCGGGGTGGACGAAGACGTCCAGGCTCGCGTAGGCCTCCGCGAGCTCCACACCGCCGAGCTGCCCGGTGAACACCGCGTCGGGCATCAACCGGTGCAGGCGGGCCCGCTCCGGACCGTCGCCGACGATCACCAGCCGCACCCGCTGGTCGCCGGCGAGTGCGGCGAGCCGCTCGACGTGTTTCTCGGGCGCGAGCCTGCCCACGAATCCGACGACCAGCCGATCCGAGCCGCCCAGCCAGGAGTCCCGCAGACCGGTGCTGCGACGCGACGGTGCGAATCGAGTGGTCTCCACGCCGCGCGCCCAGCGATAGACCCTCGGAATCCGCTGCTCGGCGAGCGCCTCGACCGCCGACGTGGACGGCGCGAGAGTGCGCGTGCAGCCCCGGTGGATGCGACGCGTCCAGGCCCACGCCGCGCGACTGGTGATGCCGAGGCCGTAGCTCTCGGCGAAACCCGCCACGTCCGTCTGGTACACCGCGACCGTGGGGACGTCGAGCCGGTGCGCCGCACCCAGCCCGCCCGCACCGAGGAGGAACGGTGACGCCAGATGCACGACGTCGGGGTCGAACGCCCGCAGCGCGGCGGTGAGTCCGGGCTGCGGCAGACCCACCGGGAGCGAACTGACCTTCGGCACCATCACCGCAGGCACCCGGTAGACGGGTACGCCGCCGTGTTCGGTCGGCGCGGACGTCTGCGATCCGACCGTGTCCGGGGCGACGACCATCGCCTGGTGTCCGGTGCGCTGCAAATGGTCGAGAACCCGCAGCACCGAGTTGGTCACACCGTTCATGTTGGGAAGAAACGATTCCGCGACGATGGCTACTCTCACGCGCTCAGCGTGGCAGTGCTCGTGGTCACAGCAGCGAGATCGACGTGACCGTCGCGCGAAGTTCCGGGAAACTCAGGATGACACTGCCGGCTGGGCCTCCGCCGAACTCTCCCGCCGCCGCAGGTACCAGATCACCGGTCCCGCGATCAGCCAGGTCACGACGATCAGCGAACCGGCGGGGACGACGGCGACGCTGGCGTCGCGCCCGGACACCCGCACCAGGTCGGGGTCGCTGCGCGCGTACTCGACGTCGATGCGCTGCCCCACCGTGAGCTTCGTCGGGTACAGCACGCCCAGTTCGGGGTTGTGCGTCACCCCGTCAGGGGTGACGAAGCTGATAGCCGACCGCAGCGAGCCCGCCGACAGCACCTCCGCCGTGGCCACGCCCCGGTCGGATTGGATGGTGTGGTCGTTGCGCCAGGCGGCCAGTACGAGGAGCACGGCCAGGACCGAGATGCCGATCACCGCCACCAGCACCCCCCGCCGGACGCGCCGCGACACCCGCGCATTCACAGTTGTGCCCGCACCGCGGCGTGCAGTTCGCGCAGCCCGGAACGTTCGGTGGTCACCTCGAGCACCCGGATTCCGCGGTCGCCGGGCGCGTCGGGCGCGCTCAGCCGCGTCGACAGCTCACCCAGACCCACCAGGTGATGCTCCACCCGGTAGGCGGCACAGAGTGCGGCGAGATCCATCCCGTGCGGAGTACCGAAGACCCGCTCGAACACCCCGGCGTACTGCGGATCGCCCTGCTCGAGCAGTTCGAAGATGCCGCCACCGTCGTCGTTGGCGACCACGATGGTCAGGTCCCGGGGCCGCGGTTCGCCCGAGCCGATGAGCAGCCCGGACGCGTCGTGCAGGAACGTCAGGTCGCCGAGCAGGGCCACCGTCCGCCCCTCCTCGTAGGCCAGCGCCGCCCCGACGGCCGCGGACACGGTGCCGTCGATGCCGGCGACACCCCGGTTGGACAGCACCCGGATCTTCGGCGCCGGATAGCTGACGAGCGCGGCGTCCCGCACGGGGTTGGACGCCCCGAGCAGCAACTGGTCACCGTCTGTCAGGGCGTCCATGACGGCGGCCGCCACGTGCAGTCCCGTCGCCTTCGGGTGGGCGGCGAGCTGTGCGCGCACCGCCTTGTCGGTGTGTTCGGACAGCGTGCGGCAGCGATTGATCCAGGCCCGGTCGGGTTCACCGGACACGACCGCCCGGGTTCCGGTGGCCAGCACGTTGCCGGACACGTCGGGCCAGCGGGGGCCGGTGGTGAGCGCGTAGACGGCCACCGCCGGATCGGCGAGGACCTTCGACACGGACCGGTGGAGGGTGGGGCGTCCGGTGATGACGGCCTGCCGCGGTTTGAGCTGCGGCAACGCCATCGGATGCACCGGGATGCCGTGCAGCGGCGCGGTCGGCTCGGCGACCGTCGGCAGTCCGGCGAGTTCGGGCCGCAGGGCGGACCCGTGCCCGGAGATCACGATGGTGTCGAGGGTGAGGTCGAGGTCCATCGGCACGTCGAGCGTCGCGTGCTGGGTGGTGGTCCACGCCGCCCCGCCCGGTCGTCCCTGCGGGACCGGACCCTGCGCGTGGACGTCGGGGACGAGCGGTTCCCGGAGCGGGATGTCGAAGTGCACGGGACCGGCGTTGCCCGACCTCGTGCCGCGCGCTGCGGCGAGGACCCGGCACACGGCCGAACGCCACTGGCTGTTCTGCCGGGCATCGTCCTCGGCCAGGCCCAGGCTGATGGTCGCGCGCACCTGGCTGCCGAACAGACCGAGTTGTTCGATGGTCTGGTTGGCGCCCGTGCCGAGCATCTCGTACGGGCGGTTGGCGCTGAGCACCACGAGCGGCACCCGGGCGTAGTTCGCCTCGAGGACCGCGGGTCCGAGATTGGCGACGGCGGTGCCGGACGTCATGACGATCGGGACGGGACGCTTGCCGGCCACGGCCAGGCCGAGCGCGAGGAATCCCGCGGTGCGTTCGTCGATGCGCATGTGCAGACGGAGCCTGCCCTCGAGGTCGGCGGCCTGCAGGGCGAACGCCAGCGGCGCGTTGCGCGAACCCGGGCAGAGCACGACCTCGCGTACTCCCCCGCGGACCAGTTCGTCGACGACCGCGGTGGCTTGTGCAGTGGACGGGTTCACGACATCAAGAGTGTCAGATCCTCCGGCACCCCCGCCCGGCGACCTCGCCGGGTGAGTTCACGGCCACATCGCAGGCGCTGACACCATGAACGCATGCGCACAGTCTTCGATCCCGCCGAACTTCCCCCACACCGCATGTATCAGGTGCTGACCGCCTCGATCGTGCCCCGGCCGATCGCGTGGGTGTCCACCGTCTCGGCGGACGGGGTGGCCAACCTGGCCCCGTACAGCTTCTTCTCTGTGTCCAGCACCCACCCGCCGGTGGTGCAGTTCACGTCGGTGACCCGCAAGGACAGCCTCCGCAACATCGAGGCGACGGGAGAGTTCGTGATCAACGTGGCGACCGAGCCGCTGATCTCGACGGTCAACGCCAGTTCCGCCACGTTCGACAGCGAGGTCGACGAGTTCGCTGCGCTGGGCATCGACACCGAACCCAGTGAGCGGGTCCGTCCCGTGCGGGTCGCGGGTTCGCCGGTCGCCATCGAGTGCACCCTGCACCAGGTGATTCCTGTCGGTGATTCGTTCGTGGTGATGGGCGACGTCGTGACGGTCGCGGTGCGGCCCGAGGCGCTCGCCGACGACGGACTTCCGGACTTCGCGGAACTCGCCCCGCTCAGCCGGCTCGGCCGCAACGAGTGGGGTCTGCCGCCGAAGGTCGTGAGGCTCGACCGACCGCATCGCCCCGCCTAACGGATCGATTGGTTAGGCTTACCTGACAAATCGCACCGCTACCGGGGGAGTAACCGACGCCATGGCTCAACGCAGCAAGTTCGTCAAACCTCAGAGTCGCCGGATCGCGTCCGCACGCGTCGTGGCGGGCAAGCAGATCAGCCCGAACTTCGTCCGCGTCACCATCGCGGGCGAGGAACTCGACTCCGTCAGCCCGATGGGGTTCGACCAGTGGTTCCGGATGTTCATCCCCCAGCGGGGACAGAGCACGCTGCGGTTACCGACCAGCGCGAGCAACCTCTGGTACGCGCAGTACAAGCTGATGTCCAAGGACACCCGGCCGGTCGTGCGCAACTACACGATCCGCGAGATCCGGTTGGCGGGATCGGGAACGTTCGGCGACA
The DNA here is from genome assembly GCF_030056875.1 of Rhodococcus sp. IEGM 1351. Classification (NCBI taxonomy): domain Bacteria; kingdom Bacillati; phylum Actinomycetota; class Actinomycetes; order Mycobacteriales; family Nocardiaceae; genus Rhodococcus; species Rhodococcus sp. IEGM 1351. Next base: position 10,679 of record NZ_JASHKU010000004.1, on the reverse strand, counting down.
GCACCGAGATCGACATCGACTTCGCCTCGCACGGCGACCTCGGTCCCGCGTCGGCGTGGGCCAACTCGGCCGCGGCCGGTGACGAGGTGGCGATCCTCGACGAGGGGCTGATCTACAACCCGACGCCGGACGCCGAGTGGCAGCTGCTCGTCGGTGACGAGAGCGCGCTTCCCGCCATCGTCGGGATCCTGCGTTCGGCACCGCGGGACCTGCGGGCCGAAGTGTTCGTCGAGATTCCCGATGCCGAAGACGCTCGAGAAGTTTCGGTGGGTGACGGCGTGAACGTGCACTGGCTGGTGCGCGAGGACGCCGATGCCCGTCCGGGAGTGCTCGCACTCGACACCGTGAAACAGGCGGAGCTGCCGACCGGGCCGTCCTACACGTTCGTGGCCGGCGAGAGCGAGCTGACGACGGCGCTGCGACGCCACCTCGTGAACGAGCGCCGCATCCCGAAGTCCGACATCTCGTTCACCGGGTACTGGCGCCACGGCCACGCTGCCAACTGACCACAGGTGAGTGGCACAGCACGCCGGGGCGCGCCGGGCCACTCACCTGGGTTCTCAGTTGGCGTGCTTCTGAACGAGGGCGCCCAGACGCGGAAGTGCCTCGATCACATTCTTCTTCGCCGACGGACGCAGCGACGAGTACACCTTCTTGACAGCACCGCGGTCGCTGCCCTCGATGCGCTCGTCGGTCACACCGAGGAGCGAGTCCGCGACCTCCTCGCCACGCGCGACCAGGTACTCGGAGAATCCCGCCTCACCGCTGGCGGTGAAGGCCTGCCAGTACGGCTCGAGCTTGGTGACGAATGCCGGCAGCAGGCCCTCGATGGCGTCCGGCACGATCGACGGTCCCACCTTCTTGACCGCGCCGTATCCACCCTTGAGTGCCAGTCCCGAGGCCCCCGACTTGTCCGAAACCTCCGCGTCGATGAGAGCCTGGACGTCTGCGATGACCGCAGGAACGCGCGACTCGTCGAGCAGGGTTTCGTTCAGAGCTGCAACCACTTTCAATGCCTCCGTATTGACTGAGCGATCAGGTCCGGCAGACACTATACGAAAAACCGGACTCCGCGTTGTTCGAGCAGGCCATGGCACCGGCGGGCCCGCTCGATCCACCAGCGTGAACGCTCCGCGGACGCGGCGAGAGCCGTGACGCGTTCGACGTCGGGTGCCACCGCGTCGACGGTGAGTTCGCCGTCGACCGGTTCGCGGGGGCGGGCCACGTCCGCCTCGAAGAGTCCCCCGGTACCCAGACCGCAGGCGAACTGCAATTCGGGGAGGGCGGCGGCAGCGGCGACACCGGCGGCGATACCGACAGCGGTGTCCAGGGCGCTCGACACGACCACCGGCACACCGTACGAAGACAACTCGTCCGCGAGCGACAGCAGCCGCCGCATTCCCCCGAGCGGGGCGACCTTCACGACGGCCACGTCGGCACCGCCGGCCCGCACGACCTTCAGCGGATCCTCGGCGCGCCGGATGCTCTCGTCGGCGGCCACCCGCACGTCGGGCATCCGCCTGCGGACCTCCACCAGCTCGGGCACGCTCGCGCACGGCTGCTCGGCGTATTCGAGCGGACCGTCGACGGTCAGGGCCCGCAGCGCGGTCTCGGCCTCGTCGACCGACCACCCCCCGTTCGCGTCGACGCGCACGTTCGGAACGAGTGCGCGGACCGCCCGCACCCGCGCGACGTCGTCGTCGAGCGTCTGACCACGTTCGGCCACTTTCACTTTCGCGGTTCGGGCACCGGGGTAACGCTCGAGCACGGCGGGCACCCGGGCGGCGTCGACGGCGGGGACGGTGGCGTTGATCGGCACTCGCGTTCGTACCGCGGGCGGCGGCCCGAGCCAGGCGTCCTCGATCGCCGACTGCAACCAGTGCGCCGCCTCGTCGTCCGCGTACTCGGGGAACGGCGCGAACTCGCCCCACCCCGCGGGACCGCGCAGCAGTAACGCTTCTCGCGTCGTGATGCCGCGGAACCGCACGCGCATGGGCAGACTCACCACGACGGCATCGGCCAGGACCTCCTCCAGGGAGGGCAGGGACGTCACGACGTCAGGGCTGCCCGGGCAGCAACTGGAGCATGAGGGCCTCGCAGTCGGCGAGCAACGTGTCGTCCTGCATCAACCGTGCGGTGATGAACGTCTTGCGACCCTCCACGCGGTCGACGCTGCCCTCGACGGTCAGCCGCGTGTCGAGCGGTGTGATCGCGCGGTAGTTCACATGCAGGTAGGCGGTGCGGCTGATGGGCCGCCCGTACGCGTGGACGATCATGCCCATCAGGTCGTCGAACAGCAGCGGCAGCGTGCCGCCGTGCGCGGCACCGTTGCCCCCGAGGTGGTAGCGCCGGAACATGCCCGCACTGCGCACGCCCTCGGGCCCGAACTTCTCGATGTTCCACGGCGGCATGAGGAGACTCCCCCGGCCCGGCAGCTCGATCGTGCGGCCCGCCGGCGACCGCCCCTCGGGAACGACGTGCGGTCCGAGCAGTTCGGCCAGCTTCTCCACCTGGTCCGCGGCCTGCGCGAGCACGTCGTCCGGGGCGTCGACCGACACCGCGAGGTCCTGCAACGTGCGCATTCCCTCGACGAACCGCGGCCAGTCCGGACCGGGCGTCACCGGCTCGTACTTGGGGAACCCGCCGTGGTGCTCGTACTCGTCGTCGCCCTTGCCGTCGAGACGGGTGACGTCGGCAGCCTGTTCGCTCATACCTGCACGGTAAACCCGGGCAAACTCGTGCGCGCGCGGACACCCGCCAACCGCACCCGATAACCTCGGAGCCGTGACTTTCAACCCGCAGCACTGGCGACCGGTTCCCGGTTTCGAGAACCTGACCGACATCACCTACCACCGGCATGTCACCCAGGGAATCGTCCGGGTGGCGTTCGACCGTCCCGAAGTGCGCAACGCCTTCCGCCCGCACACCGTCGACGAGTTGTACCAGGCGCTCGACCACGCCCGGATGACGTCCGACGTGGGCGCCGTGCTGCTCACCGGCAACGGTCCGAGCCCCAAGGACGAGGGGTGGGCGTTCTGCTCCGGCGGCGACCAGCGCATCCGCGGACGCAGCGGATACCAGTATGCGGAAGGCGAAACCGCGGACACCGTCGACAAGGCCCGCGCCGGACGTCTCCACATCCTCGAGGTCCAGCGGCTGATCCGGTTCATGCCGAAGGTCGTCATCTGCCTCGTCAACGGCTGGGCCGCGGGCGGCGGTCACAGCCTGCACGTGGTCTGCGACCTGACCCTCGCCAGCCGCGAACACGCCCGTTTCAAGCAGACCGACGCCGACGTCGGCAGCTTCGACGGCGGGTACGGCAGCGCCTACCTCGCCAAGATGGTCGGCCAGAAGTTCGCCCGCGAGATCTTCTTCCTCGGTGAGACGTACACCGCGGAGGAGATGCACCAGATGGGCGCCGTCAACAGGGTCGTCGACCACGCCGAACTCGAGGACGTCGCGATCGACTGGGCCACCAAGATCAACGGCAAGTCCCCGCAGGCCCAACGCATGCTCAAGTACGCGTTCAACCTGCAGGACGACGGCCTCGTCGGTCAGCAACTGTTCGCCGGCGAGGCAACCCGCATGGCGTACATGACGGACGAGGCCGTCGAGGGCCGCGATTCGTTCCTCGAAAAGCGTGAACCGGACTGGAAGCCGTACCCCTGGTATTTCTGAGATCCCCTACGTGTACTCGACCGCCATGCGGTCGATGGTGCCGTTGAACGGGAACGGCGCCCGGTCGTAGTAGTCCAGCGACACCGGGGACCCGAGGCAGGTGCCGACGTCGAGACAGTCGTTGGCTGTGAACAGCAACGGCACGCTCACCGGCACCTGCCCCTCCCCGACGACACTGCCGTCGACGCAGAGCTTCACGTTCAGCGGGCCACCGGGCCGCGTCTCGACGAACTCCGTGACCACCTGCACCGTGCGGGTGCCCGGCGGGATCGGCACGGTCGAACGAATCTTGGTGCGCATCAGGATGAACAGGTTGTACTCGTAACAGAGGTAGCCGTCGTCGACGAAACACGTGAGTCCGCCGGCGTTACTCCCCAGCGCGTAGAGCACTCCGCTCGGATTGTCCGGAGCGGAGAGGTCGAGGGTGACCCGGTTGTTCTTGTTCCCCAGCGCGGGAGCGCAGAACTCGGGCATACGGATCGTGTCGCCGGAGAACTCCCAGCTCGTGTACGGCGTCGTGATCCGCTGCTCGGGATGCAGCGCGATGACCCACAGCCCGCCGCCGACGGGGAGCACGTTGTTCTTCGCGGCCTCGATCGCGAACAGTTCCCGCAATTGCGCCAGCTTCCGCGGATGCTGCTCGGAGAGGTCCCGGTTCTGGGTCCAGTCCTCGTCCAGGTTGTAGAGCTCCCACACATCGTCGTCCGGGCTCCAGTCGCGGATGCCACCGGGCACACCCGCCGCCCAGGGTGCGCGTGGCCCGAACGCGGACGCCATCCAGCCGTCGTGGTAGATCGCCCGGCTGCCCATGATCTCGAAGTACTGAGTGAGCTTTCCCCCGGTGGCGCCGCGTTCGACGAGCGTCTGCGCGAAGCTGGCGCCGTCCACCGGATCCTGCGGAACACCGTTCACCGTCCGTGGCGGAGTGATCCCGACGATGTCATAGAGCGTCGGCACCACGTCGTTGCAGTGCAGGAAATGCGTACGGGGCGTCGGGTCCGGTGCCACCTTCGCCGGCCACCGGACGACCATCGGGTTGCGGGTGCCGCCGAGATGGGAGGCCAGCAGCTTCATCCCCTTGTACGGTGCGCTGCCCGCCCACGCCCAGCCCGCGTGATACATGTTGTCGGTCTTCGGCGACCCCAGGACGTCGAGGCCACCGAGTTCCTCGAGGGCCGCGATGTGCTGGGCAGGTGTGGTAGGAATACCGTTCTGCGCCAACAGTTCACTGATCGTGCCGTTCTGCCCCTCACCGGACGAGCCGTTGTCGCCCCAGATGTACAGGACCAGCGTGTCGTCCCGGTACCCCAGACGGTCGAGCTCGTCGAACAGCCTGCCCACCTGGACGTCGCAGTGCTCGGCATACCCGGCCGCGACCTCCATCAGCCGGCGCTGGAACGGTTTCTCGTCGTCGGGAATGTCGTCCCATGCGGCCATCGTCGGGTCCCGGTCGGTCAGCTCCGCTTCGGGGGGAATCCAGCCCTTCTCCTTCGCCCTCGTGAAAACCCGCTCCCGGTAGGCATCCCAGCCGTGGTCGAACTTCCCGGCGTACTTGTCGGCCCACGGCTTCATGATGTGGTGCGGTCCGTGCAGACAGCCGCTGGCCCAGTACATGAAGAACGGTTTGTCGGCGTCGAACGCCTTGTGCCTGCGCAGCCAGCCGATGGCGTCGTCCGCGAGATCCTCACTGAGGTGGTAGCCCTGCTCCGGGGTCTTCGGAGGCAGCACCACCGTCGTGTTCCGCACCAGGTTCGGCTCGTACTGCGACGCCTCGCCGGCGAGGAAGCCGTAGAAGTACTCGAACCCGAGACCCGTCGGCCAGTTGTCGAACGGACCGGCTGCGGTGGTCTCCTCGGCCGGCGTGTTGTGCCATTTCCCGAAAGCGGCAGTGCTATACCCGTAGTGGCGCAGCACCTCGGGCCCCGTCGCACTCGACCTCGGGATGTGGCCGGAGTAGCCGTCCCAGTCGTTGGCCAGCTCGGCGATCTGCCCGTTGCCGACGCGATGGTGGTTGCGTCCGGTCAGCAGCGACGCGCGGGTCGGCGAACACATCGCGGTCGTATGGAATCGGTTGTACCCGACACCGTCCTGCAACATTGCGTCGAGCGTCGGGGTGTTCACCTCACCGCCGAGGCCACTCGGCAGACCGGGCCCGGCGTCGTCGATGAGGACGACCAGAATGTTCGGGGCGTCGTCGGAAAGCCGCCGCTTCTTCGGAAGTGGGCTGTACACGGACTCCTGCATGGTCCGGCCGGCGACGCTTCCCGACGGCGTCGGCGGGAACGGTAACGATTCGCCGCCCGCTATCGGCTCGCCTGTCACGCTCGATTTCATGGCCCGGTCCCCTCGTCGTCCGATGCTGTCGATCCAGTCCAGCACCGGGCGGTCACGCACGAGTAGACCCTCCGAGGGTGAAATACGCGGGCGGATTCGTCGCCTCGGCAGGAGAGGGCACGCGACGTCTCCGATTCGGGCACACTGACCCACATGAGCATCGACCGCGAGGTCCCCGCACCGGAACACCGCCGTCCGCCCGGAGTGAGCGACGACACCGTCGCCGCGCTCGGGAAGTTGTCGGAGGCCCTCGAAACGGTCGAGCGTGCCCGCGGGCACCTCTACTCGTTCCATCAACTGATCGGCCACGCCGATCTTCAGCTCGGCGAAGCCGTAGACGCGCTCCGCGCCGCGGGACACGCGGCCGTCGCGGACCGGGTGGAGACCGAACTCGTGGGACGCAACGTCGTCGAGGGCCGGTGGACGTTCCAGCTCGTCGAAGAGTTCGACGATCACTACTGGTCGCCGCTGCGCGAGCACGAGCGGGGCGCACGTCACGAACTCGCCGACGGACGACGGCACCTGTTCGAGGCGGAGATGAAGGAAGATCGACGCACACACGGCCGGACGGGACACGAAGCCCGGCCCGGCGAAGGAGGGTGACGGGTGGAGATCCTCAGCAGCAGGACGATTCTGCGGCCGCGCGACTACACGACGACACTGGGCTTCTACCGTGACATCCTCGGGCTCGCCACCGCCCGCGAATACCCCGGGGGCACGGTGTTCTTCGCCGGTCAGGGTCTGATCGAGGTTGCCGCGCACGGCGGAACCGGTGAGTCGTCCTCCTTCGACGGCGCCCTGTGGCTGCAGGTTCGCGACCTCACCGCGGTCCAGACCGAGCTTGTTCTCGCCGGGGTGAAGATCGACCGCGAGGCCCGGCAGGAACCGTGGGGGCTGTTCGAGATGTGGATCGCGGACCCCGACGGAATCCCGATCGTTCTGGTGCAGATTCCGGAGGATCACCCCATCCGCCGCGACTCCCGTCCGAAGGGTGAGAACTGACGGGAAGCCATACGCAGGAGTGATCCTGGACACCGGACGTCAGCTGTACATTTTCGGTTGAAATCCGCACAATCTGGGTGTGACCGCAGAGCTCGTAGTTCTCCTGGTGGTGGTCGTCACCGCCCTCGCTTTCGATTTCACGAACGGCTTTCACGACACCGGCAATGCAATGGCCACCTCGATCGCGACGGGAGCTCTGCGACCCAAGGCCGCTGTCGCGCTCTCCGCATCGTTGAATCTGGTCGGCGCGTTCCTGTCCGTGGAGGTTGCGGCGACAGTTGCCAAGGGCGTGGTGAATCTGGGAGAAGTGGGCGGCGAGGATCTGCTGCTCATCGTGTTCGCCGGCCTGGTCGGCGGCATCATCTGGAATCTGGCGACGTGGCTGCTGGGCCTGCCGTCGAGCTCGTCCCACGCGCTGTTCGGCGGACTGATCGGTGCGGCCATGGCATCCATCGGCATGAGCGGTGTCGAGTGGGGCGGCGTGCTCAGCAAGGTCGTCGTGCCCGCCGTCCTCGCCCCCGTGGTCGCAGCACTGGTCGCCACCGCGGGCACCAAGCTGGTCTACCGGATCACCTCCGGCGTGCCGGAGGACACCAAGGAACACGGGTTCCGCATCGGTCAGATCGGTTCCGCGTCCCTGGTGTCGCTGGCCCACGGAACCAACGACGCCCAGAAGACGATGGGCGTGATCTTCCTCGCACTCGTCGCGCACGGGTCCCTGTCCGCCGAGGACGAGATGCCGTTCTGGGTGAAGCTCAGCTGTGCGATCGCCATCGCGCTCGGCACCTACCTCGGCGGCTGGCGCATCATCCGCACGCTCGGTAAGGGACTCGTCGAGATCGCCGCTCCCCAGGGCATGGCCGCGGAGTCTTCGTCCGCCGCCATCATCCTGACGTCCAGCCACCTCGGACTGCCGCTGTCCACCACGCACGTCGCGACCGGCTCCATCCTCGGCACCGGCCTCGGCCGCACGGGCGCCGAGGTCCGCTGGGGCATCGCCGGACGCATGGCCGTCGCGTGGCTGGTCACCCTGCCGTCCGCGGCGATCGTGGGAGCCGTGTGCTGGGTCATCGCCCACATGATCGGCGGTCTGCCCGGTGTTCTCGTCGTGTTCGCCGCCCTGATCGTGCTCGCCGGGTTCATGTATTTGCGCTCCCGGCTGCAGCCGGTGACGTCCGGCAACGTCAACGCCGAATGGGAGTCGGGCGAGACCGACGTTCCCGCCGAACCCATCGAACCGGGCGTGGCCGAGACCGCGGACTCCGCCGGTCCCGCCACGAACCGCTGAGGGGCTCGCCATGACACTGCTGACCACCACCATCCACTCGCTCTGGCAGGTCATCCTCGTCGGACTGCTGTTCGGCGCGGGCCTCCCCGCGATCTTCGCGCTCGGACTCCGGTCGCTCGGCGGCACGGACACCGGTGAGGGAGTCTCGCAGCCGACCTTCGCAGGCCGGATCGGCGCCTGGGCCTGCTTCGCCGTGGTGCTGATCGCGATCATCACTGGGATACTTCTCTTGATGCAGGGCTTTTTGGCCAGCAGCTTCGGTATCCACATCTTCTGAGCGGCGACCGCGAGTCCCGTTCCATCGACGAAAGAGGCCGAACGCGTGCCCAAGAATTCACTTCGCTCCGTGCTCGACTGGCTACGCGCCGGGTACCCCGAGGGAATCCCGGCGAAGGACCATTTCGCGTTGCTGGCCGTGCTGCGTCGCCGTCTCACCGACGAGGAGATCGAACAGGTCGTTGCGCTGTCCATCGAGACGGCCCACGAGACACCCGAACGCCACGTCGACTACGACAACATCCGCCGTCTCATCAGCGAGATCACCCACGAGGAACCGTCCGAGGAGGACGTTGCCCGGGTGACGGCGAACCTCGAGGCCGGAGGGTGGCCGGTCGGACCCGACGCCGAATGCGGCGACGGCTCCGGCGACACGGAAGAAACCCGCGACGCCGGCTAGCCATGAGCCTTCCACCGTTCCTCTCCTCCATCATCGGCTGGCTGCGAGCCGGCTACCCGAACGGCGTGCCCGAGCAGGACTACATTCCGTTGTTCGCGCTGCTCACCCGCCGTCTGTCGGAAGACGAGGTGGACGCCGTCGCCGACGCCCTCGTCGAGGAGGGCGACCTGCCCATCGAGAAGACCGACATCCAGGTGCTCATCACCAAGGTCACCGACGAGTTGCCGCTGGAGTCGGACGTAGACCGGGTGCGCAGCAACCTCGCCGCAGGCGGCTGGCCGCTGGCCGGGCCTGCCCAGTGAGCGAACTGCAGGTCCTGCCCGTCCCGTCGGGCGTCGGGGTTCTCGGCATCCTGCCGCAACTGTCGGCGATCCTCGACGGAACCGGCCCGGCCGTGCTCCCCGTCCCCGCCGCGGACGAGCGGGAGACCCGCCGACTGACGGACGCGTTGCACCCCGGGGAGCCGATCGACGACGGTGTCGCCCTCGTGGTCGCGACGTCCGGCACGACGGGAGTGCCGAAGGGGGCCATGCTGTCCGCGGCCGCCCTCCGCGCCAGCGGTGACGCGACGCACGCGCGGCTCGGCGGTCCGGGCTCCTGGCTGCTGGCCCTTCCCGCCCACCACATCGCGGGTATGCAGGTATTGCTGCGCAGTGTCCTCGCCGGCACCGAGCCGGTGGTGATCGACGTGACCGACGGCTTCGACCCCGGTGTGCTTCCTGCCGCTGTCGCGTCGATGAGCGGTCCCCGCCGCTACACCTCGCTCGTTCCGACCCAGCTGGTCAAGGCCCTCGACCACCCCGAAGCCGTGGCGTCGCTGGCCGCACTCGACGCCGTGCTCCTCGGCGGAGCCGCGACCCCCGCCCCCGTCCTGCGTCGCGCCGTAGACGCCGGCATCACCGTCGTCCGTACGTATGGAATGAGCGAGACGTGCGGCGGGTGCGTGTACGACGGGGTTCCCCTCGGCGGTGCCCGAGTACGGATCGACGGTGACGGCCGTGTCCTCCTCGGCGGGCCCATGCTCGCATCCGGTTACCGCGGACTCCCCGACCATCCGGCGTTCGCCGAACCCGGCTGGTTCCGCACCGACGACGCCGGCGCCGTCACCGACGACGTCCTCGGCATCTCCGGCAGACTCGACGAAGCCATCTCCACCGGCGGTCTCACCGTCGTCCCGCAGGTGGTCGAGGCGGCTCTCGTCGCGCACCCCGCCGTCCGGGAATGCGCGGTGATCGGCCTCCCCGACGAGCGACTGGGGCGCCGCGTCACCGCCGTCGTCGTCGCCGAGCCCGGCACCGAACCGACACTCGCCGAACTCCGTTCCTTCGTCGAATTCACGCTCGACCCCACCGCCGCCCCACGCGAACTGCACCTCGTCGACACCCTCCCCCTCAGAGGTCCGGGGAAGATCGACCGGCGCGCACTGGAATCGCGGTTCGGCTAGCGGATTCGCCCGTCTGCGGAGACATTGGCCAGATGCGCCCGCAATTTCCGCGCGTCTGGCCAAAATCCACGCGGATGCTGTTGTCCACACGCCGACCTCTATCCACAGGCTCCGCGAAAGCCCAGGTGAGCGAACCAATCACTTCTGCGGGGTGGGGCACGATGTCGCCATGAGCGACGACGTGATCTTCCGACGCAGAGCCCTAGTAGTACTTTGTTAGCTCGGCGTGTCGGCTCGAGTTTTCGTGGCCTTCTCGA